>NZ_JACTAH010000001.1:0-303077 GCF_014489115.1 Thauera sedimentorum | reverse complement strand
AAGTGTGGAGCATGCCTGTCCGCCGACTTTGCCAAGTACTCCGGATGCCACGATACCAACCCGCCGCATCCTCGCTAAGGAGCCAGTTTCGTGCGGTGAAGTCCGGCTGCCCTGTCGCTGCGGCCCTCAGGAGTCTCCCAAAGGCGTACATCCACCCCTGACCTTTCGCACACCACGCTGGTGTTTCGTAAGCCGGGTCAGGATTAGACGTATCCAACCATTCGAGTCGCAGCACATCTTCTCTTGGGTCCTTGAGCCTGTCCCAATCACTGCAACACACACGGAGGCTTGCCGGCGTTAGCTTATGGGGATTCTTCAGAGCAGCCTTCGGCAAACTGGTCAGCTGCCTTGCGAGTTGCAGGAGAGCGTTCTCTTCGGAAAAGACCGCACACGGATGTGTAATAACCTTGAGGAACGGAATCCATGTATCCGTATCAAGTTGAGTTGAAGAGGATGACCGGCGGGAGTCGAGATAAGCCCGGAGGTATTCAGGCACAGAACGGCGTCTTCCGCTCCGCACAAGTGCTGCGAGGAGGTCGTGGTCAGCATGCCCTATCAGCCGAACTGCTTCAGCCACCTGCAGCCGTGGGCGGTCTCTTGAAAAATTTCGGAACCAAGCAACGTAGCGTTTGTGGTCCGGCGCAAGCTGAAACCCGACCAATGAAACAGCGACCTCATCGCGCGCGGGCAATTCTCGACAGCGGCTTTCTCCCGCCACGTAGTCGTTGAGCGCACGATGAAAGCACAACTCGCATATGGAGGGCAGCTCATCCATCGGGATGCCAGACGAGGCCAGCAACAGTGCAGCCTGTTGGTTGACGTACCAAGGCACTCTCGAACCGGTCTCAAGAAGCCTCCGCGCTAGACGAACAAGGGTAGCCCGATAAGCCTGAGCATCGCCGATTTCGAACGCAGCATCACGGGAAGCCCTCCTACCCGTTTCCGTCGCCCCTGCCTTGAACAGTTCAGCAAGCACGTAGTAGACGACCCGCTCTTCGTCCTCCGGTACGTCTTGCTGGTTTAGTTTGCTCGTGATGCCCTCAATGACCGGCTCCAACAACGTGGGGCTGGGGAAAAGGTCCATCGCATACCGCAATACCTGAACAAGAGAAGGATTGACCGACCAAGCGGCAACCAACCGGCGCGCGGTTACCTCGAAGTCATGAAGCAACGCATCCTTCGCCGTTCCGCCCTCCGGCAATGCTTCCGCAAGGTTGGTCATGCTCCGACGCATGCGGAGGGACCTTGTCAGGCGATACGCCGAGAACCGAGTCAGCGTGTCGTCCCGGACTTCCAGCTTGGGTCGCGCCACGGACTCCAAGAGAGGTGATGCAGCGGAGTCGCCCGGCGAACTCGCAGTTGCCGCGCCGAGCTCCGCCAAGGCAAGAAGGCCATTCAACCCAGCCTCGACCTGTTGCAGCGCGACCACATCGAAGGGCCCACTCAACTGATGTTGAAGCAGTTTCATGCGTGCAGCGGTCCCTGCGTCGCCGCCCACAGCCCGGTATGGCTCAACCTCGGTCTTTTCCGGATTGATACGGAGACGCCCCGCGCCAGTCGTCGCTTCCAGTTGAGCTTGGACCCATTGGGGGATGACCTCCCGAATCAATGCTTCAGGAGTTGGCCAGTCTCTCACTGAGACGACCAGACGCAGGTCATCAACGTACCGGCAGTAATCGTGAACTGTTACGGGTTCATGTTCACCAACGGAGCCACCCGCACTGGCAATCGCCCCCACTGCTTCATCGAACTCCAGCATGTAGGCATTCGCCAGAAACCCGCTGGCCAGAAGTCCTTGAGGCAAACCAGCAGGAAGAACAGAGTCTCGGAAGAGTCCCTGCAGGTCACGGTCTGCTTCTCTCCACGTAAAGCTTAGAATTCTCCTCAGCAAGCGCCAAAACCGAGTGTCCGCAGCCGGAACATCCGGATGGCGTCGACGATAGCTGGAATAGGTTTTCTTGAGCTTGTCGACCAACAAGCCTAAATCTACGTTGTCATAGAAGGCGCTGAGGTCCAACTTGACGATGAAGACGGCAGCATCGCGATGCTCGCTTTCAGCCTTGCGCGCCAGTACATTTGGGCGCTCAACGAACTGTTGGTAGTCTTGGAAGTATCGACTGTAGGACGTTGCGTTGCCCCAAGAGAAGTGGGCTCGCCGGTTGTCATCCGACCATCTGCAGTAGAGCCTGTTGCCGTAACTGAACACCCCGGCGGAGAGGGCTTCCTCAGCTGACAAGGTCGTGTTCCCCTGTGCGCTTTCGATGCAATCTGCAAGACACAGCATCGCAGCGGTGGAAACAGTCTGCTCGCGGATGCCAAGGTGGGCGAGTGGGCGAAGAACGGGACGACCACCATCTTTGGTCGGCGCAGCTCCCCAGCCGCCAGAGAACTCGGCACCGAATCCCCATGCGCCATTCTTTGGGGAAGGAACCAACCAGGCTGGGTTCGGACGATAACCCCCATCTTTTAGCTCATTCGACCATTGCCCCAGTTTCGAGTCCAGGTCGAATGCCGAACAATCCAGCTCAAGGGTATCGGCGTACCAGTTGTGTCGGCGGATGTATGTGTGAGACTTCTTCCACGCCTGCGCGAGCACCACCACATCGTGTAGCAAGCTCGCTCGCGGGGCCAGAACCCGATATTTATCACGAACGATAGTCATGCAGCTGTCCGCCCCGCCCAGTCCTGTTCCATTGCATCCCACGCCGCCAAAACCAGTCGCCGCGTGCGGTACTCGCCGAACTCGCGCAACTCATTGTTCTTGAGCACCCGGAAAGTCTCGCTGGGGTAGTCCTCGCCCATGACGTCGGCGGGGTCGAGGATGTAGCGGAGTTCGTCGCGGGTCAGGCCGTAGAGACGGGCATAGTAGGCGTCGAGTTCGGCGCGCAGTTGGGCGCGGCGCTCAACGTTCCAGGGGAAAGGCGGACCGTCGTAGCCGAGGTCTGCCGCCCAGGGCTTCAGGTCGTGAGCGGTGTAGGTGAGTTCGAGGACGCGGGGGAGAATAAATGCTATTTCACCCTCACCATATGCAGAACGCGAAATAAACGGGAGCTGGTACGTTATGTAATCCGACAGATGTATTGAGCCAATCTTCTGCCTCGCAATGAAGTCAAGCACCAGTGAATTCAAGTTTGCGAGAAAGCAAGCCGAGAACTCCGCACCGTGATTAAGAAAACCGACACGGATGGTGAAGTCGGTTGCAACCCTTGGGATGACAGAAGCAATTACAGTTCGCTCATCGGTCGAGCGACAGACGTCCCGCCACGCAAGCAGCCACTGCCTGGATCCATCGCGCCCGTGCAACTCTGACTCAACGACAGACCTGTCAATATAATACCGACCAGCAACAAGAAAGGATGGGTCAGTCTTACCTCTATCATCAGATCCCGCACCATAGCCAAACCAGCGATGATCGTACTGGTGAAACATTTTCGCTTCAAACATTCGAACCCTCGAGCTTCCCGGGCTATTCGAGCAAAGAGCAGCAACCTCCGGAACACCCATATTGAATATTCTTTTTATATCAATGCACCAAGGATTCTCCAGAGAGTTTTTATTCGACAAAACTGGCCATTTACGATAGATGGCCATTGTCAGCTCTGAATCTCGCTGCGTTCTAAAAACAGGCAAATTCATAGTATTAGGATTAATCAGGGAAAAATCCTGTGCCCTCAAAACAAAACGTCTTCTGCCGTCAGCCAAATCGGAAACACGCGTTGCGAAACAGGCAAGCTCTGTTGCTTCAGAACTCCCTAGCGTCACGAGACTAAACTTATAGCTCCGATGGACCTCTTGGAAAATCCCATCCCGATTCTCAAAGTCAAACAAACTTACAAGAAGCTTGCGCTCGATAATACTCTCGAATAGAAATTTGCTACTGTCGTCAGTTGCAAATCCGGTAGGGACGATAAAGCCAGAGCGCCCTTTAGCATCCATCAGGTGCGCAATAGACTCCACAAAGAGGCCGAAAAGATTACTCCGACCGATGCCTGCTTTAGGGTATCTACCTGACTCCTTGAAGAAGACATTTAAGGACTCTTGAAAGCGGCGGGCCTTCTGATATGCCGACCAAAGCCTGGGATTCCCCACCCTCAGTTCAGAAATCGCTCGCTTTCTGTGGTCAGAACGCATTCCAGAAATGGAGGGCAAAGTCGCGCCGAAGTACTCTTCATCAGTGAATTGCGAGACCTCCCACGGCGGATTTCCCAGCAGCACATCGAAGCCACCCCGGGCCTTGACCTGAGGAAACGCCTGCCACCAGTGGAAGGCTTGCGCGGACTGGGCGGCCGCATGGGCCGACTCGGCGATGCCGGGGCGCGGGGCATCGCCGTTCAGCACTAACCACAGGTCCTGACTGGTCGGCATGCGGGCTTCCGTCTCCACGGTCTTGGGCAGCACGAAGGCGGCTACAAAAATATCCGCCGCCAGCCGGGCTTTGGAGGCAGCAATGCTTGCTTCCAGCGCCGCATGGGCGGCGCGCTTGGCCTGCAGAGCTTCCAGCGTATCGTCCGGCAGGGCCTCGAAGCTGGCGGCGTCGACGTTTTCGTCCAGGTCCAGGCTCAGCATCTGGCGGGATCTCTCCTTCGCCTTGACGATGCTCTTCAGCGCGTCACGGTTGGCCTTCTTGATGCGCTTGACCACCTCCTTGTCGTCGCCGGAAAGTGCATTGAAGGCTTTGTCCGGGATGCCGTCTTGCAGGATGGCTTCATCCAGCACGCCGAGCAGGGCATCGCCGCAGCGCAGGTGGGCATCGAGGAAGGTGAGCGGCCGGTCGGGGGTGTAGGCTTCCAGCCAGAGGGCGGTGCGGGCGAGTTCCACCGCCATGGGGTTCTTGTCCACGCCGTAGATGCAGTGGGCCACCACGTCGCGCAGGGCATGGCGGAAGTCCTGCTGGCTGGGGTTGCCTTCCGGGGCGCGCAGCAGGGCGACTTCATCGGCGATGCGGCGGGCGGCTGCGAGCAGGAAGTGGCCGGAGCCGCAGGCCGGGTCGCAGACGGTGAGTGCCAGCAGGGCCTGGACCGGCTCCTGCGGGTTCTCCGCCAAGGTGCGGGCGATGACCGGCTCCAGGGCGCTCTTGATGAGTTCCTGCACCAGGCTGTCCGGGGTGTAGTAGGAGCCGGTGAGCTTGCGGGCGTTGCCTTTGGTACTGCCCTCTTCCTCGTCGCCGACGAAGCCGAAACGGCGCGCGCCGCCGGTGAGTGTGACCTGGGGTACGAGCTCCAGCAGGCTCTCATACACGCTGCCGAGCTCTTCGGAGTCCATGTCGCGATAGTTCACCCGCGAGAGCGCCGCCCCATCGCGGAAGAAGCACAGGCTGAAGAGGGCAGACAGCAGGGCCTGGTTTTCCAGGCGGGCGCAGTCCAGGTCCGGGCATTGGGCGGCTTCGAAAAGCCCGCCGAGGGCGGGCAGGCCCAGCGCCGGCTGACCGCGGCCCAGGCCAGCGAAGGTGATGGTGAGTACCTGCCACAGGTCGGCGTGGCGGTCGTAACTGCGACGGCGGGCGGCGAGCTGACGCAGGCGGGTCAGGCTGTAGCCGGACAAGTAGCGTTCGCGGGCTTCCGGGGTGGCGTCCGGGGCGAAGACGAGTTCGCGGTCTTCGATGGTGGCGAGGAAGATGAAGCGGTAGATGAGGCGCAGCAGTTGCTCGAAATAGGCTTGGGTGCTGAGTTCGCCGGCCTCGATGCGGCGGCGCAGCTCGGCGTTGTCCTTGTGGGCGAGGAAACCGGTGCCAAGCGCGCGCAGGGCTTCGGTAACGCCTACCCGCAGGCGGTCGCGGGCGCGGATGCCGTCTTCCTGCGCGGTGTTGCGCCAGCGCTCCAGGGCGCAGTCGGCGGGCTCGGCGCCGACCTTGCCGAAGCGCGAGGCATGGGCGAGCAGCCACAGGGCGGTGAAATCCGGGTAGAGGCCCTCATTTAAGATGGCTTCCAGGTCGGCCTCGATGTAGGCCGGGCGGGTGAGGCTGGGGTTGTCGCGCAGGATGCGCAGCTTGAGGCCGTTGCTGACCACGGCCCACAGGCAGTCGCTGCTGGCGTTTAGATATTCCTGGGCGAGCAGGAAGGGCGAGCGGCGGCGCACGCCATCGCCATGGCGGGTGCTGGGTTTGTCCAGCCCCTGGTCGTGGGCGGCGAAAACCAGCGGTACCCTGCCCTCGCCGGCTGCAAAGCCAATTGGAAAGATGCGCTCATCCAGGGTCACTTGCCCCACCGGGCGCATGTCTGCAAAGCCCAGCACCTGGCGGCAGAAGGGTTCGAGGAAATCGCGCACCGTGACCGCGTGGCTGTCCACGTCCGACCGTTCGCGCCGGACAGAAAAATCCTGCCAGAGGTTCTGGGCAATCTTCCAGTAGCGACCGACTTCGTCGCGCAGCTTGAGACCGCGGGGGATGTCGTAGTCGGTTTCGTTCTGGTCGGACTTCGCGTCCAGGTGGGCGACCTTGTTGAGGAAGTCCGGTGCGAGCAGCGCGCCTTCGATGGACAGGGCGGCAAAGGCGAGTTCGTGGTTGTTACGGCGAGCCATCTTCTTGTCGATTCCTGTTTGCTGGCATCAGGCCGGGATGAGAACGAAGACACCCATGACGTCCACCGGCAGGCTGGGCGTGACCCGGTATTCACCGCGCGCATCGGACGCCACCCGCACACGACGATGGTCGTCGAGCAGCTGCTGGGCGCGGGCACGGGCGAGTGTTTCCAGCGTGGGCTGAAGCTCCGGCAACTGCGCCAGCGCGCGCTGGATGTGCTGGTCGCGCAGCGGCGGCGGCATGTTGCGGGCAGGCTCGGCGGCCATCAGGGCGCGGGCGGTAGCCTCCGCCAGCGGAGTCGCTTCGCTACCGGCCTCCAGACCGACCGTGAGGGTTTCCTCACACAGCAGCAGGCGGGACTGACCCCGGTGGCTGACGGTGAGCTGGTGGCGCAGGCGGACCAGCAGGACGGTGGTGCGTGTCTCGACGGCCTCGGTGAAGATGGCGCCCGCACGGGCGACTGCGTCGAGTGCGCTGTCGGTTTCGACGGCGGCATCGTCCAGCGCAGTCTCGAGCAGGAAATCCGCCAGCACCGAGACGAGCGGATGGGTGCGATGGATGAACTGCGTGCCCGGCGCCGGCGGCTGATGGAAGTCGATGCGCAGCGTACCCGCGAGCCCCTCGCCCTCCAGGCGCTCACGCACTGCCGAGGGCAGGCTGGAGGCGTGGAGTTTCCAGTGCGTCACGCCGGCCTTGGTGGTCTCTTCCGGCGGGGCGCCGAGCTGCTGGGCGGCCCGTTTGACGAAGCGCGCCACATCGGCCTCGCCACCGAGCACGGCCAGCGTCTTCTGCCATTCGGGCAGCACATCCTCGGGCTTGAGGCGGCGTTGCGCGAACAGGGTGCGGTTCTTGGCAGCCTTGTCGCGCGCCGAGGTCCACGCGGTGTCGATGGACTGCTCGGGGTCTCCAAAGTCGAGGCCCAATTGCGGCATGCGGTTAGTCGTTGTGCCTTTGCGCAACAACACGGCGCCGACCAGAGCCTGGGTGAGTTTGCCTTCGTCGTCGGGCATGGGCACCAGCACGCCGAGCTCCTTGCGGATGCTCTCGGCCTTGCGCAGGATGACCTGCAGCACCGCACCATCGACCGGGTTGTCCTGGCCGTAGAGCATGGTGGTGCGCACTTCGCGCGCCTTCTGGCCGAAGCGGTCCACACGGCCTTCTCGCTGCTCGTGGCGGGTGGGGTTCCACGACAGGTCGTAGTGCACCACGGCGGTGAAGAGGTTCTGCAGGTTGATGCCTTCGGACAGGCAATCCGTTGCCACCAGAATGCGCTGCTCGGCTTCACCCATGGCTTCGACGGCGGCTTCGCGCTCGGCAGGGGCAAACTGCCCAGTTACCGGCGTGACCTGATGGTTGCGGAAGACAGTGCGCAGATGCTCGGCCACGTAGTGCGCGGTAGCGATGTAACGGCAGAACACCACCGGTTGAAACCCGGCTTCGGTGAGCTCCTTGAGGTGTTCGATGAGGTTCTTGAGCTTGGGGTCCTTGGATGGGCCGGCCAAGCCCGCGGCACGCTCAATCAATTCGGCAAGACGGGCGCCGTCTTCGGTGCGGGCTCCCGGTTCGATGTCCTGGGTGGAGAGGTCGTCCTCGACACCGTCGAGCACCCGCTCGCGGCCCTGCTCCTCTGCCTCTTCCTGCGTGAGTTCGATCTCCGCAGCGTCAGTGTCCTCACTCGGGGCAGTGCCCTGCAAGCGTGTGCGCAGGGCATTGACGGCCGCGGCTGGCGAAGAGGAGATGCAGCGCAGCAGGGCAAGCGCAGCCCACCAGCTCATGCGTTGCTGCAGGAGTCCCTTGCCCTCGGCTCGCTCGACCAGGTCGCGGGCGTAGTCGAGCACCTCATCGAACAACCGCCCCCACTCACCGGTGAGCTTGTAGGTGATTTCAGCCGAAAAGCGCTCGGGAAAGACATTGCGGTCATTCCACTCTTCGATGTCCGGGCGGCGGCGCTGTACGAAGTGGTTGGCGAGCTGCTCGCGCAGCGGACGGCGGGCGTCCGGGGGGATGTCCTTGAGTTCACGGAACTCCGGGTGAAGCAGCCCGAGCAGGTTGTAGAAGGCTTCCTCGTCGCCCGAGTGTGGCGTGGCGGTAAGCAGCACCATGTGGCGCGACCTGTCTTCTGCCAGCCCCTTCAGCAGGGTGTAGCGCTTCTGCTTGCCCTGGCCGCTGAAGGTGCAGGTGTGCGCTTCATCAACAATCACGCACTCCGGGCAGGCGCGCTGAAACTCGTCCCGACGGCGGTCGGACTTGATGTAGTCCAGGCTGACCACGGTGAAGGGATAGGCTTCGAACACCGACTGGTTCGCTGGCAAGCCGCGCTCCAGGCGGTTGGCGGTGGTGTTGCGCACCACAACCGCATTGATGTGGAAGCGCTCCTTCAGCTCGCGCTGCCATTGCTCGCACAGGTGCGGTGGGCACAGCACGGCCATGCGATTGATTTCGCCACGGTCGAGCAACTCACGGACGATGAGCGCGGCTTCGATGGTCTTGCCGATACCCACGTCGTCCGCAATCAGCAGGCGCACCACCTCGTGCTTGAGCGCCATCAGCAAGGGCACCAGCTGGTAGGCGCGCGGCTCGACAGCGATGTTGCCGAAGCTGCGGAACGGGCCTGCGCCGGTGCGCAGCTTAAGTTGCAGTGCATCACGGAGAAGTTGGCCTGCGGCGAAATTCGATGCCTGCTCAGCCGTGGGCCAGGGGAAGGTCGCCGGCCCTACCGGCCCAGGTTCGATGGGCAGGTAGATGAGCGTGGCGTCGTCGTCGGTAGCGCCGAGCGGGCGAAGATGCAGGGTGTCGTCGGAGGACTGTGGAAGGACTATCCACTCGCGGCCACGGGCCGAGACGAGGGAGCCGGGTTGGTACTGAAAGGTCATCATCAAAACCCAAAATCATGCAAATCGTGCCCGAGAACTCGATACTCAATCTCGATGCACATAATCTTCATACCACTCATCGAGAGCCCTCTCATTTCCCGAGCTTCCAGAGGAACTCCACCGCAGGCTTGGCGCGTCTGTCGGGCGCGCTTCCGCAAGTCTTAGTTCCGGATTGGCAATCCTCCTTCCTCCGTCAGAAAACGCCTTCCCACCAGGCGGCCGAGATAGAGACTCATCACGACGGTATCGCTCAATTCCGTTCTCAGATGGGCGAAACTCTGCAAAGAACACGGGGCCACGCCGTGATGCGGGAACTTCAACGTCTTCTCGGTATGGCAGGGCATCTCTGGCGAAAAATAGCCTTCCTCCCAGTGAGAAGTACCATGCGCTGTACTCTGGGTCACGTAGCCTAGAGTGCTCCAACCACTCCCTGAATCTCTTGTCAGCTTCGGGGGAAAGCTGCATGGCACTCCCAACATCTGCCTGAACGCATACCCCGGCATAAAGCGCCCTCAAGAGCTCGAAGCAATCATTCGTTTCGGGAAGGCTATACCCCATTGAGAACCGCACACAACGTCCGCGTAGGTCTGGAGCCGCGTAAGCGCCATCGAGCGAGGAAAACGCCAGTCTTGGCCCAATAAAGGCAATCCACCGCTCTTCATCCAGAACAGGCATAACACGAAGCCCCTCATAACCATGACGGTGCAACGTGCCGACAGCAGACAGGACTCGCTGACAATTCTCAATAGAGGTAGTCACACGCCCCTCCAATCCCAATTGGACCGACACCAACACGCATCCCCGAAGAGCTAAGCTCCAAAAAGGCCAGCATGAGCCTTGAAGACCTCAGGCCAGTGGTGGGTATCCTTGGGGAAGCGAACAACGTAATAACCGGCGGCTTCCAGGCATGCGTTGATGGCGGCATCACCCTCGGCCTGAGAGGCCGTCTCATGATGCGGTCCATCGATGAAGACCGCGGCCTTCCAGTCCTCGTAGAAGAAGTCCGCCGAAGCCTGGCAACGCTCGATGGTGTGCTGCCCCTGGTCGGGCAGGCGATAGCCGTGCTCACGGACATAGCTCAGCCACGTCTGCTCCAGAGAACTTCCGGAAACGCGTTCCAGCTCACCAAGCTGCGCCTCTGCCGTACGCCCGAAGCTGCCTGCTTCGCCCCGGGCCTTCGAAAGCTGGCAGAGGATGTCGAGCACCTTGCCGTCGTTGTCGGCGTCCTGCCGGTCGATGTTCACGTGATCGGGTTGGTTGTAGTAGGAGAGCAAGCAGCGGTAGCAACCAGCCTCGCAGATGGGCTTGCCATCGGCGTCGAACTCTTCATCCAACTGCTCTCTGTTCCAGGCTCCCGACTCGGGGCGGCGGAAGTGCATGATGGCGAGCGCTTCGCCAGCGACCCTGGCCAGCGCATCGGGCTCGGTCGCGAGGCGGGTCAGCACACCGGCCCCGCCTTCGGCCGATTCGTAGAACAGGATTGAACGGCGCAGGTCGGCCTTGGGCAGCGGTTCGGCCATCAGCTCGCTCTCTTCGAGCTGATAGACCGCCTCGATGCCGCGCTTCAAGGCGTACTGCAGCGTCGCCATGGTCTTGATGTCAAGTTCTTCGAGCGGACGCACGATGAGCACGTTGCGCCGGTCTTCCACGTAGGGAACGATGCGCTGCGGCGGGGTCTTGTCCGGTGGGGTGTCCGGGTCGGGCTCGCCAGCCTCTTCCGCGCCGCCGACCCAGTGGCCGGTTACCGGGTTAATCATGAAACCGAGGAGGCTTTTCTCCTTGCGGCGCCGCCAGCCCAGATTCATGCGCCACACGGTCGCAGCGGGGCCGTACTGGAGCTCCAGCACCGGCGTGTCACCTTCCTTCATGACTGCGTGCATGACCTGCAGGCGTCCATCCTGCTCGCCGAACTGGATGGTGGTCTGCATCTCGTAGCCCTGTCGGGTGCGCTCTTCCTCGTTGGCGGTAATGCGCTCGGCACGTTTGGTCGAGACGTTTTCGATGCGGTAGAGGTTCTGCACGGCGACGGAGTCGGCCAGCGGGGCGTTGCAGGACACGCAGCGGTCGGCATCCCGCTGGTTGCGGAAGTGGCCGTAACCGCAGGCGGGGCAGATGCGCGCCACTTCGGTGCTGAGCTTGGCGCCGACCGAGACCTGGTCTTCCGCGCCGACCGAAAGCATGGCTCGCACGACGCGGTACTGGCTGCCCTCGTGGTAGATGAGGCTGTAGGGACCGAACTCGGACAGGGCCAGGAAGCGCGGGCGGGAAAGGAAGTTCTCGCGGCCAATCTTGCCTTTGCGCGCCGGGATGTAGGCCATCAACGGCAAGCGGGGGAAGTTGTAGCCGGGCAGGAAACCCTGACTCGCCAGATAGCGGTAGGTGTAGAAGTCGGAGTTGGCTGAGCCCGATTCCTGCAGCAGCAGGGTCTGCTGGCGGAAGGCTTCGTCGTGGCGTTGCTTGGCATCGCGCCGGTCACGTTCGCTCGCGGCCGGGTTGTTCATCACCTTCTGGTTGATTTCCATCTGCCGCTTGGTGGCGGCGAAGAGGTCGCGCCAGCGGTCGAGCGCCCGGTCAAAGGACTGGAAGGCGCGACGGAACACCTCATCGGCAAAGGTCGGCGTATGCCAGGGGGCCTTCTCTTCGGTGAGTTCGTCCTTGAGCATGGCCAGCACACGCAGGCCGCGCTCATGCGCCCGCTTCTGCGGCGCATCCGCATCCATCTGCTGCCGGTAGTCGTCGGTCAGCGGTGCGGCGGGGTCGTTCATATCGAGCAGACCGCGCACGCTGTTGTCGAGCTTCTTGCCGGTTTCTGCCAGCCAGATGGCGTGCAGGTGGCTCTGGATGAGTTCGCGGTTGGCGAGGTCGAGCGTGGGCGGATTGACCTGGCCATGGACCATGCGCACCGGATCGCGGAAGAAATACTGGTCGTGCGGTGACTGGGCGGCGCAATAGGTGATGACCAGCGCAGGCTGGCCCGCACGCCCTGCCCGGCCGCTGCGTTGCGCGTAATTGGCCGGCGTGGGCGGGACATTGCGCATGTAAACGGTATTGAGCGAGGAGATATCGACGCCTAGTTCCATGGTCGGCGAGCAGAACAGCACCGGCAGCCATTCCAGCGGCTTGTTATTCGCGGCCTGCCAATCGTCGCGGTCTTTCTGGGTGAAGCGGAAGCGGGCCTCGCGCTCCAGGCGCTCATCCTGCTCGACCTGGGCGGTGTGTTCGCGCGCCTCGAAATCGAAAAGGCGATGCACCGGGTCTGCCAGCATGCCGGCGATGTTGCCGTACAGGCTGCGGAAGAAGGCGTTGTCATCCGCGCCCTTCTTGCTCTTGCCCTCACCAAGCGTCCATAACAGGCCGGTGCCATTGAGCTGATAGCCGGTAATGCCGAACTCGGTCTCCTCGGACACCACCAGACCATAGGACTTGGCCGCCTTGAGCAGCGCCTTGATGACCTCTTCGCATTGCTCGTCCTTGAGCTTGGCGGCATGCGGGTTGTCACTCTCGTCGGCTTCGCGCCAGTTGCTCGGGCGTTTCAGCTCCCGGCCAAGTTTGGAGCGGGCACTGCCGGAAACGAGATACTCGACGTTCCGACGGTCTTCGTCACGGGGCTTGGCGCCGACGATGAACCAGTTCGAGGAGATGGGATTCTCGTCCTCGGAGAAACCCCAGGGCTCACGCAGGTTGGCGTAGCTGGAGGTCTTGAGGCGGTCCAGCTCACTGCGGTCGAGGTAGCGCGACGCAAGGCAAAGCCCTTGGCGCATGGCGTCGAAAAGCATGACCAGGAGCCGTTTGCGGACGTCGGGCGACGCCGCCTGCAAGGCGATCGGCGCCTCAGACCATTCCCCCGCGTCAGCCGCCAGTTCGTCGAGGTCCTGATATTCGATATGAACCAGGCCCAATTGCTCAAGATTGGGGTTGTTGAAGCGCCAGCCACGGCGCAGGTCGAAGTACACCCGGTAGCCAAGAATGGCGCGCATGATGTCCTGCACCTGACGCCGGGCGTTGCCCTTGATATCGGGCTCCTGCATGTACTCGGCACGCACGCCCGGGTCATCGCGGTCAAAGCCAAGCGACTTGAATACGGCCTCGGCAACCTCACCCTCGTTCAGGCTGCCGCCAGCCTTCTGGACTGCTGCGAAGAGCGCGGCTCGCTGCAGCAGTACCTGCAGGAAATCGTTGAAGTGTCCGACCTGCAGCGCTGCATCCTGTCGGTTGTCGGTGAAGCCCAGGACCTTCTTGGCCTCTTCCTTGAGTTGCTCGTCTTCCTCGTAGAGGTAACGCAGCGCCGACAACGTGAGCATGGTGGTCGCCGAACTGCGCCCCTCGCCAGACAAGCCGGTGAGCCGCAGCGACTCCTTGCCTGCGGTCGGATGTACCACTCCGCAGCGCAGGCAGAAGCCGAAATTGCCCGGGATGAACCAACCGGTCATACCGTCGCCGGTGTGCCGGCCTTCAGCATCGACCCTGACATGATGGGGCTGGCGCTTCTTGTAGTTGGAGCGCAGCTTCAGGTCGCCGTCTTTCTTGGGCTCCAGCCAGGTCTCAGGATAGCGGTCCAGCGTGTCGTTCCAGACGCCCGTCGTGTCTGGCATGAAATAGCCGTTCTTGACGTCTTCGTCATCGTGGCTGCGCTCCTCGATGTTGCGCGGATTGAACACGCGACCGTTTGAGCTGTTCTCGTCCCAGACCGGGATGTACTCCTGCCCACATTCCCGGCAGAAATGCAGCGCATAGAGCCGGCGTGCGCGGTCGCCCGGGACGAACTGGCTACCCTCCAGGGTGAGGTAGCGCCGCCCGGCAGGTTCGAGGGTGCCGTAGACCTTGCTGCCGCCCGAGATGAACTGGTGGAGCTTGAATGCAAAGAGGCTGCGCCCGCCCTCGGAGGGCGGCTTGTCGGTGGTGCGGTAGGCGAGCAGCAGGAAGTCTGCCAACACCGTTCTGGCCTGGCCGATATCAACACCGGCATCCGCTGCCAACAGGTCGGCGGCAACATCCAGCGTAATGGGACGGGCGCGGCGCCACTTCCCCTCGTCGCGGGTCAGCCCCAGCGTGAGTTCCACCCAGACGGCAAGCGGGTGCTGGGCGAGCACCCCGTAGGAGGCGGACTCGGGTACCCCAGCACGGACGGCTTCGGCAAGTTGTGGTCGCACGTGCTCGACCAGCAACTGCTCGGGCGTGACCCGCTGCAAGGTTTCGGTGATGACACTGGCGGCCGTGATGCGGGTACCAAACAGGCGGCTGGCCACCTCAGCAACCTTTTCGTTCTTGGCCTGCTCGGTGCCTTCGGTTGCCATCGTTGCCGAAGTGCCGATGCACTGCAGGTTGTCGGAGAGCGCCTCGCGTACCCGACGCACGAGGAGCGCAACATCCGCCCCCTGGCGACCACGGTAGGTGTGCAACTCATCCAGCACCAGGAAGCGCAGGCCCTTGGCGTTGCGGATGACGGCCTTGTCCTTGTCATCCTGCCGCGTCATGAGCAGTTCGAGCATCATGAAGTTGGTGAGCAGGATGTCCGGCGGGTTCGCTGCCAGCCTCTGCCGCTCTTCATCGCTCTCCTGGCCGGTATAGCGACCGTAGGTCACGGGCGGATGGTCACCGTAGTCACCAAGAAATTTGCCAAGTTCCTCAAGCTGGCTATTGGCGAGCGCGTTCATCGGGTAGATGACGATGGCGCGGGTGCGCGGCGTGGGGTCAGCTACCTTGGCCTTGAGGATGGCGTCGACGACTGGGATGAAGTAGGCCAGCGACTTGCCCGAACCGGTACCCGTGGTCAGGACGTAGCTCTCACCACTCTGTGCGAATCCGATCGCCTCTTCCTGGTGCTTGAAGAGGGTGAGCGACACACCCAGGCTCGAAGCCGACTTGCCGGCGCGGAAGATGCGCCCGCACTCCGGGTGCAGCGCGCCAGCGGTCACCAGTGCTTCAACGGTGCCGCCCGCCTTGAAGTTGGGATTGACCTGGACGAGCGGTGCCGGCCAATAGCGCCCGGAGTTGTAGGCGTCGTCGACGAAGCGCTTGATGTCTTCGGCGTGGATACGGGTGAAGCTGCGGGTGAAGGCCGCGTAGTCGGCAACAAGTTTTCCGCGGAACTCGAAGACGTCCAATCAAGCCTCCCTAAAGCCCTTGCCCATCAAGCCCCATAGAAAGGAGCATCGGCATTCATACGTATTTGGCGTGCAATTGTACGTGGATTCGTGGCAGCAACCCTTGGCACGAACGCAGTCGAATGACATTCGATCGCTAGGCTTATGTCCTTTGGCTTACTCGACCATCAGGGCAACGGCACGAAAAGCGGCTTTCCCTTTCCCCCGGCGTTGCAGGATCGGGCCGTGAGCAAACAGCAAGCGCCCGAGGACTTCAGGACACGCGGCAACCCGCTTCGATACGCAACGTTCTTGCGTAAAGGAGGGCACTCATGTGGCATGGGATTGCCCGACCACAAGGGGATTTGTGCGACCAATACGCGCGCGCGAGGGAATGTACAGATCGTGTTCGCCTCGGCCCAGTCCAGCCCGACCGCGCGAGCCAGCCCGGAGGCTTCTCTTCAGGTGCGGCCAGCGAGACCGACAATACGCCCAGCACCGCCACACTGTCAGTGCCGAGAATGGACCCGTCCTCGTGACGGTTTTTTTTGTTTTTCCTGGGGTGGGACGGCCCCGCAGCAGCTGTGGCTACACCGTCCAATTTTGGCTACACCGTGGCTACACGAAGCCGAGAAGCAAAAAGGCCAGCCCCGGAGGACTGGCCTAAGTGCTTGAATTTACTGGTGCCGGCAAGAGGAGTCGAACCCCCGACCTTCGCATTACGAATGCGCTGCTCTACCAACTGAGCTATGCCGGCGAAGGCGTCGGACTATAGCGGATAGTCGGCAATTCTTCAATCGCCTCGGGTAGAAGCGGCCTTGGGCGCGATGCGGTCCTGCCATGAGCGGAGGCAGAAATCGCGGCCAAGGCCGCCCCTACAGATGCGGCGCCTCCTCAGTCGCCGAAGCGGATGCCCTGCGCCAGCGGCAGCTCGGTTGAGTAGTTGATGGTGTTGGTGGCGCGGCGCATGTAGGCCCGCCATGCGTCCGAGCCGGATTCGCGCCCGCCGCCGGTGTCCTTCTCGCCGCCGAAGGCGCCGCCGATCTCGGCGCCCGAGGTGCCGATGTTCACGTTGACAATGCCGCAGTCCGAGCCGGCCGCGGACAGGAAGCGCTCGGCCTCGCGCAGCTCATTGGTGAAGATCGCCGAGGACAGGCCCTGCGGCACCGCGTTGTGCAGCGCGATTGCCTGGTCCAGCTCGGTGTAGCCGAGCACGTAGAGGATGGGGGCGAAGGTCTCGCGGCACACGGTATCGGTCTGCGCCGGCATGTCCACCAGGGCGGGGCGCACGTACCAGGCATCCGGCCAGCGCTCGGCCAGCACCCGCTCGCCGCCGGACACCGAACCGCCCTCGCCTCGCGCCGCGGCCAGCGCAGCCTGCATCGCGTCGAACGCGTCGCGGCCGATCAGCGGCCCCATCAGCGTTTCCGGATCGAGCGGGTCGCCGATTCGCACGCTGTCGTAGGCCTTGCGCAGGCGGACGAGCAGCGTCTCGCGCAGCGAAGCGTGCACGATCAGCCGGCGCGCGCTGGTGCAGCGCTGGCCGGCGGTGCCGACAGCAGAAAACAGGATGGCGCGCACGGCCAGGTCGGGGTCCGCGCTGGGCGCGACCACGATGGCGTTGTTGCCGCCCAGTTCCAGCAAGGAGCGCCCCAGGCGCGCCGCCACCCGCGGCGCCAGCGCCCGCCCCATGGCGCACGAGCCGGTGGCCGAGAGCAGCGCGATGCGGCGGTCGTCGGCCAGGTTTTCGGCAGCCTCGCGCCCACCGATCACCACCTCCAGCAAGCCCTCGGGCACCTCGCCGAAACGCGCGCACGCACGCAGGAACAAGGCCCGGCAGGCAAGCGCGCAGAGCGGCGTCTTGTCGGAAGGCTTCCACACCAGGGCATCGCCACACACCAGCGCAAGTGCCGCATTCCACGCCCACACCGCGACCGGGAAGTTGAAGGCCGACACCACGCCGACCACGCCCAGCGGGTGCCAGGTCTCCATCATGCGGTGCCCGGGGCGCTCCGAGGCGATGGTCAGGCCGTGCAACTGACGCGACAGGCCCACGGCGAAGTCGCAGATGTCGATCATCTCCTGCACCTCGCCTTCGCCTTCCGCAAGGATCTTGCCGCTCTCCATGCTCACCAGGCGGCCGAGCACCGTCTTGTTGGCGCGCAACTCCTCGCCGAACAGGCGTACCAGTTCGCCCCGCCGCGGCGCGGGCATATCGCGCCAGCGCAGGAAGGCGGCTTGCGCACGGGCGAGCGCGGCGTCGATCCCCTGCGCCGAATGTGGTGCGAGGCGCGCCAGCACGCTGCCGTCGATCGGCGAGCGGACGGTGAGCGCGCCGGCTTGCAGATCGCCGGGCGCGAGCCCCAGGTCGGCGAGTACGGTATCGATATCCATGACAGGCATCCTCCCTGACCATAAGAGTGTAGTAGCCCGGTTGCCGGCTGCCGGGCACCGGGCGAGTCAAGCCCCCCAGTACTCCGCCCGCGCGTAGGTGTCGCGGAAATGATCCAGCAGCAGGCGCATGCGCAGGGCGAGGTGGCGGCGCTGCGGGAACACCGCGTAGATGCCCAGCGGCGCCGCCGCCCAGTCCTCCAGCACCTGCACCAGGCGGCCGCTGCGCAGGTCCTCGCCCACCTCCCACAAGGATCGCCAGGCCAGGCCCAGGCCGGCCAGGGTCCAGTCGCGCAGCACCGCGCCGTCGTTGCACTCCAGGTTGCCGGCCACGCGCAGCAGCATGGGGGCGCCGTCCTCACCGGTGAACTGCCAGCCGCGCTGTTGCGCCAGGCACAGGCAGTTGTGTGCCAGCAGGTCCTGCGGGGTCCGCGGGGTGCCGTGGCGCGCCAGATACTCGCGACTGGCGATCACCACCCGCCGGTTCTCTGCCAGACGCACCGACACCAGGCTGGAATCGGGCAGTTCGCCGATGCGGATCGCGCAGTCGAAGCCTTCATTGAGCAGATCGACCATGCGGTCCGACAGTTCCAGGGTGCAGCTCACCTCCGGGTTGTCCTGCAGGAAGCGCATCACCACCGGCGCCACGTGGCGCCGGCCGAAACCGGCCGGCGCGGTCAGGCGCAGATGCCCGCTGGGCTTGATGCCGCCCAGACTCACCGAAGCCTCGGCATTGGCCAGATCGTTGAGGATGCGCTGGCAGTCCTCGAGAAACGCACTACCCTCGAAGGTGAGCGTGATGCGCCGGGTGGTGCGCAGCAGGAGCTTCACCCCCAGGCGCGCCTCCAGGGCGTCGAGCCGGCGGCCGATCACCGCCGGGGTCACGCCGGCCTCGCGCGCCGCGGCCGAGAGCGAACCGCGGGTGGCCACGCTGACGAAGCTCTCGATCTGCTTGAGTTGATCCATTTTTTACTCAAAGTAAAAGATCAATTGATTAAGCCTTATCTTCTATTTTCTTTTGTGACGCAATAGACTCGGGTCCATCTTATGCCGGGTGGAGGAGACACCGCCCGCGGCACGCACGCACTCAGACGGGGCAACCCCGCGCGCGGCGGCCCGCCGGCCCCGGCGCTGCACCAGGACATCCACGATTCGCAAAAACCGCTTGTTTACAGGAGTTGTCATGAGCCTCGACCTGCCCCAGGGCATGCAGATCAATGCCCCCCTGCACCCCCGCTTCGACCAGATCCTCACCCGCGAGGCGCTGGAACTCGTGGCCAAGCTGCACCGCGCCTTCGAGCCGAGCCGTCAGGAACTGCTGGCCGCCCGCGTCGCCCGCCAGGCACGCATCGACGCCGGCGAGCTGCCCGACTTCCTGCCGGAGACCAAGTCGGTGCGCGAAGGCGACTGGAAGATCGCCCCGCTGCCCAAGGCCCTGGAATGCCGCCGCGTGGAGATCACCGGCCCGGTCGAGCGCAAGATGATCATCAACGCCTTCAACTCGGGCGCCGACTCCTACATGACCGACTTCGAGGATTCCAACAGCCCCAACTGGTACAACCAGATCCAGGGCCAGGTGAACCTCTATGACGCGATCCGCCGCCAGATCGACTTCGTCGCCGAGAACGGCAAGGAGTACAAGCTCGCCGACAAGATCGCCACCCTGCAGGTGCGCCCGCGCGGCTGGCACCTGGACGAGAAGCACGTGCTGGTCGACGGCCAGCGCGTCTCCGGCGGCATCTTCGACTTCGCGCTTTTCCTCTTCCACAACGCCAAGGAACAGATCGCCCGCGGCGCCGGCCCCTTCTTCTACCTGCCGAAGATGGAGAGCCACCTCGAAGCGCGCCTGTGGAACGACATCTTCGTGATGGCGCAGGACCACATCGGCCTGCCGCAGGGCACCATCAAGGCCACCGTGCTGGTCGAGACCATCCTCGCCACCTTCGAGATGGAAGAGATCCTGTACGAGCTGCGCAACCACTCCGCCGGTCTCAACGCGGGCCGCTGGGACTACATCTTCTCCTGCATCAAGAAGTTCAAGAAGAACAAGGACTTCTGCCTGGCCAACCGTGGCGCCATCACCATGGAAGTGCCCTTCATGCGCTCCTACGCGCTGGCCCTGGTGCAGGCCTGCCACAAGCGCGGCGCCCCGGCCATGGGCGGCATGAGCGCGCTGATCCCGATCAAGAACGACCCGGCCGCCAACGAGAAGGCGCTGGCCGGCATCCGCCACGACAAGACCCGCGACGCCAACGACGGCTACGACGGCGGCTGGGTGGCCCACCCGGGCCTGGTGTCGATCGCCATGGAAGAGTTCGTCAAGGTGCTGGGCAACCGCCCCAACCAGTGGGACAAGCAGGTGTCCGACAGCTTCGGCCCGAAGGACTGGATGAACTTCCAGCCCGAGCAGCCGATCACCGAAGTGGGCGTGCGCAACAACATCAACGTCGGCATCCACTACCTCGGCTCCTGGCTGGCCGGCAACGGCTGCGTGCCCATCCACAACCTGATGGAAGACGCCGCCACCGCGGAGATCTCGCGCTCGCAGATATGGCAGTGGGTGGTGAGCCCGAAGGGCAAGCTCGACGACGGCCGCAAGGTCACCGCCGACATGGTGCGCGCGCTGATCCCCGAGGAACTCGCCAAGGTCAAGGCCACCGTCGCCGCCCAGGGCGAGGACACCGCCACCTACGACCAGGCGGCGAAGATCTTCGAGGAGATGTCGCTCTCCGAGGACTTCCCCGAGTTCCTCACCCTGCCGCTGTACGAGGCGATGGACTGAACACCGCCCGGGCTGCAACCGCAACGGCGCCTCCGGGCGCCGTTGTTGTTTTTGTCGCAACGCAGCAAACACGCCCGTCATCCGCTACCATCCGGACGCCTGCCCTCCAATGCTCGCCCCGAGTTCCCCCCGACCATGGATCTGATCACCGACATCGTCCTGCGCGCCGGCCGCTCCGCGGTCGAACTCGCGCTCTTCGTGCTGCTGCCCATCATGGTGGTCATGCTGTCGCTGATGCGCCTGCTCGAAGCGCGCGGGGTGATCGACTGGGTGGTGCAGCGCGCCACGCCGCTGCTGCGCCCGGCGGGCCTCACCGGCCTGGGCGCCTTCGCCGCGCTGCAGATCAACTTCGTCAGCTTCGCCGCCCCGGTGGCCACGCTGACCATGATGGAAGGCCGCGGCGCCTCCGACCGCCACCTGGCGGCCACGCTGGCCATGGTGATGGCCATGGCGCAGGCCAACGTCACCTTCCCGATGGCGGCCATGGGGCTGGACTTCGCGCTCACCCTGGCGCTCTCGTTCGCCGGCGGCCTGCTCGCCGCGGCGGCCACCTGGCATCTGTTCGGGCGCGGACTGTCCGCGGTCGAAGGGCCGGTGGACGAGACCCTGCACCACCGCACCGCCGAGGACGCCAAGGGCGTGCTCGACGTGATCAACCGCGCCGGCGCGGAAGCCTTCAAGATCGCCGTGGGCGCCATCCCCATGCTGGTGCTGGCCCTGGTGGCGGTGATGACCTTGCGCGCCACCGGGGCGATCGACGCCCTGACCGCGCTGCTGACCCCGCTGCTCGCCCTGCTGGCCATCGACCCCGCGCTGATCCTGCCGACGCTGACCAAGTACATCGCCGGCGGCACCGCGATGATGGGGGTGATGGACGAGATGCTGCGCGAAGGCAGCGCCAGCGCCGAGGTGCTCAACGCCAGCGCCGGCTTCCTGATCCACCCGCTGGACGTGGCCGGGGTGGCGGTGCTGATCTCCGCCGGGCGGCGGGTGGCCGGCGTGCTGCGCCCGGCGCTGGCCGGCGCCGCGGTGGGCATCGCGCTGCGCACGCTCGGCCACGCGCTGATGTGAGCGGATCTGCCATCCCTGCCGCGCCGCTTCCGCACCTATAATTCCGCTTTTACCTCGACCGGTACCGTCACCGTGAGCACTCCCCTTTTCGAATCCTCCATCAAGAGCCTGCCGCTGCTCGGCCGCGGCAAGGTGCGCGACATCTACGCGGTCGATGCCGACAAGCTGCTGATCGTCACCAGCGACCGGCTGTCCGCCTTCGACGTGATCCTGCCGGACCCGATTCCGGACAAGGGCCGGGTGCTCTCCGCGCTGGCCAACTTCTGGTTCGACCGCCTCGGCCACATCGTCCCCAACCAGCTCACCGGCATCGACCCGGAAACCGTGGTGGCCGCCGACGAGCGCGATCAGGTGCGCGGCCGCGCGCTGGTGGTCAAGCGCCTGAAGCCGCTGCCCATCGAGGCGGTGGTGCGCGGCTACGTGATCGGCTCGGGCTGGAAGGACTACCAGGCCACCGGCGCAATCTGCGGCATCGCCCTGCCGGCGGGCCTCAAGCAGGCCGCCAAGCTGCCGGCGCCGATTTTCACCCCGGCCACCAAGGCGGAAGTGGGCGACCACGACGAGAACGTCTCCTTCGCGGTCGCCCAGGCCAACTGCGAGGCCACGCTGGCCGAGGCGCTCGCCGGCACCGGCAAGACCGGCGCCGGGCTGGCCGAAGAAGCCCGCGACGCGGCCATCGCGCTGTACTCCGAGGCAGCCGAATACGCCGCCGGGCGCGGCATCATCATCGCCGACACCAAGTTCGAGTTCGGCGTGGATGCGGCCGGCACCCTGCATCTGATCGACGAGGCGCTCACCCCCGACTCCTCGCGCTTCTGGCCGGCCGACAGCTACCGCGAGGGCATCAGCCCGCCGTCCTTCGACAAGCAGTACGTGCGCGACTACCTGGAGACCCTGGACTGGGACAAGAAGGCGCCCGGCCCACGCCTGCCGGCGGAGGTCATCGAGCACACCGCGGCCAAGTACCGCGAGGCCTACGAGCGCCTCACCGGTAACCTGCTGGGCTGAGAAGCGCGGGGGACACCCCCCACAGATATGTAGGAGCGGCCTTGGCCGCGATCAGGCCGTGGCCAACACCACTGCCGTGATCGCGGCCAAGGCCGCTCCTACGGACGCCCCAGGGTCGACGCAGGACAGCCCTGCACACAAAAGCACAACAGCCCGACACGAGCGGGCGCAGCTCAGGAGACAGCCCCATGCAGGTTCCCGCCACCGGACGCGGGCTGGCGATGGCCGTGGTCATCGCCGCCTACGTCATGTCCTTCTTCCACCGTTTCGCCCCCGCCGGCATCGCGCAAGACCTGGCGCTGGCCTTCCAGACCAGTGCGGCCTCGCTGGGCGTGCTGGCGGCAACCTACTTTTATGTGTACACCATCATGCAGGTGCCTACCGGCATCCTGGTGGACACCCTCGGGCCGCGCCGCATCCTGCTGATCGGTGGCCTGATCGCCTCCGGCGGCAGCCTGCTGTTCGGCCTCGCGCCGGACCTAGACGTGGCCCTGGTGGGCCGCACCCTGATCGGGCTGGGCGTGTCGGTGGTGTTCATCGCCATGCTGAAGCTGATCGCGGTGTGGTTCGACGAGCGGCGCTTCGCCACGATGGTGGGCGTGGCCATGCTGCTCGGCAACCTCGGCTCGATGCTGGCCGGCACCCCGCTGGCCTCGCTCGCGCAAGTCACCTCCTGGCGCGGGGTGTTCTTTGCCGCCGCGGTGATCTCCGCCCTGCTGGCGGTCGCCTGCTGGGTGTTCATCAAGGACGGGCGCAGCGCCGAAGCGCCGCGTCCGCGCTTCGACCGCACGGTGGTGCTGAACGGCCTGCTCGGCGTGCTGAAGAACCGCGCCACCTGGCCCGCGGTGTGGGTGAACTTCGGCCTGGCCGGCAGCTTCTTCGCCTTCGCCGGCCTGTGGGCCACGCCCTACCTGGTGCAGGTGCACGGCCTCACCCGGGTGGAGGCGGCCAGCCACCTGTCGCTGTTCTTCGCCGGCTTCGCCATCGGCTGCCTGGCCATCGGCACGCTGTCCGACCGCATCGGCCGCCGCAAGCCGGTGCTGATCGCCGCCAGCCTGGCCTACTGCCTGCTGTGGCTGGTGTGGCTCTCCGCGCTGCGCATGCCGGTCGGGCTGTCCTATGCGCTGTTCGCGCTGATGGGTTTCACCACCTCCAGTTTCTCGCTGACCTGGGCCTGCGCCAAGGAGGTGAACCCGCCCCAGCTCTCGGGCATGAGCACCAGCGTCACCAACATGGGCGGCTTCCTCGCCGGCGCATTGCTGCAGCCGGCGGTGGGCCTGGTGATGGATCTGAACTGGGACGGCACGATGGTCGACGGGGTGCGCATCTACTCGGTCGATACCTTCCGCCTGGGGATCGGCCTGCTGTTCGGCGCCGGGCTGTTCGGTGCGCTGTGGAGCTTCCGCGTGCGCGAGACCGGCTGCCGCAACGTGTGGCAGGAGGTCCGGCCGGCGGGCTGACGCCGACGCATCCCGTTTGCGAACTCCCTCCGCCGGCGCCGATCAAATGCAGCACGGGGCCGGCTGCGAGCCCATGCACGGGCGCCGCCCCATCCCGTCAGAGAGAACGATGGAGGCTGCCATGGACCACTCCTACCACCCGCTGGACCACCATTTCCAACTGCCGCACGTCCACCACGTGGACGCCGGACGTCCGCTGCAATGGCTGCGCATGGGCTGGGACGACCTGCGCGCCAACCCGCTCGCCAGCCTGACCCACGGCGCGATCCTTGCGGTCATCGGCTACCTGATCCTCGCCTACGCGGCGAACATGCCCTATCTGTTCACCGCGGCGATCTCGGGTTTCCTGCTGATCGGCCCGCTGGCCGCCGCCGGGCTGTACGAGATCTCGCACCGGCGCGAGGCCGGAGAGCGCATCGGCTGGGCCGAATCGATGCGCGGGCTGGGCCGCCACCGCGAAAGCCTGTTCTACTGCGGCATCATGCTCGCCTTCATGCTGATCGCCTGGGAGCGGGTCTCGGCCATCCTGTTCGCGCTGCTGTACACCGGCAACGTGCCGGAGGTGTCGAACCTGATGCGCGACGTGTTCCTCAACGGCGAGCAACTGCAGTTCACCGTCACCTGGCTGGCTGCCGGCGGGGTGATGGCCGCACTGGTGTTCTCCCTGATGGTGATCGCCATCCCGATGCTGATGGCGCGCGACACCGACATCGCCACCGCGATGATGACCAGCCTGCGCGCGGTCAGCGGCAGCCCGGCCGCGATGGCGCTGTGGGCGGCGATCATCGTGCTCGCCATGGCCATCGGCTTCGCCACCATGATGATCGGCATGGTCGTGCTGCTGCCGCTGCTCGGCCACGCCACCTGGCACGCCTACCGCGAGCTGATCGATTGAGCGGCTCCATCGCGGTGATAGGGGGCGCCCGCGGGCGCCCCCGCTGCTTTTTCGGCACAATAGCGACCGATACACACCCCGACGGAATACCCCAGCCATGAGCAATCCGCTGCTGCACCTGCAAGCCCTGCCCGATTTCGACGCCATTCGCCCGGAACATGTCGCCCCCGCGATCCGCGAGCTGATCGAGGAGAACCGCGCGCTGATCGCCCGGCTCACCGCCGAGCCGGGCACGCCCGAGTGGGACGGCTTCGTGGTGCCGCTCACCGAGGCGGGCGAGCGGCTCGGCCGCGCCTGGGGCGTGGTCGGCCACCTGCACAGCGTCAAGGACGTGCCCGAATGGCGCGAGGCCTACAACGGCATGCTGCCCGAGGTCTCCCGCTTCTACGCCGAGGTGGGGCAGAACCTGGCGCTGTTCGACAAGTACAAGGCGCTGGCCGAAGGCCCCGCCTTTGCGGACCTGTCGCCGGTGCGCCGGCGCATCGTCGAGCACGAACTGCGCGACTTCCGTCTCTCCGGCGCGGAACTGCCGGATGAACTCAAGCCGCGCTTCCAGGCCATCCAGGAAGAGCAGTCGCAACTGGCGGCGAAGTTCTCCGAGAACCTGCTGGATGCCACCAACGCGCACGCCGAGTACGTGCGCGACGAAACCGGCGTGGCCGGCATCCCGGCCGACGCGCTGGAGGCCGCGCGCGCCGCCGCCGAGCGCGACGGTCAGGCCGGCTGGAAGTTCACCCTGCAGATGCCCTCCTACCTGCCGGTGCTGCAGTACGCCGACGACCGCGGCCTGCGCGAGCGCATGTACCGCGCCTACGCCACCCGCGCCTCGGAGGCCGGCAAGCCGGAATGGGACAATGGCCCGCTGATCGGGCGCATCCTCGCGCTGCGCGACGAGGAAGCGCGCATGCTGGGCTACCGCAACTTCGCCGAAATCTCGCTGGTGCCGAAGATGGCCGACAACCCGGCCGAGGTGCTCGCCTTCCTGCGCGAGCTGGCCGCCAAGGCCAAGCCCTTCGCCGAACGCGACCTGGCGGAACTGCAGGCCTTCGCGCGCGAGGAACTGGGCCTGCCCGAGCTGCAGCCCTGGGACATCGCCTGGGCCTCTGAAAAGCTGCGCGTGAAGCGCTACGACTACTCCGACCAGGAAGTGAAGCAGTACTTCCCCGAGCCCAAGGTGCTCGACGGCCTGTTCGGTGTGGTGCGCACCCTGTACGGCGTGGACATCCTGCCGGACGAAGCGCCGCGCTGGGACCCGGACACCCGCTTCTTCCGCATCGAGCGCGACGGCGAGACCATCGGCCACTTCTACCTCGACCTGCACGCCCGCGACACCAAGCGCGGCGGCGCCTGGATGGACTCGGCGCGCAGCCGCTACCGCGGCCCGGCCGGGGTCTCCACCCCGGTGGCCTATCTGGTGTGCAACTTCCCCGGCCCGGTGAACGGCAAACCGGCCACCTTCACCCACGACGACGTGCTCACCCTGTTCCACGAAGCCGGCCATGGCCTGCACCACCTGCTCACCCGGGTGGATGAGCTGGCGGTCTCCGGCATCCACGGCGTGGAGTGGGACGCGGTGGAACTGCCCAGCCAGTTCATGGAGAACTTCTGCTGGGAATGGGACGTGCTCAGCGCGATGACCGCCCACGTGGACACCGGCGAGCCGCTGCCACGTGCGCTGTACGACAAGATGATCGCCGCCAAGAACTTCCAGAGCGGCATGCAGACCGTGCGCCAGCTCGAGTTCGCCATGTTCGACCTGCGCCTGCACAGCGAGGTGGACGCCACCACCGGCCCGGTGCCGGTGGATGTCGTGCTGCGCCTGCTCGACGAGGTGCGCCGCGAAGTGGCGGTGATCATCCCGCCGGCATGGCACCGCTTCCCGCACAGCTTCTCGCACATCTTCTCGGGCGGCTATGCCGCGGGCTACTACAGTTACAAGTGGGCCGAGGTGCTCTCCGCGGACGCCTTCGAGGCCTTCGAGGAAGCCGGCGCGGGACGCGGCAGCCTGCTCGACCGCGAAACCGGCGAGCGCTTCTGGCGCGAGATCCTCGCGGTGGGCGGCAGCCGCCCGGCACTGGAGTCCTTCAAGGCCTTCCGCGGCCGCGAGCCGCGGGTGGACGCCCTGCTGCGCCACAACGGAATGGTGACCACATGACCCCACGCATCCTGCTTGCCGCCGCCCTGCTCGCCGCCACCCCCGCGCTGCTCGCCCAGACCACCTACCGCTGGGTGGACGAGCGCGGCGTGGTGCACTATTCCGACCAGCCGCCGCCGCAACACATCCGCGAACTGGATCAGCGCAGCTTCGTGCCGGGACGCGCCGACCCCTCACTGCCCTACACGGTGCGCAAGGCGATGGCGGACTTCCCGGTGACCCTGTTCACTTCCGAACAGTGCGGCGAGCCCTGCGCCCGCGCCAGGACCTGGCTCAACGAGCGCGGCGTGCCCTTCAACGAACGCCCGATGAAGGACGACAACGACCTCGCCGCCTACCGCCAGGCCTTCGAGCAGCCCGAGGAAGTGCCCGCCCTGCTGGTCGGGCGGCAGCCTTTCAAGGGCTTCCAGGCGGCCGGCTGGCAGCGCCTGATCGACGACGCCGGCTACCCGCCCCCGCTGTCGGCGCGCTGAAGCGCCCGCCTGCTCAAAGTCGGCGAAAGCGCATGTAGGAGCGGCCTTGGCCGCGATACGGAAGCTGCCAAAACGCACGTGCGGCGATCGCGGCCAAGACCGCTCCTACACGCGTCCGGGGCGCTGCTCGCCATCGAAACGCGGCGGCGCTTCCGGCGCGCTCAGCGCGGCATCACCCGCACCGCGCCGAAGTCGGTGAGCGGCCGCGGAATGCCGGTGTGGTAGCCCTGCGCGTAATCCACGCCGATCTCGCGCAACACCTGCAGGATGGCCTCGTTCTCCACGAATTCGGCCACCGTCTCCAGCCGCATGGTGTGGCCGATGGTGTTGATCGCCTCGACCATTGCCCGGCTGGTGGGATCGCGGGCGATGTCGCGGATGAAGCTGCCGTCTATCTTGAGGTAGTCCACCGGCAGGGTCTTGAGATAGGCGAAGGACGACAGCCCGCTGCCGAAGTCGTCCAGCGCGAAGCTGCAGCCCAGCGCCTTGACCTCGCCGATGAAGCCCACCACCCGTGACAGGTTGGCCACCGCCGAGCTCTCGGTGATCTCAAGGCAGAGCGTGCCCGGCGGCAGCGCCGCTTGCGCGAGCCCGCTGCGGATCTCGTCGAGCAGGCGCTCGTCGTTGAGCGAGGTGCCGGACAGGTTCACGCACCAGGTGCCGTCCACCCGGCCGAGCTTGCGACAGGTGTCGCCCACCCAGGCCAGCACGTTGCGGAACACCCAGCGGTCGATCTGCGGCATCAGGTTGTAGCGCTCGGCCGCCGGGATGAAGCTGCCCGGGCCGATCAGCCGTCCCTCCTCCTCCAGGCGCACCAGGATCTCGTAATGCACCGTCCCGCCGACCGCCAGCGGCACCAGCGGCTGGACGAAGAGGCGCAGGCGGTCCTCGTCCAGCGCGCGGTTCAGGCGGGCCACCCACTGCATCTGCCCATGGCGCTCGAGCAGGCGGTCGTCGTCCTGGCGGTACACATTCACCCGGTTGCGTCCGGCCTCCTTGGCCGCGTAACAGGCCGCGTCCGCCGCCGACAGCAGGCGTGCGAGGTCGCGGTCGGTCGGCGCCACCGGCACCAGGCCGATGCTCACCCCGATCGAGAAGCTCTTGCCCTCCCAGGCGAAGCGGAAGGCGCGGATGGTCTCGCGCATGCCGTCGGCCATTTCCTCGGCCTTGTCCACCGGGCAGTCGTGGAAGATCACCCCGAACTCGTCGCCGCCGAGGCGGGCGAGCAGGTCGGACTTGCGCAGGTGCTCGCGCAACAGGGCGGTGACCTGGCGCAGCAACTCGTCGCCGGCGACATGCCCGCAGGTGTCATTCACCACCTTGAACTGGTCGAGGTCGAGATAGCACAGCACGTGGGCGGCGTCGGCGGTGCGCGACTGCTCGAGCAGGTCGCCCAGGCGGCGCTCGAACTCGCGCCGGTTGGGAATGCCGGTGAGCGCGTCGTGGCTCGCCTGGTGCGTGAGTTCGCGGGTGAGCTGCAGGGTCAGGGTCACGTCGTGGAACACCAGCACCACGCCGATCAGGTAGCCGGCACGGCTGCGGATCGGCGCCGCGGTGTCCTGCACCGGCACCGCGTCGCCATCACGGCGCAGCAACAGGCCGTGGTCGTGGCAGCGCGTCTCGCGGCCGCTGGCGAGCACCGCGCGCACCGGGTTGTCGAGCGGCTCCCCGCTGGCCTCGTCGACCAGGCGGTAGAGCGTGGCGATGTTGCGCCCCACCGCCTCCTCCTGGCTCCAGCCGGTCAGGCGCTCGGCCATCGGGTTGAGGTACTTCACCGTGCCGCGCTCGTCGGTGGTGATCACCCCGTCGCCGATCGACGCCAGCGTGACCTGGGCGAGATCGCGCTCGCGCTGGATCTGCTCCTCCATCTGCCGGCGTTCGGTGACGTCGCGCACCAGCCCGGTGAGCAGCGACTCGCCGCCATGCTCGCTCTCGCTCACCGACACCTCCAGCACGCGCGGCTCTGCGCCGCGCCGGCGCAGGCGCAGCTCGGTCTTGTCGCCCGGGGTGAGCAGGCCGACCAGATGCACCGGCGCCACCGCCGGCGCCTCGCCCATCAGCCGCACGATGGGCTGGCCGACCACCTCGGCCGCGGGCACGTCGAACAGCTTTTCGGCACCCGGGTTGAGGCTGCGCAGCAGCCCCTCGCGGGTGAAGGTGATGATGCCGTCGCGCACGTCGCGGATGATCGCGCGGGTCTGCCCCACCGCGCGCTCCAGCGCATCCATCATGCGGTTGTAGGCTGCGGCGATCTGGCCGACCTCGGTGAACGGCTCCACCGGCACGCGCACCGAGAGCTGGCCGGTCTTCTCCTGCACTTCCATGACTTGCAGCAGTTCGATCAGCTCGGTGCGCGCGCCATGCTCGGAGACATTGAGGCCGCTCAGCTCGTGGTCCGGCGGCACGCGCAGCGGCAGCACGCGGTCGAGGCGGCGCAGCACCAGCCAGGCGATGCCGAAGGACCACGCCCCACAGGCGCCCACGCCGAGCAGCTGCACGCCCAACTGCGCCAGGCGGCCGTGGCCGGTGCCCAGTGCCTGCAGGTCGCCGAACAAGGCCACCGCCAGCGTGCCCCAGATGCCTGCGCACAGGTGGGCGGGAATGGCCCCGACCGCGTCGTCGATGCGCCGGCGCAGCAACCATTCCTGGCTGGCCACCATGACCGCCGCCCCCAGCGCGCCAATCAGCACGGCGGCCGCGGCGCTCACCGCGTGGGCGCCGGCGGTGATCGCCACCAGGCCGGCGATCGCGCCGTTGAGCGTATGGACCACGTCCGCATAGCCGCGCAGTGCCCAGCCCAGCGCCAGCGCCGTCAACACCCCCGCCACCGCGCCGAGCACAGTGTTGCCGAGGATGCCCGGCACCCGCGCATCCAGCGCCAGCGTACTGCCGCCGTTGAAGCCGAACCAGCCGAAGAACAGCAGCAGCACGCCCAGCATCGCGAGCGGCAGGTTGCCGCCGGAGATCGGCTGCACGCGGTCCTGCGCATCGAAGCGTCCGCTGCGCGGACCGATGATCAGCACCGCTGCGAGCGCCACCCAGCCACCCACCGAATGCACCACCGTGGAACCGGCGAAATCGACGAAGCCGAGTTCCGCCAGCCAGCCGCCCCCGGCTTCGCCATCGCCCAGCGCACCGCCCCAGGCCCAGTGGCCGAACACCGGGTAGATGAGCGCGGCGATCAGCGCCGCCACCGCGAGGTAGGCGGAGAAGCGCATGCGTTCGGCCACCGCGCCGGAGACGATGGTGGCCGCGGTGGAGCAGAACATCGCCTGGAAGAGGAAGAAGGTCGCAAGGCCGGGCTCGCTGCCCAGCCCGACCGGCACCATGAAGTGGCTGGTGCCGAACACGCCGCCGGCGCTCAGCCCGAACATCAGCGCGAAGCCGAAGCCCCAGTACAGGGCCACCGCGACCGCGAAGTCGACCACGTTCTTGATCGCCACGTTGATCGCGTTCTTGCTGCGCGTGAGCCCAGACTCGAGGCACAGGAAGCCGGCCTGCATGAGGAATACCAGCCCGGCACAGAACACCACCCACAAGATGTCGATCGCGCTCGCACCCATCGGACGCCTTTCGGTTCGGGTTCAGCCCCGCAATCACCATCCCGGCGCACGGCCGCGCCGCCTGGCACCGCATTGGTGCAGCGCGGGCCGAGGACTCTGGCGAAAAGGGGCAACGCATGCTGCATCGCAAGAAGAGTGCCGGAGACGCGCGCTGGGGGCCGATCCTGAGTACACTTGGGGCTCCCCGCGCCACTGGTATGACCCGTGAAAATCGCCACCTGGAACGTCAACTCGCTCAAGATCCGCCTGCCCCACGTGCTCGACTGGCTCGCCGAGCACAAGCCCGATGCGTTGTGCCTGCAGGAACTGAAGATGGAGGACAAGGCCTTTCCGCATGAGGCGCTGGCCGAGGCCGGCTACCAGGCGGCGACCAACGGGCAGAAGACCTACAACGGGGTTGCCATCCTGACGCCGACGGCGGCCAGCGACATCGTGCGCGACCTTCCCGGCTTCGCGGACGAGCAGAAGCGCATCATCGCCGCAAGCGTGGACGGCGTGCGGGTGATCTGCGGCTACTTCCCCAATGGCCAGGCGGTGGGCTCGGAGAAGTTCGAGTACAAGCTGCGCTGGCTGGCCGCACTCACCGAATGGGTGCGCGAGGAGATGGCCCGCCATCCGAAGCTGGTGCTCACCGGCGACTTCAACATCGCCCCGGAAGCGCGCGACGCCCACCCCGAGTGGACCGACGAGATCCACGTCTCCGAGCCCGAGCGCGCCGCCTTCCGCGCGCTGACCGATCTCGGCCTGGTGGACGCCTTCCGCCTGTTCGAGCAGCCCGAGCGCAGCTTCTCGTGGTGGGACTACCGCATGCTCGCCTTCCGGCGCAACTTCGGCCTGCGCATCGACCACATCCTGGTGTCCGAGCCGCTGCGCGCCGCCTGCCGCAGCTGCGCGGTGGACAAGGCGCCGCGCCGCCTGGAACGCCCGTCGGACCATGCGCCGGTGGTCCTCGACGTGGACGCCTGAACGCCGATGAACGACAGCGAAAGCCTCGCCGCCCGCTATCCGGTGCTCGACGCCCTGCCGCCGGCCGCGCGCGACCGGCTGGAGGCCGCCGCACGCTGGATGCGCGTGCCCGCCGGCCAGTTGCTGTTCGACGACCACCAGGCCTGCGAGGGTTTCCCCTTCGTGGTCGAAGGCTCGGTGCGGGTGTCGAAGTGCGCGCCCAGCGGGCGCGAACTGCCGCTCTACCGCGTCGCCCCGGGAGAGACCTGCATCATTTCCTCGTCCTGCCTGCTCGGCCACGAGGATTACAACGCCCGCGGCGTCACCGAATCCGACACCCTGCTGATGCTGCTGCCCAAGGCGGTGTTCGACGAACTGCTGGGCGAACCGGCCTTTCGCGGCTTCGTCTTCCACCTGTTCGCCGAGCGCATCGCCGACCTGATGCAGTTGATCGAGGAGGTGGCCTTCCGCAGGCTGGACCAGCGTCTGGCCGCCCTGCTGCTCGGCAAGGGCCGCGTGCTGCACGTCACCCACCAGCAACTGGCCGACGAACTGGGCAGCGTGCGCGAGATCGTCAGCCGCCTGCTCAAGGGTTTTGCCGCCGACGGCCTGGTGCGCCTGGCGCGCGAGCAGGTGGAGATCCTCGATCCGGCCGGGCTGCGCCGGCTGGCGAGCGCGGGCAAGAGCAGCTGACCCGGCGGGAAATCGCGGCCAAGGCCGCTCCTACAAGTAGCGCAGTGCCGGCGAAACGGCCCAGGCGCCGTGCGCCCAGGCCTTCCCGGCACGCATCGCGACCTATGTGACCGCGGTTACAGACCCGCGCTACCGCACTATGCTGAAATGCTGCTCACTCGAACACACAAGGAGAGCATCATGAAAGCGAACGTCGGCGGAATCGACAAGATCCTGCGCATCGTGGTCGGCATCGCGCTGATCGCCTGGGCGCTGATGGGCGGTCCGGTGTGGGCCTGGATCGGCGTGGTGCCGCTGGCTACCGGCCTGATGGGCTGGTGCCCGGCCTACACCCTGCTCGGCATGAACACCTGCCCGCTGAAGAAGCAGTGAGGCGCATCGCCTGAATGCCAGGGCCGGGTCATCCCGGCCCTTTTCGTTTGTCCGCCACGTGATTGGCGATGGCCACGTAGTCGGCCACCGCCAGACGCTCGGCCCGCAGGCCGGGGTCGATGCCCAGGGCGGCGAAATCCGCCTCGCCGAGATACTCGCGCAGCGTGTTTCGCAGGGTCTTGCGACGCTGACCGAAGGCGGCGGTGACCACCTCGCCAAGCAACGCCTCATCGTGCGCACCGAGCGCCTCGCGCGGCAGCGGGATCATGCGCACGATGCTCGACATCACCTTGGGCGCCGGACGGAAGGCGCCGGGCGGCACGTCGAACAGCCGCCCCATGCGGAAGCGGTATTGCAGCATCACCGACAGGCGCCCGTACTCCTCGCTGCCCGGCTCGGCCACCATGCGCATCACCACCTCCTTCTGCAGCATGAAGCTCATGTCGCGCACCTGTTCGGCGAACTCCGCGAGGTGAAAGAGAATGGGCGTGGAGATGTTGTACGGCAAGTTGCCGACGATGCGCAGCGGGCAGCCGTCGCCGGCGAGGGAGCCGAAATCGAACTTGAGCGCGTCGCCCTCGTGCACCGTGAGCCGCTCGGGCGTCCAGCGCTGGTGCAGGCGGGCGATCAGGTCGCGGTCGATCTCGACCACGTGCAGGTGGTCGAGGCGCTCGAGCAGCGGCTCGGTCATCGCCCCGAGGCCGGGGCCGATCTCCACCATCAGGTCGTCGGGCAGCGGACGGATGGCGTCGACGATCTTGCGGATGATGTTCGGGTCGGACAGAAAGTTCTGCCCGAAGCGCTTGCGTGCGCGGTGTTCCATGTGCGGCCCGTGAAAAAGAGGTGGGTTCAGGGATGCGCGCGGCCCGCACGCGCCATCTGTGCGGCCAGCTCCACCGCGGCAAACAGGCTGCCCGGATCGGCACGCCCGGTGCCGGCCAGGTCCAGCGCGGTGCCGTGGTCGACCGAGGTGCGCACGATGGGCAGGCCGAGGGTGACGTTCACGCCGCCGCCGAAGCTCGCATGCTTGAGTACCGGCAGGCCCTGATCGTGGTACATGGCCAGCACCGCGTCGCCCTGCTGCAGGGTGTGGGGCACGAACAGGGTGTCGGCGGGCAGCGGGCCGGCCAGTTGCATGCCTTCGGCGCGCAGGCGTTCGAGCACCGGGATGATCACGTCGATCTCCTCGCGCCCCATGTGGCCGCCTTCGCCGGCATGCGGATTGAGCCCGGCCACCAGGATGCGCGGCGCAGCCAGACCAAAACGCGCCACCAGGTCGCGGTGCAGGATGCGCAGGGTGTCTTCCAGCAATGCGGGGGTGATCGCCGCGGGTACCGCCGACAGCGGCAGATGGGTGGTGGCCAGCGCCACCCGCAGGCCGCCGCCGACCAGCATCATCACCACCCGCGGAGTGCCGGTCTTGTCAGCCAGATACTCGGTGTGTCCCGAGAAGGGCACGCCGGCGTCGTTGATTACGCCCTTGTGCACCGGGGCGGTGACCATGCCGGCAAATTCGCCCGAACGGCAACCCTCGATCGCGCAGTCGAGCAGGCCGAGCACGTAGGCGGCGTTGGCCGGGTCTAGCGTGCCGGCCTGCGCGGGGGCGGCCAGCGGGCAGTGCAGGACATCGAGCACGCCGGCCCGCGCCGGCTCACCCGGCAGGTATTCGCGCACCAGCACGTCCACGCCGCTACGCGCGGCCCTTTCCTCGATCAAGGCCGCATCACCAAGCACCACGAGGCGCAGCGGCCAGTCACGCGCGGCCAGATGGGCGCACAGCTCCGGGCCTACCCCGGCCGGCTCGCCGCTGGTGACGGCGAGCAGCGGCAGCTCACTCCTGGTCGAGGCGGTATTCGACATAGGTGCTGTCGCGCAGCTGGCGGACCCAATCCTCGAAGGCGTCCTCCGATTTGCGCTGGCGCAGCGCGGCACGTGCCATGGCACGCTTGCGCTCCTCGGAGACGTCCTGCACCCGGCGCTCGTGCACCTTGATCAGGTGCCAGCCGAAGGGCGAGCGCACCGGCTCGCTGACCTGCCCGGGCGCCAGCGCGTCCATCGCGCGCTCGAACTCGGGCACGGTGTCACCCGGATAGACCCAGCCCAGCTCGCCGCCCTTGGCCGCCGAGAGGTCGGCCGAATGCGCCTTGGCGAGTTCGGCAAAGTCGGCCTTGCCGTGGATGACACGCTCGCGCAGGCCGTTCAGGCGGCTTTCGGCCTCGGCATCGGAGAGCACTTCGGAGGTGCGGATCAGGATATGGCTGACCCGCGTCTGCTCCACGCTGTCCGCCCCGGCATCGCCGCCGCGCACGTCCAGCAGCTTGAGCACGTGCAGGCCGGCGGCGCTGCGCATCACCGGAGCGACCTGCCCGGGGCGGAGGGCATCCACCGCCTCGGCGAAGATGGCCGGCAGGCGGTCGCGGCTGCGCCAGCCGAGCTCTCCGCCGTTCATCGCATCCGGGGCGTCCGATACGCTGGCGGCGACCGCGGCGAAATCCTCGCCCCCACCCAGCCGGCGCATCACGTCATTGGCCCGGGCAATCAGGGCATCGATCTGTTCCGGCGAGGCGCCTTCCGGCGCGCGCAGCAGGATGTGCGCCAGACGGTACTCGCGACCGGAGAAGGCGTCCGGATTGGTGGCGATGAAGTTATCCACCTCGGCTTCGGTGACCACGATTCGGCTGTCCACCTCGCGCTCGCGCAGGCGGGTGAGCAACAGTTCGGTGCGGATTTCGTCGCGGAAGCGGCTCCAGGGGATGCCGTCCCTGGTCAGGGTGTCGCGCAGGCCGTCCACCGTCATGCCGTTGTTCTCGGCGATGCGCGCGATGGCACGCTCGAGCATGGTCTCGTCCACGCGGATGGCGCTCTCGCGCGCGAGCTGCAACTGGGCACGCTCGAGGATCAGGCGTTCGAGCATCTGGCGCTCGAGCACCTCGCGCGGCGGCAGTTCGGTGCCCTGCCGCTCGAGCCGGCGCACAGCCTGGTCGAGGCTTTCGCGCAACTGCAGGGCAGTGATCACCTCGTTGTTCACCACCGCGATGATGCGATCCACTTCCACCACGCGCGGCGCGGCCTGCAGCGACGAAGCCATGCCGGCGGTGCAGGCGAGCAGCGCCAGGGCAAGTCGGGAAATCAGTCGATTCATGGTGTCTCGTCTTGTTTGTCAGTCGGTGCCGAAGATGCGCCCGGAGCCAGGTTCGTTGATCTTGCCGTAGCCGGACACGCTGCGCTTGAGCAGGCCCACCGGATTCGAACCGATGCTCGCCAGTCCGTTCAGTTCGAGCTGGAAGAACAGCGCCTGGGTTACGTCGTCCTCGGTGGTGGCGAAGCGGTGCGCCACGGTGCGGAACACCCAGCACCCGCCATCGTACTCCAGCCCCGCAATGGCTTCGGTGATGCGCCCTTCCTTGATCGAGCGGGTCACCCGCCCGACGCCGTACCAGCGCCCGCCCAGCGGCCACTGCGCCGACACGTCGATATCGCGCAGCACGTCGCGGGTCCACCGGTAGCTCATGTTCACCGCCTTGGCGAACTCCGGGCGCCAGCTCCCGCCGATCGCAATACGCTCGGTACGACTCTCTCGCGGATCGTACTGCCATGCGGAATTGAGCGAGACGGTCGGTGTAATGCGCCCGCCAAGCGCCGCAAGTACATCGGTGCGGCGGTCCACCCGGAGCGCTTCGCCCGGCAAGGCCACCTTCTGGTCCGAGAAGTAGTGGCGCTGACCGATCGCAGCATACAGCCGCTCCGCCCCATTGACCGGATCGATCAGGCGCGAGGTCAAGGCCACGGTCACCTGGTCGGCATCCGCGATGCGGTCGTGCCCGCTGTAGGGCGACTCGGAGAACATCTGCGCGAAGCTGAAGTCGTAGCGCGAGGTATCGAACAGGGGGATGTCGTCCTGTTCGCGCTCCGGCGCGCGGACGTAAAAGACACGCGGCTCCAGGGTCTGGATGTAGTCCTGCCCGAAGAAGTTCGCCTCGCGCTCGAAGTTCAGCCCGGTATCGAGCGAGAAGATCGGCACACTGCGGGTAATCTTCGTGCGCCCCCCGACGACCTGATAGGGTTCGTCGAGGTCGTAGCGGGTGTAATGGACGCCGATCTTCGGGGTGATGTAGTAGCCGGCGCGCTCGAACGGCAGCGACAGTTGAGGATAGAGGACCAGCCGGCTGCCGGCGGTAAACAGCCGCACTCCGCCACTGACGAGATCCTTGTCCGGATGATCGAACTCAGTGTACTGGGCCTTCATGGCGAACGTCGTGCCGCCATACAATCCGGCGCGATTGGCGTTGAGCGCCAGTTGCGGAAGCCGGCGATACGGCTCGCGGCGCACCGTATCGTCGTCAGACAAGGTCTGATAGCGCTGCCAGAGTGCCGATGCATCCCACCAGTCGGCTCCCTGATAGTACAGTTGGCCCTGGCGCACCAGGTTCACCTTGGAAGCGACCGCGACACGGGAACTGAGGTCCTCGAAGTACTCGTCGTCCGACACCGAATTGAGATCGATGGCAGCCGACAACCGTGAAGTGATGCGCTGCTGGTGCTGCCAGGAACCCAGGCGACGCTCGAACCCGGCCACCTTGTCCTCAGGCATCCATTCGGCGCGCAATTCGCCGCTGCTGGCCTCGGTGAGATAACGGAACTCCCCGCCCAGTTGCAAGCCACGCCGGCTCATGTAACGCGGAATCAGCGTGGCGTCGTAGTTGGGCGCAATATTCCAGTAATAGGGCTGGGTGATGTCGACACCGGTCGTGTTCGACGTCCCGAAGGTCGGCGCGAGCAATCCGGACTGACGCCGGCCGACCAGCGGAAACTCCGCCCATGGCACCCACAGGATGGGCGTGTCCTTGAACACCACGGTGCCATGACGCAAGGTTCCGATCTCGGTGTCGTAGTCCAGTTCGAGTTCGCCAGCCTTGACGTACCAGTCGGGATTCTCCGGCTTGCAGCTGGTCCACGTCGCGTTGAACAACCTGTACTGATTTTCGCCTTCGAAGTTCAGGACATCTGCGCCTCCGCTGCCGGTGATCACCCGGCTCTGCTTGCCGGGTTCCGGCTCGGAGGCCCGCGTGATCGCGTAGCGCGGGGACTGGAATTCACCGGTGCGCTCACCGATCACGAGGCGTGCTGCCGGACCAGTGATCTCGTCAGCGCCTTGGGCGAGCCGCACATTGCCCTCGGCGACCGCCTCGTCCGTCAACTCGCGATAGGTCAGGCTGTCGGCAGTCAGGGTCAGGTCGCCCCGCTGCAGTTCGGCCTCGCCCTCGGCAACCAGCTCCACCGCCCGGGTGCCGCGGATTCGCAGCGCGGTGACCGCTGTCGAACCCTGCTCTGCGCCCCGAGCAGGCTGCGCGGTGTCGAGTGCCGGCGCCGGTCGCACTTCGGGCCGGGTCACCGGCGCGGCGGCGGGTTGCCGAACGGGCTCCGTACGAGCGGGCGCAGCTTCGGGACTCACCGGACGAACCTCGACACCGCGCTCTGCCGGCACCGGATCGGGGGCATTGGGCTGCGGAGCCTGAGAAGTCGCTCGAGCGCCCTGCGGCTTGCGCACCGCCCCCGCGGCGGCCCCATCCCCGACAAGATCGGGCGACACCACCAGCGCAGGCATGCTACCCGCCAGCGCGCTCCCCGACATCCAGCACAACAGCAGCGGAATCAATCGCATCCGCGTCTTCAAGCCCAAGTCCGGCAAAGCGCTCCCCATCCGAAAAAGTTGGCTGCGCGCTCGTCGGCGCGTTCGGTGCCTTTGATAAACTCGCGGATTTTACACGAACGTTCGCGGAGAACCGGTTTGCATCGACTCGCCCAACTGCAGCAATGGCTCGCGGCGCAACTGCCCGGGCAGGCCTTCGAGCTCGCACCGGCGTCGGCCGACGCCAGCTTCCGCCGCTACTTCCGCGTCAGCTTCGCCGACGGCAGCCCCTCGCGCATCGTCATGGACGCGCCGCCCGAACACGAGGACTGCCGCCCCTGGCTGCAGGTGGCGGAACTGTTCGGCGCCGCCGGCGCCCATGTCCCGGAATTGCTCGCGCAGGATGCGGCACAGGGTTTCCTGCTGCTCTCGGACCTCGGCAACCGCACCTATCTGCAGGTGCTCGACGCCGACAACGCCCACGCGCTGTATGCCGACGCGCTCGGCAGCCTGGTCGCCATCCAGGCCGCCAGCCGCCCCGGCGTGCTGCCCGAGTACTCGCGCGAACTGCTGATGCGCGAGCTGCAGCTCTTCCCGGAATGGTATGTCGCCCGCCACAAGGGCCACACGCTCGACGACGCCCAGCGCGCCATGCTCGACAAGGTGTTCGCGCGCATCCTCGCGGTGAACCTCGACGAGCCCAAGGTCTTCGTGCATCGCGACTACCACTCGCGCAACCTGATGTATCTGGAAGACGGCCGCAACCCCGGCATCATCGACTTCCAGGACGCGGTATACGGCCCGCTCAGCTACGACCTCGCCTCACTGTTCAAGGACGCCTACATCCGCTGGGAAGAGGATTTCGTCCTCGACCTGCTGGCGCGCTACTGGGACGCCGCGCGCAAGCTCGGCCTGCCGGTGCGCGAGCATTTCGCCGACTTTCACCGCGACTTCGAGTGGATGGGCGTGCAGCGCCACCTCAAGGTGCTGGGCATCTTCGCCCGCCTCTACCACCGCGACGGCAAGGACGGCTACCTGAAGGACATGCCGCTGGTGATGGACTATCTGCGCCGCGCCTGCCGCCGCTACGGCGAACTCGCGCCGCTGTTGCGGCTGCTCGACCAGCTCGACCCCGAGCCGGTCGAGTTCGGCTACACCTTCTGAGCGCGCCGATGCGCGCGATGATTCTGGCGGCGGGCCGCGGCGAACGCATGCGCCCGCTCACCGACCACTGCCCCAAGCCGCTGCTCGCGGCCGGCGGCAAGCCGCTGATCGTGCATCACATCGAACGCCTGCGCGCAGCCGGCATCACCGCACTGGTGATCAACCACGCCCACCTCGGCGCCCAACTGGAAGCCGCACTGGGCGACGGCAGCGCACTCGGCGTGCACATCGCCTGGTCACGCGAGGGCACCGCGCTGGAAACCGCTGGCGGCATCCGCCAGGCCCTGCCCCTGCTCGGCGGGCAGGCCTTCCTGGTGATCAACGGCGACGTCTACTGCGACGCCGACCCCGCGCTGCTCGCCGCCGCAGCACACCGGCTCGCCGCGACCGGCGATCTCGCCCATCTGCTGCTGGTGCCCAACCCGGACCACCATCCGGACGGCGACTTCACGCTGATCGGCGACCGGGTAATGGACCAGGAAGGCACGCGCTTCACCTTCTCCGGCCTGGGCGCCTACCACCCGGCGCTGTTCGCCGACCTGCCCGCCGGCCACCCGGCAAAGCTCGCCCCGCTACTGCGCGGCGCGATGGCCGCAGGGCGCGTCTCCGGCGCACTGCACACCGGCTACTGGCTGGATGTCGGCACCCCGGCGCGCCTCGCCGAACTGGACCGCCATCTCGCCGTCGAAGCACAACACCGCGCATAATCCCCGCCATGAACGCGCCCACCCAACACGTCCTCGACATCACCCCCTTCCGTGCCCGTCGCGAGCGCCTGCTCGCCCGCATGCATGCGCTGGGCGGCGGCGTCGCCGTCCTGCCCACCGCCCCGGAGCGCGCGCGCAACCGCGATGCCCACTACCCCTACCGGCACGACAGCTACTTCTACTACCTCACCGGCTTTCGCGAGCCGGAGGCCGTGGTGGTGCTGGTCGCCGGCGCCGAGAACCGCAGCATCCTGTTCTGCCGCGCCAAGGACGAAGAGCGCGAGATCTGGGACGGCTACCGCTACGGCCCCGAGGCCGCGCAGGCCGCCTTCGGCTTCGACGAGGCGTGGACCATCGGCGACCTCGAGCGCCGCCTGCCCGACCTGCTCGCCAACCAGCCGGTGCTATGGAGCGGCCTGGGCTACGACGGCGAATGGGACGGCAAGGTCATGGCCGCGCTCAACACGGTGCGCGCCAACGCCCGCAGCGGCGTGGTGCCGCCGCACTCGGTACGCGACATCCGTGCCGAACTGGACGAGATGCGCCTCATCAAGGACGACTTCGAACTGGCCACCATGCGCCGCGCCGCCAGCATCTCGGCCGGCGCCCACCGCCGCGCCATGGCCGCTACCCGCCCGGGACGCTTCGAATACGAGATCGAGGCCGAACTGCTGCACGCCTTCCGCGCCGCCGGCAGCCAGGCCCCGGCCTACACCAGCATCGTCGCCAGCGGCCGCAACGCCTGCGTGCTGCACTACGTGGAAAACGACTGCCGCATGGCCGACGGCGACCTGCTGTTGATCGATGCCGGCTGCGAGCTCGACGGCTACGCCTCCGACATCACCCGTACCTTCCCGGTCAATGGCCGCTTCTCCGGCCCGCAGCGCGACATCTACGAACTGGTGCTCGCCGCCCAGGGCGCGGCCAAGGCCGCCATCCGCCCCGGCGCACACTGGAACGCACCGCACGAAGCCGCGGTGCGCGTGCTCGCCCAGGGCATGCTGGACCTGAAGCTGCTCGGCGGCAGCCTCGACGGCGTGCTGGAAAACGGTGATTACCGCCGCTTCTACATGCACCGCACCGGCCACTGGCTGGGCATGGATGTGCACGACGCGGGCGAATACAAGCAGGACGGCGACTGGCGCCTGCTCGCCCCCGGCATGGTGCTCACCGTGGAACCCGGCTGCTACATCCGCCCGGACGACAAGGTGCCCGAGGCCTTCTGGAACATCGGCGTGCGCATCGAGGACGATGCCGTAGTCACCGCCGACGGCTGCGAGTTCATCACCGAAGACGCCCCGCGCAGCGTGGCCGACATCGAAGCGGTGATGCGCGAGGCGCAGGCATGACGACCCACGACCTGCTGGTGGTCGGTGCCGGCCCGGTGGGCATGGCGCTCGCCCTCGCGCTCAAGGACAGCGGGCTGGACGTGGTGCTGGCCGACGCCCGCCCGGCCGAAGCCACCGCGGCCGACCCGCGCGTGCTCGCGCTCTCCCACGGCACCCGCCTCACCCTGGAGCGCCTGGGCGTATGGCAGGCCCTGCCCGCCACACCGATCGACACCATCCACGTCTCCCAGCAGGGCGGCTTCGGCCGCACGCTGATCCACGCCACCGACTACGGCGTGCCGGCCCTCGGCCACGTCGCCCCCGCCGGCGCGCTGGCCGCCGCGCTGCGCCGGGCGCTCGACCGCGCCGGCATCAGCGTGCTGGACGAAACCGAGGTGCGCAGCCTCAACCCGGACGCGGACGGCGTCGCCATCGAACTCGCCGGCCGCCACGCAGGCAGCTGCCGCGCCCGTCTTGCGGTGTGCGCCGAAGGCAGCATCAACGCCGACCCCACAGAGACGATGACCCGCGACTACGGCCAGCACGCGCTGATCGCCATGGTGCAGGCCACCGGCGCAGCGCGCGGCACCGCCTTCGAGCGCTTCACGCCGGCCGGCCCGGTGGCCCTGCTGCCCTGCGGCGAGGCCTACGCGCTGGTCCATGTTGCGTCGCCGCAACAGGCCGACGAACTCCTCGCCCTGGACGACGCCGCCTATCTGGCCCGCCTGCAGGCCCACCTCGGCACCCGCCTCACCCTCACTGCGGTCAGCGAACGCCTGCGCTACCCGCTCGGCCTGCGCGTGCGGCGCAGCCCGGTGGGGCCGCGCACCGTCTGGCTCGGCAATGCCGCCCAGACCCTGCACCCGGTGGCCGGCCAGGGTTTCAACCTCGCGCTGCGCGACGTATGGGCGCTGGCCGACACCCTGCTGCGCCACCCCGGCGACCCCGGCGCACCCGCCACCCTGGCCGCCTACGCCCGCCGCCGCAGCGCGGACCGTTTCGGCACGGTGCGCTTCACCGACACCCTGGTGCGCCTGTTCAGCAACGACCTGCCGCCGCTGCGTCATCTGCGCGGCGCCGGCCTGTTCGCGCTGGACATGCTGCCGCCGCTGCGCCACTTCGTCGCCAAGCGCATGATGTTCGGCGCCCGCGCCTGGCCGTGAGCGTGTAGGAGCGGCCTTGGCCGCGATGGGGCCTGTTTGACACCCGGCATCGCCGCATCGCGGCCAAGGCCGCTCCGACGGAACTCCGTCGCGACGGGCCCGTGCACCACTCCCCCACCCCTACGCCGCATGGGGTAAAATGCCGCCCTTTCCCCCACGCCCGACCACCCCATGCAGTTCGCCGGTTTCACCCTGCGCAACAACCTTTTCGTCGCCCCCATGGCCGGGGTGACGGACCGTCCTTTCCGCCAGCTGTGCAAGAAGCTGGGGGCCGGACTCGCGGTGAGCGAGATGGTGACCTCCAATTCGTTGCTCTACGGCAGCGCCAAGACCCGCCGGCGGGCCAACCACGAGGGTGAGGTGGCGCCGATTTCGGTGCAGATCGCCGGCGCCGATCCGGCGATGATGGCCGAGGCCGCGCGCTACAACGCCGAGCGCGGCGCACAGATCATCGACATCAACATGGGCTGCCCGGCCAAGAAAGTGTGCAACGTGATGGCCGGCTCCGCGCTGATGCAGGACGAGCCGCTGATCGCGCGCATCCTCGAAGCAGTGGTCAAGGCGGTGCCCGACACCCCGGTGACGCTGAAATTCCGCACCGGCTGGAACCGCGACAACAAGAACGCCCCCACGGTCGCGCGCATCGCCGAAGCGTCCGGCATCCGCGCCATCGCCATCCACGGCCGCACGCGCGCCGACCAGTACATGGGCGAGGCGGAGTACGACACCATTGCCCACGTCAAGACGCTGGTGAACATCCCGGTGATCGCCAACGGCGACATCGACAGCCCGCAGAAGGCCAAGCACGTGCTCGACTACACCGGCGCCGACGGCGTGATGATCGGCCGTGCGGCGCAGGGCCGGCCGTGGATCTTCCGCGAGATCGAACACTACCTGGCCACCGGCGAATTGCTCGCCGCGCCGCTGGTCAGCGAGATACACCAGGTCTGCCGCGAGCACCTCGCCGATCTCTACGCCTTCTACGGCGAAGACACCGGCCTGAAGATCGCGCGCAAGCACATCTCCTGGTACACCAAGGGCCTGGTCGGCTCGGCGGCCTTCCGCCGCACGATGAACCAGCTGCCCACCATCCCCACCCAGCTCGACGCGGTGGACGCCTTCTTCGGCCAGCTCGCCGAGGCCGACGCCCGCCTGCGTTACGAAGAAGACTTCCCGCAGGAGCTCGCAGCATGAGCCGTAGCAACGACATCGCCGATTCCATCCAGCGCACCCTAGACCAGTACTTCCGCGACCTGGACGGCGAACGGCCGGCGGCCATCTACGAGATGGTGATCCGCAACGTCGAACGCCCGATGCTCGAATTCGTCCTGCGCCAGGCCGGCGGCAACCAGACCGCCGCGGCCGACATGCTCGGCATCAACCGCAACACCCTGCGCCGCAAGCTCACCGAATACGATCTGCTGTGATCGCCCGCGGCGCATCGCGCGCCGCGTACCGTCTTTCCCACTTCCTGTTGCAGAGCTTCACATGACCGTCACCCAAGCCCTGATCAGCGTGTCCGACAAGCGCGGCGTGCTCGACTTCGCCCGCGAACTGTCCGCCCTCGGCGTCAAGCTGCTGTCGACCGGCGGCACCGCCGCACTGCTGCGCGATGCCGGCCTCGCCGTCACCGACGTCTCCGAGCACACCGGCTTCCCCGAAATGCTCGACGGCCGGGTGAAGACCCTGCATCCCAAGGTCCATGGCGGCATCCTCGCGCGCCGCGACCTCGCCGAGCACATGGACACCATCGCCGCGCACGACATCAGCCGCATCGACCTGGTGGTGGTGAACCTCTACCCCTTCCAGGCCACCGTGGCCCGCCCGGACTGCACCCTGGAAGACGCCATCGAGAACATCGACATCGGCGGCCCGACCATGGTGCGCGCCGCGGCCAAGAACCACGGTAACGAGGCCGGTGGCGTGGGCATCGTCACCGATCCCGAGGACTACGCCGGCATCGTCGCCGAGCTCAAGGCCAACGCCAAGACGCTTTCCTACAAGACCCGCTTCGCGCTGGCGGTGAAGGCCTTCACCCACACCGCGCGCTACGACTCGGCGATCTCCAACCACCTCACCGCGCTGGTCAGCAACGAAGCCGGCGACGTGTCCAAGCAGGCCTACCCGGAGCGCTTCCAGCTCGCCTTCGACAAGGTGCAGAACCTGCGCTACGGCGAAAATCCGCACCAGAGCGCGGCCTTCTACAAGGAACCCAACGCGCCGGAAGGCGGCATCGCCAGCTACACCCAGCTGCAGGGCAAGGAGCTGTCCTACAACAACATCGCCGACGCGGACGCCGCCTGGGAGTGCGTCAAGGCCTTCGACACCACGGCCTGTGTGATCGTCAAGCACGCCAACCCCTGTGGCGTGGCGCTCGGCGCCAGCCCGCTGGAAGCGTACAAGAAGGCCTTCTCCACCGACCCGACCTCGGCCTTCGGCGGCATCATCGCCTTCAACGGCGAGGTCGACCGCGCCGCCGCCGAAGCGGTCTCCGCGCAGTTCCTCGAAGTGCTGATCGCCCCCGCCTACACGGCCGACGCGCTGGAACTGCTGCGCGCCAAGCAGAACGTGCGCGTGCTCACCTGCCCGCTCGGCCAGCCTGCCGGCGCGCTCGACTACAAGCGCGTGGGCGGTGGCCTGCTGGTGCAAAGCGCCGACGAAGCGCGCATCGCGCTCGCCGACCTCAAGGTGGTGACCAAGCGTGCGCCCACCGAGGCCGAGATGCGTGACATGCTGTTCGCCTGGCGCGTGGCCAAGTACGTCAAGTCCAACGCCATCGTCTACTGTAAGGACGGCATGACCGTCGGTGTCGGTGCCGGCCAGATGAGCCGCGTCGATTCCGCCCGCATCGCCAAGATCAAGGCCGAGAACGCCGGCCTGCAGATCGCCGGCTGCGTGGTCGCCTCGGACGCCTTCTTCCCCTTCCGCGACGGCCTTGACGTGCTGGCCCAGGCCGGCGCCACCGCGGTGATCCAGCCGGGCGGCTCGATGCGCGACGCCGAGGTGATCGCCGCGGCCGACGAGCAGGACATCGCCATGGTGTTCACCGGCTTCCGCCATTTCCGCCACTAAGCCGCCACTGATCGGAGCGCCTATATGAAAGTCCTCGTCATCGGCTCGGGCGGACGCGAACACGCGCTGGCCTGGCGGCTGGCCCAGTCGCCCAAGATCACCCGCGTACTGGTCGCGCCCGGCAATGCCGGCACCGCACGCGAACCGCTGCTGGAGAACGTGCCGGTCACGGCGATCCCGGAACTGGTCGATCTGGCGCGCAACGAAAAGGTCGCCTTCACCGTCGTCGGCCCCGAAGCCCCGCTCGCCGCCGGCGTGGTCGATGCCTTCCGCGCTGCCGGGCTGCCGGTATTCGGCCCGCTGCAGGCCGCCGCCCGCCTGGAAAGTTCGAAGGACTTCGCCAAGCAGTTCATGATCCGCCACAACATCCCGACGGCGAAGTACCAGACCTTCGCGGATGCGGCGCAAGCGCACGCCTACGTCGATGCCGAGGGCGCACCCATCGTCATCAAGGCCGACGGCCTGGCTGCCGGCAAGGGCGTGGTCGTCGCCATGACGCTGGACGAAGCGCACGCGGCCATCGACATGATGCTGCTCGACAACAAGATGGGCGATGCGGGTGCGCGCGTGGTCATCGAGGAGTTCATGCAGGGCGAGGAAGCCAGCTTCATCGTCATGGCCGACGGCAAGAACGCGCTGGCGCTCGCCACCAGCCAGGACCACAAGCGCCTCAAGGACGGCGACGAGGGCCCCAACACCGGCGGCATGGGCGCCTACTCCCCCGCCCCGGTGGTCACCCCGGAAGTGCACGCGCGGGTGATGCGCGAGGTCATCCAGCCCACGCTCGCCGGCATGGCCGCCGACGGCAGCCCCTACACCGGCTTCCTCTATGCCGGCCTGATGATCGACGAGGCCGGCAAGCCGCGCGTGGTCGAATTCAACTGCCGCATGGGCGACCCGGAAACCCAGCCCATCATGATGCGCCTGAAGACCGACCTGGCCGACCTGGTGGAAGCGGCGATCGCCGGCAAGCTCGACCAGATCGAGGCCGAATGGGACCGCCGCGTCGCGCTCGGCGTGGTGATGGCCGCCGAAGGCTATCCCGACAGCCCGCGCAAGGGCGATGCGATCACCCACCTGCCGGCCGACAGCGAAGACGTACACGTCTTTCACGCCGGCACCACCGAGCAGGACGGCCAGGTCGTCACCGCCGGCGGACGCGTGCTGTGCGTCACCGCGCTGGGCGACAACGTGCGCAGCGCGCAGAAGGCCGCCTACGAGGTCGCCGACCAGATCCAGTTCGCCGGCCGCCAGTACCGCCGCGACATCGGCCACCGCGCCGTGGCCCGCAAGGGCTGATCTCCATGTAGGAGCGACCTTGGCCGCGATTGCGCCGGCCTCGAACGAGGCAGCAATCGCGGGCAAGCCCGCTCCTACGACAATCTCTCCACCCTGCCATGACCCCCGACCTCGCCGCCATCAAGCACTATTTCACCGGCCTGCAGGCACGCATCGTCGAGCGCCTGGAGGCCTTCGACGGTCAGGCCTTCCGTGCCGACGCCTGGGAGCGCCCCGCGGGCGGCGGCGGCCTGACCCGTGTCATCGAGGAGGGCGGCTTCTTCGAGCGCGGCGGAGTCAATTTCTCGCACGTCATGGGCGAGGCCATGCCGGCCTCGGCCACCGCGCACCGCCCGGAACTGGCCGGGCGACGCTTCGAGGCCATGGGCGTGTCGCTGGTACTGCACCCGCGCAACCCCTACTGCCCGACGGTGCACATGAACGTGCGCTGCTTCGTCGCACTGGCCGAGGGCAAGGACCCGGTGTGGTGGTTCGGCGGCGGCATGGACCTCACGCCCTATTACGGCAATGACGAGGACGTGCGCCACTTCCACGCCAGCTGCAAGGCAGCGGTACTGCCCTTCGGCGGCGAGGCGGAGTACCGCCGGCTCAAGGACTGGTGCGACCGCTACTTCTTCCTCAAGCACCGCAACGAGCCGCGCGGCGTCGGCGGGCTGTTCTTCGACGACCTCGGCGCCGACGGCCAGACCTCCTTCGACACCGCGTTCGGCCTCACCCGCTCGGTCGGAGACGCCTTCCTCGACGCCTATCTGCCCATCGTCGAGCGCCGCCGCGACACGCCCTATGGCGAGCGCGAGCGCGACTTCCAGGCCTACCGCCGCGGACGCTACGTGGAGTTCAACCTGGTGTTCGACCGCGGTACGCTGTTCGGCCTGCAGTCGGGCGGACGCACCGAATCCATCCTGATGTCGCTGCCGCCCATCGTCAAATGGCGCTACGACTGGCATCCGGAAGCCGGCAGCGCCGAAGCGGCGCTCTACGAGCGTTATCTGAAACCGCAGGACTGGGTGTAGGGAAACCGTGGGATCGCGGCCAAGGCCGCTCCTACAACAGGCTCTGCGGGCATAGGAGCGGGCTTGCCCGCGATGCGGCCTTCATGCAGGCCGCGCATGCCCCTTGCGTCAAACGGCGACCGGAAGACCGCCCTGCGCCGCCGCCGGCTCCGCCGACACCTTGGCGGCCGCGCGGTAGTGGTCCTGCGCTTCTTCGCCACGTCCGAGCTGCTCGAGCAGGCCGGCCAGCGCAAGATGCGTCTCCACCGCCGGATCGAGGCCCAGGGACACTTCCAGGTAGCTCTGCGCCTTGCCCCACAATTGCGCCTGCAGGCACAGGCGACCCAGCGCGTGCAGCAGGCCGGCATCCTTGGGGTGCTGCTTGAGCCAGCCCTCGGCCTTGGCCAGGCAGGCCACCGCATCGTCCTGGCCGCACAGGGCATACAGCCGGGCCAGTTCGGTATCCCATTCGGCGTCGAGCAACTGCTCCACCTTGCGGCGCGCCAGCGCCCCCTGCCCGCCGGCGACCAGCAGCGGCACGGCGCGCTCGACCATCCGGCGATCCTTCATCTCAGTCGACGGAATCGCCTTCCAGTAGTCGGCCAGGGCCTTGCCGTCGCCGACCAGCTCCCGCATCCGCTCGACATGCGCCCGGCGGATCACCGGCGCCACCTGCTCGTCCGACAAGGCCTTGTGCTTGTAGAGCTGACGCGCAAGCTTGAGCACCTCGTCCCAGCGGCGCAGCGCCGAGGCCACCCGCAGGGACAGGCGCAGCGCGGCGATCTGCCGGTTGCCGAGCAGACGCAGGGTTTCCAGGCGCTCGGCGGCGAGTTCGAAGTTGCGGTCCTCGACCGCCAGCTCGGCTTCGCTCATAAGGCGCGCGGCGCGGGCCTCGTCACCGTGCTCGGCCACCCGGCCCAGCCAGGTCTTGTAGCGGGTCTCGTCGCGCATGGCGTGCGCCGCACGGGCCGCCACCAGCGCGGCCATGGCGGGGCTCTCGCCATTGCTGTAGGCCTTGTCGGCAAACTTGACCGCCTGTGCGTAACGCCCCTCGAACAGGGTGCGCAGCGCGTCGCGCAGCGCACGCCCGGCCTTCTCGCGCCGCCGGCGTTCGCGGAAGGCTCCGACCGCACCGGGCAGCGCGAGGGTGCGCCGCACCACCCTGACCAGCAGGTAGGCGAGGAAGAAGGCCGCCAGCAGGCCGATGATCACCAGGTTGAGCGACAGCTGCACACGATAGGGCGGCGCCACGAGCAGCACGTAACCGGTATTGATGCTCGCTGCGGTCGCCAGCGCCGCGGCAAGGGCGAAGATGCCGATGAGCCAGATCAGGGCACGCATGGGCCGACCTCAGCGCTCGCCCGGAGCGGCGCCATCGGCGCCGGCCCCGGCTTGCTTGTCGCCAGCAGGCGTGCCGTCGACGGCAGCGTTTCCGGGTCTCGCCTGCAGGAGACGCAATGCGGCGACGCTGTCCAGCGTCACCCCGTGATCGACCACGACCGGCGTCGCTTCCAGCTTCTTCAGTTCGGCCAGCATCGTCTGCACGCGCTCGTCGCGCGCATCGAAGAAGCGCTCGACCCAGCCACGCGCCTGGGAGAGATCGGCTTCGAAGTTGCGGCCGTCGCGCGCCAGCAGCGCAAGCCGCGCGGTGAGCAGGCGGATCTTGACGTTTTCACGCAGGAAGGTGCTCTGGGCAGGGGCCAGCAGCACCGGTTCGGCCTGGTCCAGACGCTCGACCCGCACCAGGGTCTTGAGCTCGTTCCACACATCGCGCGCCAGGCCCGCGGCAAAATCGAGCGCCGCCGAGCCCTGCGACGCGGGCTCGGCCGGTGCCTCCTCGGCCTGCGCCGGCGTCTCAAGCTCGCCGGCATAGGCCAGGGGCAAGGCATCGACACCTTCGAGCATCACCTCGAGACGCAGCGCGATGCCCTGCACATCGACCTGCGGCATAGTGCGCAATTGCTCGATGTCACGCACGATCGCACGACGCAGCGGTGCCAGTTGCCCGCGATCCTGCGCCGCGAGGCGGCTCTCCGCACCCTGCAGGGCGATCAGCGCAGCCTCGACATTGCCTGCGAGCATCAGTTGCTGCCCGGCAATGGTGACGGCTTGCTCGACCTCGGCCATCACACGGTCCTCGCGGGACCGGGAAAACTCCTGGTACAGCGCCTCGAGCGCCGAGGCCTGCCCCTCGGTGGCCGCGACCTTGGATTCCAGCGCGCCAAGCTTGCCCTGCAGCGTGGCGATGGCTTCCTGCTGCTGGCGGGTCAAGGCCCGCGCCTCGGTCGCCACCGCATCCGCGCCCGAGAGCCTGCGGGCCAGCTCGTCGCGCAAGTCGGCTACCTGTCCGCGGGTCTGCCAGGCCTGCCAGCCGACCACGGCCGCGCCGGCCGCGGCGATCGCCGCGAGCAACAGGGCAATTCCGGCAGAGCCGCTACGTACCGGCGGCGCCGAACGATTGGGGGTCTCGCCACCCGTTTCGGACGCAGCGGCGGACGCGGGAGCCGGATCGGCGGTCTTGCCACCCGCATCCTCGGATGCAGGGGGGAGCGTGAGCGCAGGGATTTCTTCTTTCATGCGTTCAGTTTAACCGAGGCTGTTGTCGAAATGCGCCTCCAGCGCGTCGAGCAGGCCGGCGTCACCCGGCGCGGTCTCGATGACGCGGGTGAAGCCCGCCAGCCTGGCCTGCTCCACGATGCGCGGATGAGGTGCGAACACCGGCACGCCGGCCAGCTCAGGAGGCACATCGCCGCCCAGCAGGGCAACCAGGTTGCGCACCCCCTCGCTGCTGGTGAGGCTCAGGGCATCCAGTTCGGCGCGCGCGGCGAGGTCCAGCAGCACACGCGGCGCGGCCTGCGGCAGGCTGCGGCGGTAACAGGTGACGTACTCGACTTCAGCCCCGCGCTCGCGCAGGGTGTCGCCGAACAGTTCGCGCCCGCCATCGCCACGGAAAACCACGACGCGCCGTCCGCGTATCGCCTCCGGCGCAAAGGCCGGCAGGGCAAGGACCGACTCGCTGTCGAAGCCGGCCTGGGGGGCGATGACCTTGTCGAAACCATGTTCGGCCAGGGCGCGCTCGCTGCCCTTGCCGACCGTGGACACCGCCACCCGCGCGGGCCAGCCGCGCTCGGCGAGCAGCAACTTGAGCGCATGCCGCACCGCGTTGGGGCTGACGAAAAAAGCGTAGTCGAAACCGTCCAGGCGCGCGGCCAGCTCACGCAAAGCTGAGGGGTCATCCAGCGGCTCGATGGCCATGACCGGGAAACGTATCGGCGTCCCGCCGCGCCGGGCGATCTCTTCGCACAGCGCATCGGCCTGCTCGGCCGGCCGGGTCACGACGATGCGACGGCCGGCCAGGGACTGGGCTGCGCTCGCAGACATCAGCGGCGGCGCGCTCAGCCGAGTTCGGCGAGGATCGCTTCGGCGCCCTGGGCCCGCAGATCCTCGGCCAGGGCACGCCCGAGCGTTTCGGCCTCGGCCGGGTCGCCCTCGAGTTCGGCGCGCACCATGCGGCTGCCGTCGGGCAGCGCGACGAAGCCGCGCAGCCACAGGCGCCCGCCGCGGATCTCGGCGTAGGCCCCCAGCGGCACCTCGCAGCTGCCAGCCAGCGCGCGGGCCACGGCGCGCTCGGCACGCACGCAGGCCGAGGTGTCGGCGTCGTTGAGCGGCGCCAGCCAGGCCGCCACTTCCGGACGGCTGGCCAGGCACTCGATGCCCAGCGCGCCCTGGCCGGCGGCCGGCAGCGAGACCTCGGACGGCAGCACCGCGCGGATGCGTTCGCCCAGGCCCAGGCGCTTGAGGCCGGCGGCGGCGAGGATGATCGCGTCGTACTGGCCTTCGTCGAGCTTGCGCAGGCGGGTGTCGAGGTTGCCGCGCAGGCTGGTCACCGACAGGTAGGGATAGCTCATGTGCAGCTGCGACTCGCGGCGCAGCGAGGAGGTGCCGACCACCGCCCCCGGCGGCATGTCGTCCAGGCTGGCGTAGCGGTTGGAGACGAGGGCGTCGAGCGGCACCTCGCGCGCCGAGATGCACGGCAACGCGAAGGGTTCGGCCATTTCCATCGGCACGTCCTTCATGGAATGCACCGCGATGTCGGCACGCCCGTCGAGCAGCGCGGTTTCCAGTTCCTTGACGAACAGCCCCTTGCCGCCGACCTTGGCCAGCGGGCGGTCGAGGATCTGGTCGCCACGCGTGGTCATGCCCAGCAACTCCACCCGGCACGCGGGATACAATGCCTCGAGCCGTGCCTTGACATGCTCGGCCTGCCACAGGGCCAGGCGGCTTTCGCGGGTGGCGATGACGATGCGCTCGGGCGCGGCACTACCGGATTCGATACGGGTCACGGTCGGGAAACTCATGCAAGGAGAACGGGATACATGCCTGAAGCAGTCTTTCGCCGCAGCGCAGCATCAGGGTTGACACCCATGGCGCGGTGGCTGGCCGCGATTCTAGCATGCATGCCGCTCGCCCTCCGCGCTGCGCCGCTGGAGCTGCCCGCGCCACGCAACCTGCAGCTGGAGGCGGTGGAGATGGCACGCAGCGACAAGCCGATGGTGGTGCTCTACAGCCAGTCGGGCTGCCATTGGTGCGAAGAGGCGCGCACCTACCTGGTGCCGATGTCACGCGAGACAGGCAGCCGCGATGCGGCGCTGTACCGCCAGATCGACCTCGACTCGGACGCACCGCTGGTGGACTTCCAGGGGCGCCGCGGCACGCAGCGCAGTTTTGCCGAGCGCGAACGGGTCCGCTTCACCCCCACGGTGGTGGTGTACGGCCCGCGCGGCGAGCGGCTGGCTGAACCGATCGTCGGCATGCGGCTGGCCGACTTTTACGGCCAGTACCTGGAACAGGCGATCGCCACGGCGCGAGAACGTCTGAGCGCAGTACCCCGTTGAACCAACAGGACCGAAGACAAGCAAGATGGCCGAGAACACCACGCCCACCGACAAGGACGCGCCGCTGCGCGACGACATCCGCCTGCTCGGCCGCCTGCTCGGCGACACCGTGCGCGACCAGCAGGGCGAGGCCAGCTTCGAGCTGATCGAGCGCATCCGCCAGACCTCGGTGCGCTTCCGCCGCTACGACGACCTGGACGCGCGCCGGGAGCTGGAAGGCATCCTCGACGCGCTGGCGCGCGAGCAGACCATCCAGGTGGTGCGGGCCTTCAGCTACTTCTCGCACCTCGCCAACATCGCCGAGGACCAGCACCACATCCGCCGCTCACGCGCCCACCTGCTGGCCGGCTCGGCGCCGCGCGAAGGCAGCCTGGCGCATGCGCTGGACAAGGCGGCGCGCGCGCTCGGCGACGCAGCGCCGGACGAGCTCGCCGGATTCTTCGACGACGCCTTCGTCTCCCCGGTGCTCACCGCCCACCCCACGGAGGTGCAGAGGAAGAGCATCCTCAACTGCCAGACGGTGATCGCCCGCCTGCTCGACGAGCGCGACCGCATGCGCCTCACCCCCGAAGAGCAGGAGGCCAACGACGCCGCGCTGCGCCGCGCGGTGCTCACCCTGTGGCAGACGCGCATGCTGCGCCCGGCCCGCCTGTCGGTGATCGACGAGGTCAACAACGGCCTGTCCTACTTCGACACCACCTTCCTGCGCGAACTGCCGCGCCTGTACGCCAGCGTGGAAGACCGCCTGGGCGCGGCCAACGGCGAGTTGCCCGCCTTCCTGCAGGTCGGCAGCTGGATCGGCGGCGACCGCGACGGCAACCCCTTCGTCACCGCCGAAGTGCTCGAACGCGCGCTCGCCCTGCAGGCCGCCGCCGCGCTCGGCTTCTATCTCGACGAACTGCACGCGCTGGGCTCCCAGCTCTCGCTCGCGGTCGGCCTGGTGGATGTCTCCGATGCGCTGCAGGCACTCGCCGAACGCTCGGTGGACCATTCGCCGCATCGCAGCGACGAGCCCTATCGCCGCGCGATCGCCGGCATGCACGCGCGCCTGGCGGCCACCTGGACCACCCTGCTCGGCAACGCGCCGCCACGCCCGCCGGTCGCTGCGGCCGAAGCCTACGCCGGCCCCGCCGAACTGGCCGCCGACCTGGAGACCATCCACCGCTCGCTGGTCGCCAACGGTTCGGCCGCGCTCGCCCGCGGGCGGCTGCGCCACCTGCGCCGCGCGGTCAAGGTATTCGGCTTCCACCTGGCGCCGATCGACCTGCGGCAGAACGCCGACGTACATGAGCGCGTGGTCGCCGAACTGCTCGCCACCGCGGGAGGCGTGGCCGATTACCGCGCGCTGGACGAAACCGCCCGCGTCGAGCTGTTGCTCGGCGAACTCGCCAGCCCCCGCCCGCTCGCCTCGCCGCACATGCGCTACAGCGACGAAACCGAGTCCGAGCTGGCGATCTTCCGCGCCGCGCGCGCCGCCCACCTGCGCTTCGGCCCCGGCGTCATCCAGAACTGCATCATCTCCAAGACCGACGACGTCTCGGACCTGCTTGAGCTGGCCGTGCTGCTCAAGGAGGCCGGCCTGCTGCGCCCGCGGGAGAACGCGCTGGACGTGAACGTGGTGCCGCTGTTCGAGACCATCGAGGACCTGCGCAACGCGCCGGGCGTGATGGACCGCCTGTTCGCCCTCGAACCCTACCGCGCGCTGCTGGCCGCACGCGGCCAGTTGCAGGAAGTCATGCTGGGCTACTCGGACAGCAACAAGGACGGCGGCTTCCTGACCTCGGGCTGGGAGCTCTACAAGGCCGAGATCGGCCTGGCGGAAGTCTTCGCCCGCCACGGCGTGCGCCTGCGCCTGTTCCACGGCCGCGGTGGTTCGGTGGGCCGCGGCGGCGGCCCGAGCTATCAGGCCATCCTCGCCCAGCCGGGCGGCGCGGTGCAGGGCCAGATCCGCCTCACCGAGCAGGGCGAGGTGATCGCCGCCAAGTACGGCAACCCCGAGGTCGGCCGCCGCAACCTGGAAGTACTGGTCGCCGCCACGCTGGAAGCGACCCTGCTCGCCGGCGAGGCCGCGGCACCCGACCCGGCCTTCCTCGACACCATGCAGGTGCTCTCCGACACCGCCTTCGCCGCCTACCGCGGCCTGGTGTACGAGACCCCCGGCTTCGAGGACTATTTCTGGCAATCCACGGTGATCAGCGAGATCGCCGAACTGAACATCGGCTCGCGCCCGGCCTCGCGCAAGAAGGGCACGCGCATCGAAGACCTGCGCGCCATCCCCTGGGTGTTCTCGTGGTCGCAGTGCCGGCTGATGCTGCCCGGCTGGTACGGCTTCGGCAGCGCGGTCAAGGCCTGGCTGACCACCCATCCGGACGACGGCCTGGCGCGCCTGCAACACATGAACCGTGAATGGTCCTTCTTCGCCTCACTGCTGTCGAACATGGACATGGTGCTGTCCAAGACCGACCTGGCGATCGCCGCCCGCTATGCCGAACTGGTGCGCGACACCGCGCTGCGCGACGCGATCTTCGAGCGGGTGCGCAAGGAATGGCAGGACACGGTCGATGCCCAGCTGGCGATCACCGGACAGCAGGAACTGCTGGACGGCAACCCGCTGCTCAAGCGTTCGATCCGCAACCGCTTCCCCTATCTCGACCCGCTCAACCACGTGCAGGTCGAACTGCTGCGCCGTCACCGCGAAAGTCACGACGACGAACGCATCCGCCTGGGGATACACATCTCGATCAACGGCATCGCCGCAGGCCTGCGCAACAGCGGGTGAACTCGGCGCCGCTGCGCGGTGCATCGTGTAGGAGCGGCCTTGGCCGCGATGCGTCCTATGGAAGCACCACGGCCGCATCGCGGCCAAGGCCGCTCCTACAGGCCCAACAACTGCTTCACCGCCGGCCATTGCCGGCGGCTCACCGGCAGGCGCTCTGGCACACCGGCGAGCAGCGCCTGCCAGTGCCCCTCGCCCGCCCCCTCCTCGTCCGGCTCGCTCGCGCGCTCCACGCCCTGGAGGGCGGCGCGCGCCACCAGGCTGTTGCGGTGGATGCGGATGAAGCGTTCGCCGAACTCCTGCTCGAGTTGCACCAGCGCTTCGTCGAGCAGGTACTCACGGTCTGCGGTACGCGCGGTGACGTACTTCTGTTCGGCCTTCAGATAGACCACCTCCTCGACCGGCACCAGCAGGATGCGTCCACGCTCGCTGACGCTGAAATGCCGCCGCGCTCCGGGCGCAAGGGCCGCGAGCGCGGCATCGGACGGGGCAATCAGGCGGCGCGCCTTGCCCAGCGCTTCGGCCAGCCGCTCGGCGCGCACCGGCTTGAGCAGATAATCCGCCGCAGCCAGTTCGAAGGCCTGTACGGCGTACTGGTCGTAGGCCGTGGTGAACACCACCGCCGGCGGCGGTTCCAGCCGGCGCAGGTGGCGCGCGAGTTCGACGCCGTCCATCACCGGCATGCGGATGTCGGCCAGCACCACATCGGCAGGCGCCTCTTCAAGCAGGCGGAGAGCCTCCACACCATTGGCGGCGAGCCCCACGATGCAAGTCGGGCAGGTGGCGGCGATGTCGCCGAGCAAATCGCGCAGGCGGCTGCGCGCAGGTGCCTCGTCATCGACGATCAGCACACGCAGGATGCGGGACACGGAGCTCATGGCGTGGCACTCCTGTATGGCATGCGGATGCGCACCCGGTAGCGGCCGTTGCGGCGCTCGCTCTCCAGGCCGGCCTCCAGATCGAAGAACAGCATCAGGCGCTCACGCAGGTTGTCGAGCGCCATGCGATTGCCGGCATGATGCGACTCCGCGTCCGACACCGGGTTATCCACCTCGATACGCAGTTCCTTGCCCCGCCGGTACAACTGCACCCGGACCTCGCCGGCTTCCGCGAGTGGCTCGATGCCGTGATACACCGCATTCTCCAGCAAGGGCTGCAACAGCAACGGCGGCACCAGCGCATCCAGCGGGCAGTGCTCGGCATTCCAATGCACCTGCAGCCGCTCTCCCAGCCGCAGGCGCTCCAGATCGAGGTAGCGCTCGCACAGCGCCAGTTCATCTTCCAGGCGGACCAGCTCCCGGTTCTCGCGCATCAGCACGCGGAACAGGTCGGCGAGTTCCTCTACCGCACGCTCCGCACGCCGGGGGTCCGAGCGGATCACGCCAAGAACGGCATTGAGGCTGTTGAACAGGAAATGGGGGCGGATACGCGCGGTGAGCGCCATCAGCCGCGCCTCGGTCAGCGCGGGCGAGAGCAAGCGGTTGCGGTAATCGAAGTACAGCAGCGCGCCGCCCGTCGCGGCAAGCGCCCACAGTACCCAGCGCTGCAGGCTGGCGCCTTCTCCGGCCAGGCCATAGGCCGTACCGGTCACGATCAGCACGACCGCCAGCACCAGTGCCGCACCGGCCCGCCGCGAAATCCGCGCAAACGCGGGCTGCACGGTGTAGAGAATCAGCACCACCGCAAGCAGCGGCAGCGCGACCCGACCGGCCAGCGCAACGAAGGAAGGCATGAACAGTTCGAGACTGTCCGCCTGCACCAGCACGGTGGCGACGACCAGCAGGTTGACCAGCAGCAACAGACGCAGCAGCACGCCCAGATTGCGGAAATCGGGCAGTCCGCCGGGCGGCAAGGGAGGCTGGACCTTTTGCTTTATACTCTGCATCGCTCAAGCCGGGGTGCGGCGCACCCGACGGCCCCATGAACGGCCGGGTCCGGCCGGAAACATCCTGATCGCGCACATTATGACAGACACCACCTCCTCCCAGCCGGCCAAGGCCTGGTCCGGGCGCTTTTCCGAACCCGTCTCCGACCTGGTGAAACGCTACACCGCTTCGGTGTTCTTCGACCAGCGCATGGCCGCGCAGGACATCCGCGGCTCGCTCGCCCACGCCAAGATGCTCGCCCGCCAGGGCATCATCGGCGCGCAGGACCTCGCGGACATCGAACGCGGCATGGCGCAGATCGCCGGCGAGATCGAACGCGGCGAGTTCGCCTGGAGCCTGGACGACGAGGACGTGCACCTCAACATCGAGAAGCGCCTGACCGCGCTGGTGGGCGATGCCGGCAAGCGCCTGCACACCGGGCGCAGCCGTAACGACCAGGTGGCCACCGACATCCGCCTGTGGCTGCGCGACGCGATCGACCAGATCCTCGTGCTGATCGCCGACTTCCAGAAGAACCTGCTCGACGTGGCCGAAGCCCACGCCGACACGCCGATGCCCGGCTTCACCCACCTGCAGGTGGCTCAGCCGGTGACCTTCGGCCACCACCTGATGGCCTACTACGAGATGAGCCGGCGCGACGCCGAACGCTTTGTCGACTGCCGCAAGCGGGTCAACCGCCTGCCGCTGGGCTCCGCCGCGCTGGCCGGCACCAGCTACCCGATCGACCGCGAGTTCGTCGCCGCCGAACTGGGCTTCGACGAGGTCTGCTACAACTCGCTCGATGCGGTCAGCGACCGCGACTTCGCCATCGAATTCTGCGCTGCCTCGGCGCTGCTGATGACCCACCTCTCCCGCCTGTCGGAAGAGCTCATCCTGTGGATGAGCCCGCGCGTGGGCTTCATCGATCTCGCCGACCGCTTCTGCACCGGCTCGTCCATCATGCCGCAGAAGAAGAACCCGGACGTACCCGAGTTGGTTCGCGGCAAGACCGGCCGCGTGAATGGCAGCCTGATCGCCCTGCTCACCCTGATGAAGGGCCAGCCGCTGGCCTACAACAAGGACAACCAGGAAGACAAGGAACCGCTGTTCGACACCGCCGACACGGTGATCGACACCCTGCGCATCTACGCCGACATGATCGGCGGCATCCGCGTCAAGGCCGAGTCCATGCGCGACGCGCTGACCCAGGGCTACGCCACCGCCACCGACCTGGCCGACTACCTGGTCAAGAAGGGCCTGCCCTTCCGCGATGCCCACGAGGCCGTGGCCCTCGCGGTGCGTGCGGCCGAGGTGCGCGGTTGCGACCTGCCGCAATTCACCCTGGACGAACTGCGTGCGGCAATGGCCCATGTGCCCGGCGCGACCGAACGCGTGGGCGAGGACGTGTTCGGCGTACTCACCGTGGACGGCTCGCTCGCCTCGCGCAAGCATATCGGCGGCACGGCCCCGGAGCAGGTGCGCGCGGCAGTCGCCCGCGCCCGCGCGCGCCTGGGCTGACCCGCCCGGCCGCCACGACGATGCCGGCTCGCAGCGCCCGCGCCCCGATCGAAGCTGCCATCCGCCAGGCGGCCGGCAACGCCTTCCGCCTGGCTCAGATCGACGCGGTCGCCGGCGGCTGCACGCACGAGACCTTCGTCGTCGGCGACGGCCGCCAGCGCTACTTCGTCAAGCTCGACACGGCCGCCAAGCAGCCGGTGTTCGCCGCCGAAGCCGACGGCTTGGCGGCGATCGCCGCCACCCGCAGCTTCCGCACCCCGGCGGTGGTTGGCTGCACGACCGACGAACACCACGCCTTCCTGATCCTGGAGCACCTTGAACTGCGCCCGGTGCACAGCGCCGAGGAAGGCAGCCGGTTCGGCGAAACACTGGCCGCGCTGCACGAGGCCTGCGGCGCGCAGTTCGGCTGGCATGCGGACAACTACATCGGCGCCAGCCTGCAACGCAATACGCTCACCGACAACTGGTCGCAGTTCTTCGTCGAATTTCGTCTGCGCCCACAGTTCGCCATGGCCCGCGCACACGGTTTCGCAGGCGAACTGCAGAAACAGGGCGAACGCCTGTTCGAGCGCGTGCCCGCGCTCTTCCTCGACTACCGCCCGCGCGCCAGCCTGCTGCACGGCGACCTGTGGCACGGCAACGCTGGCGTGCTGCCCGACGGCACGCCGGCCCTGTTCGACCCTGCGGTCCATTACGGCGACCGTGAATCCGACATCGCCATGAGCGAACTCTTCGGCGGCTTCCCCTCCGCCTTCCACGCCGCTTACCGCCGCCGCGCGCCGCTCAACGAAGGCTTCGAGCAACGCAAGCTGCTCTACAGCCTCTACCACATCCTCAACCATCTCAACCTGTTCGGCCGCGGCTATCTGGGCGAGGCGACCCGCCTGGTCACCCGCCTGAACGATTCCCTGGGCATTCGGCGCCTGTAGGCGCTGCTAGAGTTGAGCCAGGTGTCGGAATAGTTGACACCCGGCAGGCCACATCCCGCCGGACGCATCCATTCCTCCTTCCAAGCCATTGAGATATAAGGTCTTGATGGATTCAGGCACCCTTGTTGCTTGAAACGCCTGCGCACTGCGCCCGTGCATTGAATCACGGCACGCGCCCTCGCAGGCACCTAGAATCAACCACAGGCATCAGGCAGGACACATGGCCATGACTCCCGATCCGGACCCCCGCGTCAAACAAGCGCCCCCGACCACCGAGGTATCGGGCGTTCGTCGGCGCCTGGTGCGCGGCGGGCTGTCGGCAGCGCCCTTGCTGGTCACACTGACCAGCCGGCCGGTGCTCGCACAGACCTGTTTCAGTCCATCGGAAACGCTGTCCGGAACCTTGAGCCACAAGGGTGACGATCTGCCGCTCTGCCAGGGGCGCTCCCCAGGTGTCTGGAAGAACGTGGCTGATGAGGAGATCGAAGCCTTCAAGCGCTGGAAGAAGGCCCAGGCCAAACACGAGGACGATGGCAACGTAGACTGGGCCTACGACGAGGATGTCGTCGCTCAGGAGGGAGCCTTCATAAGTTGGCCGATTCCCCCCACCGACGCCTTCCACAGCCATTTCGCCCAAGGCTCGCATGCCCGCTACTACAAGCGCAAGAATGGTCAGTGGAAACCGCTCTCCCTACTTGAAGTCATGCATCTGACCGGTGGCGACGACCCCGCCAAGATCGGTTTCCACTTCGTCGGCGCACTGCTCAACATCCGCGTCGGCCTTGTCGACCCGCGGGCAATGACCGAGCAGCGGCTGCGCAGCCTGTGGGCCGAGTACGCAACGCAGGGTTACTACGTCCCCTACGCCGGCGCGACCCGCTGGTATGCCGCGGACATCGTCGCGTACATCCAGCAGACCGGGCTCGCGTCCTATTGAGAACGCTACCCCCCGAGCACAGCCTGATCGAGGTCGCCTGGGATGACGGCGGTGCCTTGTATGACTGCGGCTCAGGCGACACCCACCTGCTCGACCCATTCACCCTGGCGGTCCTGCACGCCGCCCGGCAATGCGGCCCCACGCCCGAGGCCGTCCGCGAGCTGCTGGCGCGGACGGATGACACGGCGGTCGAACAGCTTTCGCGGATAGAATTGGCACTCGACCAGTTGACCGCTGCACGCCTCCTTTGACGCCTGCACCCACTGTGCCACTTGGCACCCTGCCTCGCGAAACCCTCGCGCGCTGGCTCGCGCAAGGGCGCCTCGGATTGCGCACCGGCCCCTTCACCTTCCGCATTGCCAGCAAGGAAGCCGTCGTCGCGGACAACCTGCGGCTGCTCTACGCCCATCACCTGGTCATCGACAGCCCGCCCTTCGCCGACTTCCACGTCTCCCTGGAGCGACCGGCCAGCCCGAGGCGCTGGCTGCGTCCGCAGGTCGATTTCAGGCTCGACGGCTACTCGCCCTTTCTGTCGCTACCCGCGCCACAAGCCTTCGCCCTGTTCGAATGGGGCATGAACTGGTGCATCGCCAGCCATGCCCATCAGTATCTGCTGCTGCATGCCGCGGTACTCGCCCGCGGTGACGATGCCGCGCTGCTTCCCGCCCCGCCCGGCGCAGGCAAGAGCACCTTGTGCGCCTACCTCGCCCACCGTGGCTGGCGCCTGCTCTCTGACGAGCTGGCGCTGATCGATCCGGCGAACGGACTGGTCCACGGCCTGGCGCGACCGGTCAATCTCAAGAACGCGGCAATCGACGTGATCCGCGACACCCTGCCGGAAGCCGTGCTCAACACACCGGTGCCGGACACCAAGAAAGGCACGGTAGCCCACCTGGCGCCGCCAGCGAGCGCGGTGGCCGCGGTCGACCGCCCCGCACGGCTGCAATGGATCGTCACACCGCGCTACCTCTCCGGCAGCGCGCTGCACACCGAGCGCATCCCGCGCCCGGAAGCAATGGCCATGCTGATCGACAACGCCTTCAACTACGACGTGCTCGGCGCCACCGCCTTCACCGCGCTTGCCGACCTGATCTCGCGCGCACCGGCAATCGACCTGTGCTACGAGCGGCTTGAAGAGGCACGGGAATGGTTCGGAGCGCTGAAAGCATGAATCGCGACGAGCGGCCTTGGACGCCCGCCGCACTGGCCGGACTGCTGCGCGATCCGCAGCAACTCGCCGCCCTGGACCTGCCGTCGTGGGACATGCTGATCCGGCTTGCCCGGCGCGCAAACGTGTTGGGTCTGCTTGCCACCACGGCCGAGCGGCTGCCGGCCGACGCCCTTCCACCATGCTGCAGGCCGCATATCGCCGCCGGCCGGGCCCTGGCCGCGCGCCAGGCGCGCGCGGTGCGCTGGGAGATCGAATGCCTGCGCAAGGCGCTCGACACCATCGGCGTCCCGCTCGTCCTGCTCAAGGGGGCCGCCTACCTTGCCGCCGATCTCCCCTTCGCTCGCGGACGCTTCTTCTCGGACGTCGACATCCTCGTTCCGCGGAGCCGGATCGACGAGGTGGAAGCCGCCCTGATGCGTCACGGCTGGGCCACCACCCACCACGACGCCTACGACCAGCGCTACTACCGCCAGTGGATGCACGAACTCCCGCCCATGCGCCACATGCGGCGCGGCACGGTGGTGGACGTACACCACCGCATCCTGCCCCTCACCGCCCGCTTCGACCCGGACCCCGCCACCATGCTCGAGCAGGCGGCGCCGGTTCCCGACCTCGACGGCGTGTTCGTGCTCTCCCCTGCAGACATGCTGTTGCATAGTGCGACGCATCTGTATCACGAAGGCGAGCTGCCCAACGGCTATCGCGATTTGCTCGACCTCGACGGATTGTTCCAACATCTTTCAGCTGAACATCCCGCCGCCTTCGCCCAACTGGACGCCCGCGCCGATGTGCTGAATCTGAAGGCGCCGCTCGCGTTCGCACGCCGTCAATGCGCTAGCCTGCTGTATGGTGCCTCATCCAGTCTCGGTCACAAGCCCTCCTCGCTATCCAGCCAACTGACCGACCTGTTGCATGCGCGAGCACTCGTTCCCCATCATGTCGTGCTCGACAGCACGATGGATCCTGTCGCGCGCTGGCTGCTCTATGTACGTGCGCACTGGCTGCGGATGCCCCCACTGCTGCTCGTGCGGCATCTGGTACGTAAGTACCTCACGAACACCAGTAGGCGGCCACCCTGATACAAAGCCTCGACTCCAACCGATCGGACGTAGGTGTCCATCGATTTCACCACCCCTTACCGTTCATCGAACGAGGGTCACCGCCTGTCCATACAAGGTGTCGGACGCCACGCTCTCGGAAGTAGGATCACGACATGAAAAGAGATTCCGGATTCACCCTCATCGAGGTCATGACGGCGCTCGCGATTCTGGCACTTTTGGCCGCCATCGCCGCACCTAGCCTGACTACCACGGTCCAGAATGGCCGGATCGCCTCACAGGCAAACGACCTCTTGGCTGCCTTCGCCAGCGCACGGAACGAAGCGATCCGTCGCGGACTGCCCGTGTCGGTAAGTGCAGGGGTCGCTGGAGGCGGTGCCGGTTACGAAGCTGGGTGGTGTATCCACACCGGTGCGAACTGTGCGGGAGCGGAGATCTTCGTGCATGAGGCGCTCAACCAAAGCGGGATCCAGATTGCAGAATCCGCGACGCAGGTCACCTTTGACCGGCTTGGACAGAAAACGGCTCCCGGGGCCGACTTTGTCATCACCCTCTCCCCCGTCACGTGCCCCGCTGGCGATGAAAGAATACGGCAGATCACCATTCAGGCAACCGGGCGAGGCTCCATTCAGCGACTCAGCTGCCCGTGACCGCACGCTAACACAAGCATATTCGGCAACGAGGTACTCCACGTGAGAATCCAGGGTGTTTCCAAGCAACGCGGCTCAACGCTTCTTGAAGCCTTGGTTGCAATGATCATACTGTCCTTCGGTCTGCTCGGAATGGCGGGCCTTCAAGGTGCGTCGCTTCAGGTCAACCAAAGCGCAATGCAAAGATCGCAGGCGACGATGCTTGGGCACGCAATGCTAGACCGCATTCGACTCGCGGCGGATGCGGGGGATCTCACAGGAACACCTTATGACATTGGAATAGACGCCGCAACCCCCGCGGGAGCAGATCTGTTCAGCACGGACATTCGTACATGGCGCGCTTCGCTGCAGGCAGCACTGGGAGGCGCAGCAACAGGAGGCGTATGCCGGAGCGACGCGGACGGCACCTGTGACAATGCTGGGGACTATCACGCAATCGACATCCGGTGGGCGGATGCCCAGTTCACTGCAGATGGCGGCGGCGGTTCGACAGTGCAGCGCGCCGCTCAGACACTCACGGTTGTCGGGAGGCTCTGATGCGACAGCGCAGCCATCTCACAATGACACCTCGTTCGCAACGCGGCATGACGCTTATCGAAGTCATGATCGGCATGCTGATCGGCATGCTGATTCTTGGCGGAGTGCTCTTCGCGTTTCTGTCAAGTCGGCAGACATACTGGTACAACGACGCCGTGCAAAGGCTGCAGGAGAATGGCCGGATCGCCATCGACATCATGGTCAATGACCTTCATTCATCGGGCTTTGCAGGTTGTCGCCGACTGACCAACCTTGATTCCGACATCCGGGGCCGGGCGCTGCTGCCAGCGGACGTACAGACCGCCGTCGGCAACGACTCGATTACCCGACCGTTCGTTTATGCGGGAGTCGGTGCAGTCGCGAACACCGACAGCTTCAGCGTTCTTGGCGGCGGAGAACCCATTCCGGTCTCGGCAGCGATGGCATCGACATCCGCCAATATCACTCTTGACGGAGCTTTCGCACCTCTGGGCAACCGGCTTGCAGTGAACAATCTGGCGCTGATTACCGACTGTCAGCAAGCGGACGTCTTTACGGTGACAGGCCTTGGCGCCACGACCGTGTCTCACGCAGCGTTCGAGCGCACTTACAACGTAGGCTCGATACTCATTCCGCAGTTTGGCACCTGGATCAACTACTACGTGCGAGAAACGCCGCGTGTCAATCAGGCCGGTCAGCCCGTCCGCGCACTCTACCGTCAGTTCGGTGGCAATGCCGCGCAGGAACTGATCGAAGGTGTCGAGCGCATGCACATTCGGTACGGCATCGGCGACGGGGAAGGTTTCGGCCCTGTGCAGTCATACGTCGCTGCTGCCGCGGTGCCTGACTGGAGGCGCGTGGTTTCCATTCGCGTACAGTTATTGATCGCTACGCCCGAGAACAACGTGCTCACCGAGATACAACCCGCCATTCCATTCGGTGACGAAGGCGCAGCCGACGACTTCGTCCCCGCCGACAGGCGCTTTTATCAGGTTTTCAGCACGTCAATTGCACTACGCAACCGAATCAAGTGATTCGGCTACTCGCCAACAGACTAGGCATTTGAGATGAGCACATCTATGCGAGCCGGCCCCTCGACCCAGCGTGGAGTCGTTCTGATCGTCGGCCTGATCATGCTGCTACTGATGACAATGCTGGGCTTGGCTGCGATGCAAAGCACCAACCAGCAAGAGCGCATGGCAGGCAACATGCGTGATCGGGATCTCGCCTTTCAGGCCGCCGAAGCGGCGCTGCGCGAGGGGGAGGGACTGATCAGCGCCGGCAACGAAGCGACTGCAGGAAACGCGTTCTTTAACGTCCCGCGAACCTACGCACAACTTACGGAAGACGCGAACTGGGATGCCGGCAATACCGATAGCGTGGCCCACCCCGGCTTCAGAACAGCCGAGATCCCCGCTGCAAATCAACCTCGTTTCAAGATCGAACAGCTGCAGGAGGTGGATCGCAGCCTCGATCCGACGAGTCCCGACATCATCGACTACTTTCGTGTCACAGCACGCGCACAGGGTGGGCGGGCGGACACGGTCGTCATTCTCCAAATCACCGAATCGCGTCCAGAAAACTGATTACGGCCTCCCTTCACGCACTGTTTTGCCACGAGTTCAGTACATACGGTGACTGCCATGAACGCACCTTCCTGCCCGGATCTCCGTCTCTGCGCCGCTCCTGCCCGGAGACGCCTGAGCATTGCTCTCTGCGCCGCACTCGGCACGGCACTATCACCGCTCGCCTCCGCGCAACTGGACGTCGCCGACGTTCCTCTCGTGCTCGGCAGAACCCTCGAGCCGAACCTGATGTACATCCACGACGATTCCGGCTCCATGGCGCGTTTTTACATGCCGGACAGCATCTCCAGCTCGAATGCGCGGTCCAAGTCAAGCACCTACAACCGAATCTACTACGACCCTACCGTCACCTATCTGCCACCGCTCGACCATAACGGCAACTCGCTCGGCAATTCCAATTTTACGTCCGCATGGACAGACGGCTACGCTCGCTCGGGTAGCGTCAACCTGTCCAACAACTTCACGCCCAGCTTCGGCGGCGGCACGGGATACAACAATCAGCGCGCATACTATTATCAGTTCGATGAGAACCGCGGAGGGAGTTGCACCGGGACGCTTGAAGAAAAGAAGAACAAGGATAGCTGCTACTACAAGGTGGTCCTGCCCTTCGACGTAGATCAACAGCAGAACTTCGCCAACTGGTACTCTTACTACCGTTCGCGGAATTTCGCTGCTCGTGCCGGCGTCAGCAGAGCGTTTGCGGGCCTGGCGGATGGCATACGAATCGGTTATGGCCGGATCAACAAATCGACCAGTTCGACTCGCGACGGGAAGAGTGTCACGACGATCGAACGAGGCGTACGCAAATTCAGCGGCACAGATCGCGAAGACTTCTTTGACTGGCTGTTCACGACCCCACAGTCCGGGAACACACCCCTACGGCGCGCGCTCGACGCGGCCGGTCGATACTACGAGAACAGTGCTGACCAAGGCCCCTGGAGTACGACGCCAGGCACCACCGGCGGCAACCATCTTTCCTGCCGGAAGAGCTATACGCTGCTGATGTCTGACGGCTACTGGAACGATGCCGCGGCGGCTACATCAGACGCCCGAGAGAACGTCGACAACACCGCGGGCACGACGATCACCGGCTTCCTGAACGACGATACCCCGACCTCGTATACATATACGCCGCAGTCGCCGTTCTCGGACAGCCAGAGCAATACGCTGGCCGACGTCGCGATGTATTACTGGAAGCGTGACTTGTATCCCGACCTTGACAACAAGGTGCCGGTAAGCGTGCGAGACCCGGCGTTCTGGCAGCACATGGCAACGTTTACGGTCGGACTTGGCGTCGAAGGTTCGGTCGACCCAGACGCAGCATTCAATGCCATCTCATCCGGCGCTACCATCAACTGGCCCTCCGTTACCTCGAACACGTCCAGCACCATCAACGACATGCTGCACGCCGCCGTCAATGGCCGCGGAGGCTTCTATCAAGCAAACAATCCCGACGAGTTTTCGACCGCGCTGAGAAACATCCTGGCGGCGATCATTGACGACAACGCCTCGTCCAGTGGGCTTGCTCGCAGTTCATCCCGGGCTGCCGCCGGGACCACGCTCTATGCAGGCAGCTTTGACAGCACCAACTGGACGGGAGAGTTGGAAGCGATCCCTTTCAATCCGATCACCGGTCAGCTGAGCGCCAGTGCGGACTGGGAAGCCGGTGCGCGCCTGGGTCTCATGAGCCCGAGCGCACGTGAGATCGTTACCTGGAGCCCTGATAACTCGGCGGGCCGTGATTTCCTATGGGGGTCGCTCGACCCCCTGCAGCAGACCAACCTGAACGGCGACGCAAGACTGCTCAACTTCCTGCGCGGCGACGCTACATATGAGGGGTCAGACTTCCGGGCTCGCAATTCACGGCTGGGTGACATCGTAAACTCGACGCCCCTGCACGTGGGCAGCGACAGGCAGTCATACGGAAGCGCCTCCGGACTGACTAGCGCCGAACGCACCAGCTATCTCACCCGTCTAAACAGCGCCGCGTTCAAGAACCGCCAGGCGATGGTCTATGTCGGCGCAAACGACGGCATGTTGCATGCCTTTAACGCTGCCACTGGCGACGAGGTCTTTGCGTTTGTCCCGAATGCCATCTTCCCGAACCTGAAGTATCTGGCGGAGAAGGATTACAAGGACGGACACCGCTACTATGTTGACGGCTCTCCGGTTGCAGGGGACGCGTATATCGGCGGCAGCTGGCGGACTGTGCTCGTTGGTTCGACCGGCGCCGGAGGACGCTCCTACTTTGCCCTGAACATCGAGAGCCCGACGACGACCCCGGCAGCCTCCAAGGTGATGTGGGAGTTTACCCACAACGAGCTCGGCCTTTCCATCGGACAAGCCTCCATCGTCAAGACAGAGAGCGGCCAATGGGTTGCCATTTTCGGCAATGGCTATAACAGTAACTCGCATCGGGCACAGTTGTTCGTCGTGGATCTCGCTACCGGGACCTTACTCAAGAGAATCGATACAAGTGTAGGGTCTTCGGCTGTACCAAACGGACTAGCGACCCCGGTGACCATCGATTCGGACCGTAACGGCCTGATCGACCTCGTCTATGCAGGCGATTATCGAGGTAACCTCTGGAAGTTCGACTTCAGTGGCGCAAGTTCCTCCGACTGGAAGGTCGCTTTCCAGACGTCCGGCACCCCGAAACCGCTGTTCAAGGCGGTCGACGGTATCGGGGCAGGCAATGCGCAACCGATCACCGCAAAGCCGGCTGTCGCCCGCCACCCGACCAAGGGTCTCATGGTCTACTTTGGTACAGGCAAGTTTTTCCTGACTGGCGACCAGGGCGATCTTTCCCAGCAGACCTTCTACGGCGTTCAGGATGAGTGCGCTTTGACCACGACTGGCGCCTGCAGCACGATCTCCACCGCGGCAAAAGTACTGCGCGCAGACCTCCTCGAGCAGGAGATCTATCACGAACAAACCGCCTCGTTCGAGAACACCGATACTTCGTTCGACTATACAGAAGGCGTACGGCTGGTCACGAACAACGCGCTGACTACGCAGAAGGGTTTCTATCTCGATCTCGTCTCCCCAGCAAACGGGGCAGAGGGTGAACGCATCATCGCCCAACCAAACCTAGCGTTCGACGGACGGATCGACTTTGCGACTCTGATCCCGAACGAAGACCCGTGCTCCTCGGGCACAAGAAGCTGGTACATGTCGCTCGACGCGGTATCTGGCGCCCGCCACACGTTCACTGTGTTCGATCTGAACCGAGACAAGTTCTTTGATGACAAGGAGTACGTCACCGATCCGAACACCGGAGAGAAGGTGGTTGTCTCGGGCCGCTACCTCGGCCCTGGTACCGGTTTCACCACCACCTTGCACGGAGAAGATGCTGCGAACGTCCTAGGAGGAAAGAGGGACAAGGATCCCAAGTGCAGCCCCGATCATCCGGACTATGACGAGGAATGGGCAAAGAACCCCGAGAATTGCCCGGACGATCCTCCTACCAAGGAAGATGAATCGAGGTGGGGACGCCAGTCTTGGCGGCAACTGAGGTAATCCGCTCAAACGGAGCATTCAGAACATGAAAATCGGCCTAGCTTCAACCGGAAGTCGAGCAGCCCTGTTGCTACTCGCACTTTTAACGACTGGATATGCGCAGGCAGCCCCCCCTGAATACGAGACGTACGTCAAAGTGCAACGCATCGGGATTGGGGCAAATACGATCACTGCAGGAAATCGGACTTACCAGATCAGCAATGAGGCGAGCATATGGATTGACCATGCTGACACACCGTCACCAGTATCCATGCTCAGCCAGCGGATGGTGGGCTGGACGGCCGGACTCAACGCCTACGAATCTGCTGATGGCTGGATCGTCAACAGCATGCACCTCTTTCCCCCAACCGGGGACCAACAGCCGCGGAACCGCTAACCATGCGTAACAAGCTTGCTGGATTTACCTTGATCGAGATGATGATCGTAGTTGTCATCATCGCGGTGCTGGCCGCCATTGCTATCCCGAACTATCAGGACTACTTGGCCCGTTCCCGGCGTGCGGAGTGTCAGACGGTCATGGTCAGCCTAGCCAATGCCCTGGAGCGGCGCTATTCGACGACCAACACGTATCTAGGCGGAGCAGAAATCAATAACTTCCGTTGCCCTGCCGACGGGGGCCCCGCCAATTACAACCTCGCGTTTCAGGCCGGCTCCTTGACTGCCACGACTTTCGTCATTGTTGCGACCCGTGCGGGTGCGCAATCAGGTGACCAGTGCGGTGACCTGACATTGGCCAGCACAGGACTGAAAGGCATCGTCAACGCCGCCGCCGGAAGGACCGCGGCGCAGTGCTGGTAGCCCTGACCCCGTAACTGACTGCCCCGGCGCAACGATAGTTGATCGTCATCTATCGTTCCCGGGGAGCAGTGACTCAGCGATAGTGCTCAGCCTAGCGGACCGCCCCCGCATCCGCCAGCATCTGCTGCAGTTCACCGTTCTCGAACATCTCGCGCATGATGTCCGAACCGCCGACGAATTCGCCGCCGACATAGAGTTGCGGGATGGTCGGCCAGTTGGAGAACTCCTTGATGCCCTGGCGGATGGCGTCGTTCTCCAGCACGTTCACCGCGGCGACCGCGCTCACGCCACAGTGCTTGAGGATCTGCACCGCGGTGGCGGAGAAGCCGCACTGCGGGAACTGGGGGGTGCCCTTCATGTAGAGCACCACCGGGTTGGAGGAAACCTGCTCGCGGATGACGTCCTGGATGTCCATGATCTTCGCTTTGAAAAGTTGAGTGAATCAGTCGGAAAAGTCTAGGGGGCTCGATCCGATCCGTCAATATCACCGGTCAAGGCCGGCGACCTTGGTTGTCAGTGCCGCCCGGACCAGCGTCCGCCAGTGACCCGTTCGATGCCTGCGAGGTCCGCCCAGGAGGTGATGGCGGTGAAGCCGGCGTCGGTCAGCAGGCTGCGCACGGCGGCGGCCTGGTCGTAGCCGTGCTCGAGCATCAGCCAACCGTCGTCGTCGAGGTGGCGCGGCGCCTCGGCGATGATGGTCTTGAGATCGTCCAGGCCGTCAGCGCCAGCGGCGAGCGCGCTGTGCGGCTCGAAGCGCAGGTCGCCTTCGCCCAGGTGCGGATCACCCGCGGCGACATAGGGCGGGTTGGAGACGATGAGCTGGAAGCGTTCGCCGTCGAGCGCATCGAACCAGCTGCCCTGCACGAAAGACACGCTCGCCCCCAGGCGCGCGGCGTTGGCCATGGCCACCCACAGCGCTTCGCGGGAGGCGTCGACCGCGGTGACGTCGGCGGCGTCGAGTTCGCGCGCCAGGGTCACCGCGATGGCGCCGCTGCCGGTGCCCAGGTCCAGCACCCGCGGGCGCGGGCGGTTGCCGAAGTGCGCAAGCGCGAGTTCGATGATCAGTTCGGTTTCCGGGCGGGGGATCAGCACCGCAGGCGACACCAGGAAGCTGCGCCCGAAGAACTCGCGCTCGCCCACCAGGTAGGCGACCGGCTCGCCGGCCCCGCGGCGCTCGACCAGCGCACGATAGGCCGCCCAGTCCTCGTCGGTCAGGCGTTCCTCCGGGTGGGCCACCAGGCGGGCCGGCGGGCACTGCAGGACGTGGCGCAGCAGGATGCGCGCCTCCATCACGCCGACGCGCTCGCGCGCCCAGGCAAGGGCGCCGGCGATGTCGGGGGTGGCGACCAGATCGTCCATCTCAGTCCCCGGCCAGCTCGGCCAGCTGCGCGGCCTGGTGCTCCAGCGTGAGCGCATCGACCAGTTCGTCCAGTTCGCCGTCCATCACCGCGTCCAGCTTGTACAGCGTGAGATTGATGCGGTGGTCGGTGACCCGCCCCTGCGGGAAGTTGTAGGTGCGGATGCGCTCGGAGCGGTCGCCGCTGCCCACCAGGCTCTTGCGGGTGGCGGCCTCCTTGGCTTGCTGCTCGCGCACCTGGACGTCGCGGATGCGCGCGGCCAGCACCGACATGGCCTGCGCGCGGTTCTTGTGCTGCGAACGGTCGTCCTGGCATTCGACCACGATGCCGGTGGGCAGGTGGGTGATGCGCACCGCGGAATCGGTCTTGTTGATGTGCTGGCCGCCGGCGCCGCTGGCGCGGAAGGTGTCGATGCGCAGCTCGGCCGGGTTGATGTTCACCTCGGCCAGTTCGTCGGCTTCCGGCATCACCGCCACGGTGCACGCGGAGGTGTGGATGCGGCCCTGGGTTTCGGTAACCGGCACGCGCTGCACGCGGTGGCCGCCGGATTCGAACTTGAGCTTGGAGTAGGCGCCCGCGCCGCTGATGCGCGCGATGACCTCCTTGTAGCCGCCCAGCTCGGACTCGCTCGCCGACACGATCTCCACCCGCCAGCGCTGGCGCTCGGCGTAACGCGCGTACATGCGCAGCAGGTCGCCGGCGAACAGCGCCGCCTCGTCGCCACCGGTGCCGGCGCGCACCTCCAGGAAGAGGTTGCGCTCGTCGTTGGGGTCGCGCGGCAGCAGGGCGCGCTGCAGGTCACCGTCCAGTTCATCGATGCGCGCCGCGCCCGCCTCGATCTCGGCCTCGGCCAGCTCGCGCATCTCGGGGTCGGCGAGCATCTCGCGCGCGGTACGGCAGTCGGCCTCGGCCTGCAGGTAGTCGCGGTAGAGCGCCACCACCGGCTCGATCTCGGCGCGCTCGCGCGACAGCGCGCGGAAGGCGTTCATGTCGCGCGCGGCGTCCTCGGCCGCGAGTTCACGATCGACTTCGGTCAGGCGCGAGGCCAGGTGTTCGAGTTTGTCTCGGATGCTCTGCTTCATCTGGAATGGGGGCAGCCCAAGCGGGCGTTCGTGTCCGGCGCAGGCCGGCCGCGCCCCGGCTATTCGTCCGGGTGGAGGTTGTACAGGCGCTGCACCAGCCGGCTGGCCTCGGCAAGCTGCTCGCCGTCGGTCTGGTTCAGGTAGCGGGTGGGGCCGTGTACCAGCTTGTTGGTCAGGCCGTGGCTGAGCGCCTCGATCACCTGGCGCGGGTCGTCGCCGCGCGCCAGCAGGCGCAGGGCGCGTTCGAGCTCGGCGTGGCGCAGGCTCTCGGCGTGGGTGCGCAAGGCGCGGATGGTGGGCACCACGTCGCGCGCCTGCATCCAGTGCAGGAAGCCGTCCACCCGGGTGTCGATGATCTCTTCGGCCTCCAGCACCGCCTGCTGGCGGGACTCAAGCCCGGCGTCCACCACCTGGGCGAGATCGTCCACGGTGTACAGGAAGACGTCGTCGAGCTTGCCGACTTCCTGCTCGATGTCGCGCGGCACGGCCAGATCGACCATCACCATCGGGCGGTGGCGGCGCACCTTGACCGCGCGCTCGACCATGCCGAGGCCGACGATGGGCAGCGGTGCGGCCGTACAGGAAACCACCACGTCGAAGCGCGGCAGCGCCTCGCCGATGGCATCCAGGCGCAGGGTCTGGGCGCCAAAGCGCTGGGCGAGTTCGGACGCGCGCGCTTCGGTGCGGTTGGCCACGGTCATCGACTTGGGACGCGCGCCGGCGAAATGGGCGGCACAGAGCTCGATCATCTCGCCCGCACCGATGAACAGCACGTGCTGGTCGTCCACGCGCTCGAAGATGCGTTCGGTGAGGTGCACCGCGGCGGCGGCCATGGAGACGATGTTGGCGCCGATCGCAGTGGTCGAGCGCACCTCCTTGGCCACCGAGAAGGTGTTCTGGAACAGCTTGTGCAGCAGCGTGCCCATGGTGCCGGCGTCTTCGGCACGGCGGGCGGCCTCCTTGACCTGGCCGAGGATCTGCGGCTCGCCCAGCACCATGGAATCGAGCCCGCTGGCCACGCGGAAGACGTGGCGCACCGCCTCGCGCTGCGGGTGGGTGTACAGATAGGGTGAGATCTCGTCCAGCGGCAGCGCATGGAAGCGCGCCAGCCAGTCGGCGGCGTGCTGCGGCTGCTCGGTGGCGAAGTAGACCTCGGTACGGTTACAGGTGGACAGGATCGCGGCTTCCGGCACCGTACGGGCGCGGGTCAGATCCTGCAGGGCCTGTTCCAGACGCTCGGGCCGAAACGCGACCCGCTCGCGGATGGTGAGGGGCGCGGTATGGTGATTCAGACCGAGGGCGTAGAGTTGCATGCGCGGTGCACAGAGACGGACGGCGGGATTATAACACCCGGCATTAGCCGCTAAATTTGAGCAAAATCAGGGGGTTCCGGAAAATCGCCGCGCAAGCGGGAACCAGCCAGCGAAAACCTCAGGGCTCCGAGTATAGCGTACCCGGCCCGGCCTGCCCGCTTGCCGGGCGCGGCCCATGCGCCGCATGCAAGTCGCAGCGCGGGGTACGGCCCACTTGCGTCATAATCGGCATCCTGCAACGGCATCACCACAGCCGCCACGGCACGCCACCATGCCCAGCTTCTCCCTGCTGTTCAACCTCGTCCTCGATCTCGCTTCCCGCCAGCGCCAGGTTCGCGTACCCGAGCCCGAGCTGGTGATGACCGACCCGGACGCCACCCAGGCCTTCATGCGCGCCGGGCGCGAGGACGGCATCCTCGCCTTCACCTACCTCTATCACGCCATCCAGGCCAGCGCGGTGATTCCCGCCGGCGGCCGGGTGCTGGACCTGGGCTGCGGCCCGGCCAACCAGCTTGCGGTGATCGCCCGGCTCAATCCCGACGCGCACTTCACCGGCCTGGACGCCTCGCCCGAAATGCTCGGCCTGGCCGACGACACGCTGCAGCGCTGCCGGCTGCACAACGTGACGCTGCAAGAGGGCGACATGGAGCGGCTCGCCGGCATCGACGACGCATCCCTCGATGCGGTGGTGTCCACCATCACCCTGCACCATCTGCCGGACACGGCCGCCCTGGCGCGCTGCCTGACAGAAGTGCGCCGGGTGCTCAAACCCGGCGGCGGCCTGTATCTGGCCGACTTCGGCCGCCTCAAGCGCGAAGCGACACAGGCCTTCTTCGCCAACGAGCGCAGCGCAGAACAGCCACCGCTGTTCACCGAGGGCTACTACAACTCGCTGCGCGCCGCCTTCAGCGTGGCCGAACTGCGCGAGGCCGCCACCGTGCTGGGCGATGCGGTCCGCATGCATCACACCTTTCTGGTGCCCTTCCTGGTGGCGATCCGCAGCCGCCACCCGCACCGGGTACGCGCCACCACCCAGTCCGCGGCGCGCGAGGTCTATCGGGAACTCGGCGCGGATCAGCAAAGGGACTTCCGCGACATGGTGCGCTTCTTCGCCCATGGCGGCTTCCCGCTCGCCTGCCGCCCCTGGTAGATCGCAACGCCGGCCCTGGCACCCGCGGGCCCTGCCGTACCGGGCGGGCGCCGGACTATTCGCCCGCGACGAGTGCTCTCAGGATGCCCAGCCCCGCGGCCAGCTGCTTGCGGTTGGCCGCTGCACCGGTAGAGATCCGCAAGCCCTCGTAGCCCTTCCCGCGCCCGACGGCGAACACCGGGTCGGCCACCACGGCCACCCCGGCGCGCAGCGCCCGCTCGGCGAGGTCCGCGGCAGGGCCTCGGCGCAGCCGCAGCCAGACATGGGGGCAATGCGGCGCCCCCGCCCAGTCCAGCCCGGCGAGCGTCTCCCGCACCACGGCGTGTCGCGCCGCCAGTTCCCGGCGCTGGGCCGCGAGGCGCCGCCAGGCGGTGCCGTCGTTCATCCACCGGGCGGCCAGCGCCGCGGCGAAAGGGGCGACGTACCAGCTGGTGCGGTGCTCCGCATCGGCGAGCCGTTCGCGCAACGCAGGCGGTGCGACCAGATAGCCCAGACGCAGGCCCGGCGCGATGGTCTTGGACAGCCCGCTGACGTAGCACACCCGCTCGGGGGCGAGCGCCGCGAGCGGCGGCGGCGCATCGACCGGCAGCAGGCCGTACACGTCTTCCTCCACGATCAGGGCGTCGAACCGCCGGGCGATGGCGACGATCTGCCGGCGACGCGCGAGGCTCATGGTGGCCGTGGTCGGATTCTGCAAAGTGGGCGACAGCACCGCCACACGCCCCGACCCCGCCCGGCAGGCGGCCTCGAACGCCTCGGGCGTCACGCCCTCGCCGTCCATCGCCATCGGCGCCAGCCGCAGCTTGCGCTGCCGGGCGACCGCCTTCAGGCCCGGGTAGGTGAGCGCCTCGACCGACAGCTCACCCGCCCCCTCGAACAGCGAAAGGGCCACGTCCAAGGCGTGCTGGGCACCGGCGCACACCACGATGTCCTCGCCCGCCACCTCCAGCCCGCGGCGCCGCAGCCAGCCGGCGACCGCCGCGCGATGGACCAGCCAGTCGCCGGGGGTGTGGTAGTGCAGCAGCGCGGCGGCCTCCCCGGCGGAGAGCGCCTGCACGCCGGCCAGCAGGTCGCCGTCGCGCGGCATCAGGGGCGGGGTGTTGGTGGACAGGTCGATGAGGTCTGCTTGCGGTCTTTTCTCCAGGGCAAACAGGGCCGCCTCCGCGGAGCGCGCGAGCACGAAGGTGCCACGGCCGGTCTCCCCGTCCACCAGGCGCCGCCGGGCCGCCTCGCGGTAGGCCCGGGTGACGGTGCTCACGTTGAGCCCGAGCAGGTCGGCCAGCAGGCGGTGGGTGGGCAGGCGGTCGCCGGGACGCAGCGCGCCGGCGCGGATGCCGCGGGCGATCTCGTCGGCGATGGCGAGATAGGCGGGAACGCCGGGCTCAAGCGCGGGCAGCCAGATTGTCATGCACACAATCCTCCAAACAGTGCAGACAAAATACCCGCAACACACCCACCCACGCCAGCAGACTGCCCATGCCCTTCTCCCTCGACGCCCTCGAATCCGCCGCTGCCCTCGTCCACCGGACCCTCTCCCCCACCGCCCAGCATCATTGGCCGCTGCTCAGCGCACGGCTCGGCACCGAGACCTGGGTGAAGCACGAGAACCACTGCCCGACCGGCGCGTTCAAGGTACGCGGCGGGCTCACCTACTTCGCCGCGCTGAGCGCTAGACAGCCGGAGCTGCGCCAGGTGGTGTGCGCCACCCGCGGCAACCACGGCCAGTCGGTCGCCGTGGCCGGCGCGCGTTGCGGCCTCGCGGTGCGCATCGTCGTGCCCCACGGCAACAGCCGGGAGAAGAACGCCGCGATGCGTGCGCTGGGCGCCGAACTGATCGAGCACGGTGCGGATTTCCAGGCAGCACGCGAACATGCCGCGGCGCTCGCCGAACGCGACGGCGCGCACCTGGTGCCCGCCTTCCATGGCGACCTGGTGCGCGGCGTCGCCAGCTACTGCCTGGAGTTCCTGCGCGGGGCGCCGCCGCTCGACGTGGTGTATGTGCCCATCGGACTGGGCTCGGGCATCGCCGCCATGATCGCGGCGCGCGACGCCCTGGGCCTCGCGACCGAGGTGGTAGGCGTGGTGTCGGCCCATGCGCCGGCCTATGCCCTGTCCTTCGCGCAGCGCCGCGCAGTGGCCCACCCTGTGTCCACCCGCATCGCGGACGGCATGGCCTGCAGCACGCCGGACCCGCAGGCGCTGGAGATCATCTGGGCGGGCGCCGCGCGCATCGTCGCGGTGAGCGACGACGAGGTCGAAGCGGCCATGCGCCTGCTCTTCGAGACGACCCACAACGTGGCCGAAGGCGCCGGCGCCGCGGCGCTGGCCGCCGCCGTCCAGGAACGCCACATCCTGCGGGGCCGGCGGGTGGGCGTGGTGCTGAGCGGCGGCAACGTGGATCGCGCGCTTTATGCCGAGGTGCTGGCCGCCCGGGACTCGATGGCGGGCGTCTGAGGCCGGGGGGGCACGCGGCGGCTCAGGAGGACCCCGCGGCCTCCGCGCAGGCCCCGGCGAGGGCGGCCTCCAGCATGTCGAGGAAAGCGCGCGTCTTCGCGGGCATCAGTCGCCGCCCCGGGAACACCGCCCACGCGACGCTCGCCGGCAGTTGCCAGGCCGGCAGCACGCGGCGCAGTTCGCCGCGCTGCACGCGCGCCCGCGCCGCGTAATCGGGCACCGCGGCGATACCGGCGCCGGCGCCGGCGAGGGCGATCAGCAGTTCGGGCGAGTTGGCGCTGATCCGCCCGGCCGGCACGATCTCGCGACGCGGGCCCGGGCCGCTCAGCACCCACACCACCGAGCCGCCGGCGCGCGGCAGCAGCAGCGCCTGGTGATGCGCCAGCTCATCAGGAACGGCGGGCTCGCCATGCTCGGCGAGGTAGGTCGGCGCGGCATAGAGCCCCATCGACAACTGCGCCAGCCGGCGTGCGGCGAGCAGCGCGTCGTCGGGCAGATCGCCCATGCGCACCGCGAGGTCGAAGTTTTCGCCGAGGATGTCCACCCGTCGAGGCGACAGATCCAGCTCCAGCGATACCGCCGGATGCATGGCCGTGAAGGCCGCCAGCATCTCGGTCAGCAGCAGGTTCACGAAGTCACCCGGCATCGACACCCGCAGCCGGCCGCTGGGCCTGGCCTGACGGTGCTCGGCCAGCGCCTTGACCGCATCCACCTCGTCGGCCACCAGCCGCGCGTGCTCCAGCAGGTGGCCGCCGAACTCGGTCAGCGTGAGCCGTCGCGTAGTACGCAGCAGCACGCGCTCGCCCAGGCGCTCTTCCAGCACGGCGACGCGGCGTGACACGGTGGATTTCGGCAGGCCGAGCCGCTCAGCCGCGCGGCTGAAGCTCCCGGCCTCGACCACGCGGGCGAAGATCAGCAGGTCGTTGGGTTCGTACTGTTCCATATACGGGACAATGTTATCCATTCATCGGTCTTCTGCAAGCCGGAGCGGACCAATAAAGTGTCAGCCATACGATTACCCGGCCCCAAGGAGACCACCATGAACATCCTGCAGATCAATTCCAGCGCCCGCCGCGAAGGCGGCAATTCCACCCGCCTTGCCAACACCGTCACCGAGCGCCTGCTGGCACGCCACCCCGGCGCGACGCTGGCGGTGCGCGACCTGGCGAGCAACCCGCATCCGGCGCTCGACGAAGCCACGCTCGGCGCACTGTTCACCCCGGTCGAGCAACGCAGCCCGGAACAAGCCGCCCGTGTGGCGCTCGATGACGCGCTGATCGCCGAAGTCCAGGCCGCCGACGTACTGGTGCTCGGCGTACCGATGTACAACTTCACCGTGCCGGTGCAACTGAAGAGCTGGATCGACGCGATCGCGCGCGCCGGCGTCACCTTCCGCTACACCGCCGACGGCCCGGAAGGCCTGCTCAAGGGCAAGACGGTCTATGTGGCGCTGGCCCGCGGCGGACGCTACCGTGGCAGCGAAGCCGACACCCAGGTGCCCTATCTGCGAACCGTGCTGGGCTTCCTCGGCATGACCGAGGTGCATTTCATCTACGCCGAGGGTCTCAACATGGGCGACGAAGCCGCCCGCCAGGGTTTCGCACAGGCGGAAGACGACCTCGCTGCCGCGCTGGCCTGAAGCGGTCGGCGGCAACACTCAGGAGAGCAGTCATGAATCAGATCCTCCACCCGGTCTCCACGCCGCTCGTCCGAGCGCGCGGCGTCGAGCAACTGATCACCGGCGTCGCCACCTCGGACGGCGCCGGGGTCAAGCTGACCCGCGTGCTCACCCAGCAACTGCAGCGCCGCCTCGACCCTTTCCTGATGCTCGACGCCTTCGGCAGCGACCGCCCGGACGACTACATCGCCGGCTTCCCGGACCACCCGCATCGCGGCTTCGAGACCGTCACCTACATGCTCGCCGGGCGCATGCTGCACCGTGACAGCGCCGGGCACGAGGGCCTGCTCGAAGCCGGCGGCGTACAATGGATGACCGCCGGGCGCGGGGTGATCCACTCGGAGATCCCGCAGCAGCAGGAAGGCCTGATGGAAGGCTTCCAGCTCTGGCTCAACCTGCCGGCGCGCGACAAGATGAGCGCTCCCTGGTACCGAGATTTCGCCGCCAACGAACTGCCCCGCTTCACCACCGCGGACGGCGTGGCGGTCACCGTGATCGCCGGCGAGAGCCACGGCGTGCCCGGCGCCGTGCAGCGCGAGGCGACCGCGCCGCTGTACCTGGACCTTCATCTGCCAGCCGACAGCAGCTTCGCGCAGCCGCTGCCCGCCGGGCACAATGCCTTCCTCTACGTCTATCGTGGCGAAGTGCAGGTTGCCGGACGGCAGGTGTCCGCAGGCAAGATGGCGATTCTCGCCAACGAACCGGATGCCGACGGCGTGCGGATCGAGGCCCCCGGCGACGCGCGCGCCCTGCTGATCGCCGGCCGCCCGCTGGGCGAGCGTATCGTGCAGTACGGCCCCTTCGTGATGAACTCGGAGCAGGAAATCTACCAGGCGCTAGCCGATTTTCGGGACGGCCAGCTGGCGGAAGGTTGATCGCTGAAAAGTGTGGTGGCTAGGCGTTTCTTCATGCGCGCCAGACAACGGGCGGACGCAGCCGGCCAGAAGAACAGCCCGCGGATCGTGGCGAGGGGCGATGTTCGCGTCATGGCAACATCGCCCCTCGGGCTGCATGCGGGGCTAAGACGCCCCGCGTTCTGCGAATCGGTCAGGCGCCGATCACGCCGCCATCATTACGGGTGATGACCACCGTGGCCGAACGCGGCCGCCCACCGGCCGCATCGGGCCAGGTCGATACCGAAAGCGGGTTCATCGCAACTTCCTCCGGGTTGCTGCCAGCCTCACCCGGATGCTGAATGTTGATGAACAGCGTGCGGCCATCCGGGGTAAAGCTCAGACCGGTGATCTCGCATGCTTTCGGCCCGACGGCGAAACGACGGATTTCGCCCGTTGCCGGGTTTGCGCACAGCACCTGGTTGTTGCCCTGGCCAGCGTACTTTCCGGCATTGGAGTAATTGCCGTCGGTCTGAATCCACAGACGTCCATCCTGGTCGAACGCCAACCCATCCGGACTGTTGAAGGTGTTGTCGGCATTGATGTTGCTCGAACCCGAACGCAGATCCTTGCGATCGGGGACAGCAACCGGATTGCCGGCGAGTACGAACAGATCCCAGTCGAAGCTGTCGGCAGCCGCGCCACCGGCCTCGCGCCAACGGATGATCTGCCCGTAGTCGTTGCCCGCACGCGGATTGGCATCGTCGATCTGCGCCTCGGTGCGACGGCTGTTGTTGGTCAGGCAGCAGTACACTTCACCGGTTTCCGGATGGACGGCGATCCACTCGGGCCGGTCCATCTTCGTGGCACCCACCTTGTCCGCAGCAATGCGCGCATAAGTCAGCACATCGGCCTGGGTTGGCAGATCGGCATCGCCGGCAAGCAGCGGGTTCGACTTGTCGAGCAACAGCCATTGCCCGGCGCCCATCATGTCTCCTGCGGCGCTACCGGCCTCGAAGCGTGCGACATAGAGCTTGCCGGCCGAGAGCAGCGCACTGTTCGCCTTGCCCTGTGCCGGAACGTAAACGCCGTCGGACACGAACTTGTAGATGTAGTCGAAGCGCTCATCGTCGCCCATGTACACCACCAGGCGTCCGTCGTCCGCAATCGCGTACGCCGCATTCTCATGCTTGAAGCGCCCGAGCGCGGTGTGCTTGACGGGCGTTGAGTCCGGATCGAAAGGATCGATCTCGACCACCCAGCCAAAGCGGTTACCTTCGTTGGGCTCCTTCGCATAGTCGAAGCGGTCGATGACCTCATGCCAGCGATAGCCAAAACCGTCCTTGGCAAACCCATAACGGCGCAGTGCCGGCGTCAGCGCGGCCTCATCACTGCTGGTGGTACCGAAGTAACCGTTGAAGTTCTCCTCACAGGTCAGGTAGGTACCCCAGGGGGTGTAGCCGTTTGCACAGTTGTTGAGCGTGCCCAGCACCGTCATGCCGCTCGAATCGGCACCGGTCTTCACCAGATCGCTACCGGCCACCGGCCCCGACAGGGTCATGGGCGTCGTACCCGTGATGCGGCGGTTATAGGAGGAATCCAGCTTGACCTCCCACTTCCCTGCGGCATTACGCACGATATGCAGCACTGACACGCCATGAGCCGCCAGGGCCTTGTTGGCCTTCTCGACGGTCCACGGCGTCATGAACTCGGCGCCGTAGAGGTATTCGGGGTTCACGTACTCGTGGTTGACCACCAGCAGCCCCTCATTGCTCGACTGTCCGTCGATCGGGAAGAAGTGCATGCCGTCGTGGTTGTCGCCTACCTGACGGGCCTGCTCGGCAGCAGTGTTGGTGCCGTCGGTCCGCCAAGCCGGGGAATCGACGAACAACGCACTCCCCCACGGCGCCAGCACCTGGTAGCTGTAACCCTCGGGCACCACGATGGCATCTGCGGTCGAGGCGGCTACCGCCTTGAAGCCAATCCTCGGTCCTTTCTGTTCGTCGTCATCATCCGAGTCACCGCCACCACAGGCGGCCAGCGGCCCCGCCAGGAACACGGCGGCCGAGAGACCAAGACTGCTTTTCAGAAACCCGCGCCGACTGACAACACGGTCAACGACTTGCTGAAAATGCTCATTGTCAGAAAGATTGCAGGGCAGCACATCTGCGGATTCAGGTTTGCTCACGGGATGCTCCAATGAAGATCGGGTGAGCAATTCTTTCTGCCTTGTGTTTCAGCACCATGACCAACGGATGACGCGTAGCCGACATCCCGAACCGCCTGGCTCCGAGCGTTCGATACACCGATATGCCCAGCTTGCTGCGCCTTCGCACCGCTGTGCGAACGTCGTCGGCATGCGGGTTTGGGCATGCTCCCTGCCCGGGCCCCTGCGAGAGATACCGTTCGGGCTGAGCCAATTGAAGGCTGGTCGAGACCAGCCTCCCCCGGTAAATCCATACTGAGTGCAGCCGAGAAGCTCCGGTTCGACCACAGCCGTTCGCCGATGGCTGTCTCGGCGAGCGCGAAATGGACGACGAAAAGCACTTGGCCCGGCTTTGTGGGCCGGGCCAAGTGCTTTGGATATTTTGTGGTGGCCAGTCGCGGAATCGAACCACGGACACGCGGATTTTCAATCCGCTGCTCTACCAACTGAGCTAACTGGCCGACCTGAAGAGCGCGCATTATAGCGAATAGAGCGGCGCTGTCAAACACCCGGCCAACATTTTTATCTTTCATCCAGCCTTGCCGCAGTTCACTCGGCCTCGGTTTCGGCGGTCTCGCCGCGCCCGGCCGGGGGCTGCGCCGCGACGTGGCCGCGCGGGAACACGACCTGGGCGATCGTTCCCTGCCCGGCCGGATTCGGGTTGAGGCTCACGGTGGCGCGATGCAGTTCGGCGATCTCCTGCACGATGGGGAGCCCCAGGCCGGAGCCGTCCACGCCGCTGCCGAGCACGCGGAAGAAGCGCTCGAATACCCGTTCGCGGTCGGCTTCCGGAATGCCGATGCCGGTATCCTCGACCTCAAGGATGGGCGCGCCGGCGTGACGGGTACGTGCGGTGACGCTGCCGCCGCGCGGGGTGTACTTGATGGCGTTGTCCATCAGGTTCTTGATCATCTCGCGCAGCAGCACCGGATTGCCCTCCACCACCAGGGCCTGGCCGGTGCCCTCCACGCCCAGGTCGATGCTTTTGGCGAGCGCGCGCGGGAAGAGGTCCTGCGCCACCTCGCGCACGATGGCCTCCAGGTCCACGCGCTCGACGGCGTAGAGCTTCTCGAAGCTCGCTTCGGCGCGCGCCAGCGACAGCAGCTGGTTGATCAGGTGGCTGGCGCGGTCGGCGCTCTCGGCGATCTGGCGCAGCGATTCGCGCTGCAACTCCGGGTCGGTTTCCAGCACCGCGAGGTCGGTCTGCATGCGCAGGCCGGTGAGCGGAGTGCGCATCTGGTGGGCCGCGTCGGCGATGAAGCGCTGCTGGGCCTGCAGGTTCTCTTCCAGGCGGCTCATCATGTCGTTGAACGCCACGATCAGCGGGCGCACCTCCTCGGGCACGCTGGCCGGCGGGATGGGCGACAGGTCGGTGGGGCGGCGGCGGCGGATCAGGCTCTGCAGGCGCGACAGCGGCGCGATGCCGCGGGTCAGGCCGACCCACACCAGCACCACCGCGAGCGGGATGATGGCGAACTGCGGCAGCAGCACGCCGGTGACCACACGCGAGGCGAGGTCGGTGCGCTTGTTGCGGGTCTCGGCCACCTGCACCAGCAACAGGCGTTCGTCCCCTGCGCCGCGCGGTTCGACGAACTGGTAGGCGATGCGCACCTCCTCGCCGTGGATCACCTCGTCGCGGAACAGGACCTCGTCGGGCAGCAGTTGCGCCGGGCGCGGCAGCGAGGGGATCTCGCCGTCGCCGACCACGACCTGGCCGCCGTGCTCGGCCACCTGGTAGTACACGGTGTCGTCCTGGTCGGCGCGAAACAATGCGCGCGGCGGCGCGGGGAAGTTCACCACCACTTCACCGCCGTCGAGCTCGACCATGCGCGCCAGCGCACGGGCGCTGTCCGCCAGCGCCCGGTCGTAGGGCTGGTTGGCGATGTTGTCCGCGACGTTGTGGGTGACGATGATGGAGATCGGCCACAGGAACAGCAGCGGCGCGAGCATCCAGTCGAGGATCTCGCCGAACAGCGAATTCGGCTGGCCGGGCACCCGCCCGGCGCCGGCCTTGCGCTCAGGCTTTCGCCGCCGGTTCAGCATCCGGGTTTTCCAGGCAGTAACCGAGCCCGCGCACGGTGACGATGCGCACGCCGCTGTCCTCCAGCTTTTTGCGCAGACGGTGCACGTAGACCTCGATGGCGTTGCTGGAAACTTCCTCGCCCCAGCCGCACAGGTGGTCCACCAGCTGGTCCTTGCTGACCAGCCGGCCGACGCGCAGGACGAATACCTCGAGCAGGCCGACCTCGCGCGCCGACAGCTCGACCACCTGCCCGCCGATCTTCACCACGCGGTCGGCCTGGTCGTAGGACAGATGGCCGATCTCGATGCAGCGCGGCTGGCCGGTGCCGCGGCGGGTGAGCGCACGCACCCGGGCTTCCAGCTCCGGCAAGGCGAAAGGCTTGGTGAGATAGTCGTCGGCGCCGGCGTCCAGGCCGCGGACGCGGTCCTCGACCCCGTCCTGGGCGGTGAGGATGAGCACCGGCATGGCCGACTTGCGCGCGCGCAGGCGCTTGAGCACCTCGATGCCCGGCAGGCGCGGCAAGCCGAGATCGAGGATCAGCAGGTCGTAGAACTGGGCCACCAGCGCGGCGTCCGCTTCGGCGCCGTTGGCCACGTGATCCACCGCATAGCCGGCACGGCGCAAGGTCCGCGCCAGCCCGTCCGCGATGACCGTATCATCTTCAGCGAGGAGAATGCGCATTGGAATCAGGATGTAAGTTATGTGTAAGCGCGTGCTCCTACAGTTGCACCCGCTGTTCTCCTTTTACTCGGTCCTAGGGAATGGCTGCCCCTCCGGGCGACCATTCCGGGGAGCGTCCCGTTCCTGCAGCAGGGCGCTCCCCGCCGCCTTTTTCCCTCTCCCCCGAGCCGTCCGATTATCACACGCTTCCCGCGTCGTGCGCGCATCCGCATCCGCATGCCCTGCGCCAGCGCAGCGCGCTGCGCGTGAACGCAAATCGGCCCCGCCGCAGCGGGGCCGATCTTTCAGGCGAATGACCTGGGCGGAGCTTACATGCCCATGCCCATGCCGCCCATGCCACCCATGCCGCCCATGTCGGGCATGCCGCCGGCCGGCTTGTCTTCGGCCAGTTCGCCGACCATGCAGTCGGTGGTGAGCATCAGGCTGGCGACGGACGCGGCGTTCTGCAGCGCGGTGCGGGTCACCTTGGTGGGGTCCAGCACGCCCATCTCGACCATGTCGCCGTACTCGCCGGTGGCGGCGTTGAAGCCGTAGTTGCCGGAACCTTCGACAACCTTGTTCACCACCACGGAGGCCTCGTCACCAGCGTTGGCGACGATCTCGCGCAGGGGCTGCTCCATGGCGCGCAGCACGATCTTGATGCCGGCGTCCTGGTCGTGGTTGTCGCCCTTCAGGCCGGCCAGGTTGGCGCGGGCACGCAGCAGCGCAACGCCGCCGCCCGGAACGATGCCTTCTTCCACCGCAGCGCGGGTGGCGTGCAGGGCGTCTTCCACGCGGGCCTTCTTTTCCTTCATTTCGACTTCGGTCGCGGCACCGACCTTGATCACCGCAACGCCGCCGGCCAGCTTGGCCACGCGTTCCTGCAGCTTCTCGCGGTCGTAGTCGGAGGTGGCTTCCTCGATCTGCACGCGGATCTGCTTGACGCGCGCTTCGATGCGCTCGGCATTGCCGGCGCCGTCGATGATGATGGTGTTTTCCTTGCCGATCTCGATGCGGGCAGCCTGGCCGAGATCGTCCAGGGTGGCCTTCTCGAGGGTCAGGCCGACTTCCTCGGCGATGACCTGGCCGCCGGTCAGGATGGCGATGTCTTCCAGCATGGCCTTGCGACGGTCGCCGAAGCCCGGGGCCTTGACGGCGCAGGTCTTCAGGATGCCGCGGATGTTGTTCACCACCAGGGTGGCCAGCGCTTCGCCTTCCACGTCCTCGGCGATGATCAGCAGCGGACGGCCGGCCTTGGCGACCTGCTCGAGCACCGGCAGCAGGTCACGGATGTTGGAGATCTTCTTGTCGAACAGCAGGACGAAGGGCTGCTCGAGGATGGCAACCTGCTTGTCCGGGTTGTTGATGAAGTAGGGCGACAGGTAGCCGCGGTCGAACTGCATGCCCTCGACCACGTCCAGCTCGTTCTGCAGGGACTTGCCGTCCTCGACGGTGATCACGCCTTCCTTGCCGACCTTGTCCATGGCCTTGGCGATGATGTCGCCGATGTCGCTGTCGGAGTTGGCGGAGATCGAGCCGACCTGGGCGATTTCCTTGTTGGTCGAGCAGGGCTTGGAGAGCTTCTTCAGCTCTTCGATGGTGGCCACGACGGCCTTGTCGATGCCGCGCTTCAGATCCATCGGGTTCATGCCGGCGGCGACGAACTTCATGCCTTCGCGAACGATGGACTGGGCCAGCACGGTGGCGGTGGTGGTGCCGTCACCGGCGATGTCGGAGGTCTTGGAGGCGACTTCCTTGACCATCTGCGCGCCCATGTTCTCGAACTTGTCCTTCAGCTCGATTTCCTTGGCGACGGAGACGCCGTCCTTGGTCACGGTCGGGGCGCCGAAGGAGCGCTCCAGCACCACGTTGCGGCCCTTCGGGCCCAGGGTGACCTTGACCGCGTTGGCCAGGATGTTGACGCCGGCGACCATGCGCTCGCGGGCGGAATCGCCAAACTTGACTTCTTTAGCTGCCATTCTTCAGAACTCCTTGAGTATTCGGTAATGGATCGGCGTTGAACGGACGGGAGGCTCAGGCCTCGACCACGCCCATGATGTCTTCCTCGCGCATGACGAGGAGCTCTTCGCCTTCGACCTTGACGGTCTGGCCGGCGTACTTGCCGAACAGCACCTTGTCGCCCACGGCGACGGCCATCGGGCGCACCTTGCCGTCGTCCAGGATCTTGCCGTTGCCGACGGCCAGCACTTCGCCCTGGTCGGGCTTCTCGCCGGCGGAGTCGGGGATCACGATACCGCTGGCGGTCTTGCGTTCGGCTTCCAGACGCTTGACGATCACGCGATCATGCAAGGGACGAATCTTCATCGAGCACTCCTTCGTTTCGAATTGACACTAAGTCTGCGGAACGAGCCGCAAATCGGGAATTTGGGATTTCCGGCAACGGTGCTTTCGCAGTTTTGTTAGCACTCGCCGCCGACGAGTGCTAATAATAGGGACGCCCCCTGGCCTTTTCAAGGGCGGATTTTCAGAAAAGTTCGATGTTGCCCTTCGGCTTGGGCGCGGCGATGGTTTCGGCATAGGCCTGCTCGCGGCTCTCGATGCGCTGCGAGATGGCGAGCGTGCTGGCCGCACGCTTGCAGAACACGTCGCCGGTGCGCGGGTCGAGCACGACCTTGCGCGACCACTGGCCGAGGAAGTCGGAGGCCTGCAGCGCGATGCCCTCGCGCGCCAGCCACTCGCGGGTGAACTCGACGTTGCGCTGGCCGATCTGGCTGCGGTCGAGCGATGAGACCACCATGCCGCCGCCGAAGGCCTTGGCCACCAGCCGGGCCTTCTTGGCGCCGCGCGCCAGCATGGCGTTGAGCAAGGCTTCCATGGCGAAGTCGCCGGCCAGCAGGGCGTCCACCTCGCTGCGCCCGGCGCTGCGGTTGAAGCAGGGCAGCATGAAGTGATTGAGCCCGCCGAGCTTCAGCGCCGGATCGTAGAGCGCCACCGCCACGCAGGAACCCAGCAAGGTGGCGATCGGCCGCTCGCGCTCGACCGCCCACCCGCCCGGCATGATGACCTGGGCGAGGCGTTCGAGCTCACGGCCGGCAAGATTGTCCTGTTGTCCCATGTTCAGAAGGCGATGGCGATGCCGAAGTGCAGGCGCAGGCGGCGCGCTTCCCGCCCCCAGGCGAGATCGAGCGCAAGCGGTCCGGCCGGGCTGGCCCAGCGTACCCCGGCACCATAACCGAGCTTGGCGTCCAGGGTTTGCCGGCTGTCGGCGGCATCGCCGGCATCGACGAAGGCGGCCACCGCCCAGTCGGGCCGGAACCAGTGTACATACTCGGCGCTGGCCACCGCCATGTAGCGCCCGCCCACGGTGGCCTCGCCCTCGCTCACGCCCAGGCTCTGGTAGGCGTAGCCGCGCACCGTCTGCGCCCCGCCGGTGCGGAACAGGAAGTCCTGTGGAATGCCCTCGCGGCTGGGCGCCAGCGTGGCGCCGAGTTCGGCGCGCAGGATCAGAACGTCTCGCCCGCGCACCGGCTGGTAACGCACCACGCGCCCGTAAAGACGCACGAAATCCTGGTCCGACAACAAGGCGCGCGCGCCGCCGCCGGCCTGCACTTCCAGCACGTAGCCCTCACGCGGGTCGAGCAGGTCGTCCACCTTGCGCTGCAACCAGGTCCAGTTGGCGCTCAGCGTGTTGCTGCTGCTCGGCGGCGCGCCGTCGGGCACCCTGCGCTCGTGCTGGTAGCGCAGCGCCAGCTGGGTGTCGATGCTGCCGCGCGTGGTCGCGCGCGCCACGCCGACCGCCTGGGTGGTCAGGCGCAGGCCCTGCAGGTCGCTGCGCTCGACCAGGGCGCCGAAGCTGTCGCGATAACGCGCCTGCACCGGCGGAAGGAATACGTCGGCGAACAGCGATTGGCGACGCTGCTCCAGGCGCAGGCCGCTGTAGAGCTCCCAGCCGCGCCCCAGCAGGTTGACGTCCGAGTAGCTCAACTCGCCGCGATAGCCGGTATTGGTCGAGTAACCCGCACCGAAGCCGGCCCGGCGGGGCTGCGCCTCGCTCACCTCCACCCTCACCGGCACCCCGTCCGCCTGCGCCGGGTCGCGCTCGATGTCCACGATCACCGAGGCGAACTGCGGCGCGTTCTGCAGGGTGCCCTGAAAGGCCAGCAGGCGGTCGCGATCATAGGATTCGCCGGGCTCCAGCGTACTGTGGCGAACCACCAGATCGGCCGGCAGATCGCGCAGCCCACTCACCGCCAACGGTCCCAGGGTGAATGGCGGCCCCGAGTCGACCGTCAGCGACAGGGCGACGCGGGCCGTTTCAGGGTCGACCTCCGCCCTGCTGGCCGACAGCCGTGCGGCCGCGTAGTCGCGCGTGGACACCGCGTCGAGCAGTTGCGACTTGGCGGCATCCCAGGCCGCCTGGCGGAAGGGCTGGCCGGGCTGCAGCGACCACGCACGGCGCAGGGCCTCGCGGCGCGCCGCACGCTCGCCCTGCTCGCCGGCCAGGTCGCCCTCGAAGGCGATGTTCACGCTGTCGATCCGCGCACGCTCGCCCGGCTCGACGGTCACCGTCCACGGCCCGGTGTCGGAGCGTTCCAGGCGGATACGGGGCGCAAAATAGCCTTCGGTGGCGAGCAGATCGGCCGCTTCGCGGCGGGTACGCCGCGCAAGGGCGCTGCGGTCCGCGGCGAGTTCCGGCAGCACCGCATCGGCCTGTACGATGCGCAGGTGGCGGGCCAGCAGCGCACGCACCGCCTCCGGCGCCTCCAGGCGGGCGGCCTGGGCGAGTGCCGGCGCGGCCGGCACCATGAGCAGGCCGGCGACAACCGCCGCCAGCGCGCAATGCCGCTTCAGGCGGCGCTCATTCCTCGCGGTGGTAGGCGGCAACCCGTTCGACCTCGTTGAGCGAACCGAGGATCACCGGCACGCGCTGATGCAGCTTCTCGGGCTGCACGTCGAGGATGCGCTCGCGGCCGGTGCTCGCGGCGCCGCCCGCCTGCTCGATGATCATCGCCATCGGGTTGGCCTCGTACATCAGCCGCAGCTTGCCGCCCTTGGCCCTGCACTTCTCGTCCATCGGGTACATGAAGATGCCGCCGCGGGTGAGGATGCGGTGCACGTCGGCCACCATCGAGGCCACCCAGCGCATGTTGAAGTCGCGCCCGCGCGGGCCTTCCTTGCCCTGCTGCAACTCGCTGACGTAGCGCTGCACCGGGGGCTCCCAGAAGCGCGCGTTGGAGGCATTGATGGCGAACTCGCCGGTATCGACCGGCACGGTCATGTAGGGATGGGTGTAGACGAAGCTGCCCATCTCGCGGTCCAGGGTGAAGCCGTGCACGCCCTTGCCGACGGTGAGCACCAGCATGGTGGACGGGCCGTACAGCGCATAACCCGCAGCGACCTGTTCGCGACCGGGCTGCAGGAAGTTCTGTTCGGTCGGCTCGTTGTCCTCGGCGGGCGAACGCAGCACCGAGAAGATGGTACCCACCGAGATGTTCACGTCGATGTTGGACGAGCCGTCGAGCGGATCGAACAGCAGCAGGTAGCCGCCCTTGGGGTAGTCGAAGGGGATCTGGTGCACCTCCTCGACCTCCTCGGAGGCCATCGCCGCCAGGTGCCCGCCCCACTCGTTGGCCTGCAGCAGGATCTCGTTGGCGATCACGTCGAGCTTTTTCTGCGCCTCGCCCTGCACGTTGTCGGTCCCGGCCTCGCCGAGCACGCCGGCCAGCGCACCCTTGGAGACGTTGACCGAGATGGCCTTCACCGCGCGGGCCACCACTTCGATCAACAGGCGCAGGTCGGCGGAGATGCGCCCGGCGCGCTGCTGTTCGATGAGAAACTGGGTCAGAGTGACACGACGCATGCTTGGATAACCTCGAAGTCTGGTTGCGGATGCGCGGATTATCCCGCTTCCCGGCCGCCCGCGCACCATCGGCGCGCAGGCACGGCGCCCCAGCGGGTATCATCGGCCCTCGTCCCGTCGCCGCCGAGCCAGGCGGCGCACCGCTCCGACCACCCCTGAGAACTCCACGCCCGATACATCATGCATGTCCTGGTTCTCGGCGCCGGCATCACCGGCGTCACCACCGCCTGGTATCTGCGCCGCGCGGGTTTCGACGTCAGCGTGATCGACCGCCAGCCGGCGGCCGGCCTGGAAACCAGCTACGCCAACGGCGGGCAGATCTCGGTGAGTCACCCGGAGCCGTGGGCCAATCCGTCCGCGCCGCTGATCGCCCTGCGCTGGCTGGGGCGCAGCGACGCCCCGCTGCGCTTCCGCCCCAGCCGCGACCCGGCGCAGTGGCGCTGGGCGCTGGCCTTCCTGCGCGAATGCCTGCCGGGGCGCACCCGGCGCAATACCGAGGCGATCGCCAGTCTGGCGGTATACAGCGCCGCGCAGTTGCGCAGCCTGCGCGAGGAACTCGGGCTGGGTTATGAGTTTCTCGGCCGCGGCATCCTCCACCTGTTTTTCAGCCAACGCGAGTTCCGCGACGCCGGCGAACGGGTGGAGATACTCGCCCGCCACGGCATCCGCGCCCGGCTGTGCGGCCGCGGCGAGATGCTCGCCATCGAGCCCGCACTGGCCGCGGTCGCCGACCGGATCGCCGGCGGCATCCATGCCCCGGACGACGAATCGGGCGACGCCTTCCGCTTCACCCAGGCGCTGGCCGCCCGGTGCGAGGAGGCGGGCGTTCATTTCTACTACGGCACCCGCATCCGCCGCCTGCTGCATACCGGCGGGCTGATCGACGCGGTGGAGGTTGAGGACGCCGCGGGACACACCGGCCAGCTGAGCGCCGGCGCCTACGTGGTCTGCCTGGGCAGCTACAGCCCCGCGCTGGTGGCGCCGCTGGGCGAACGCCTGCCGATCTACCCGGTCAAGGGCTACTCGATCACCGCGCCGGTGGCCGACCCGGCGCGCGCGCCCATGGTCAGCCTCACCGACGAGTCCGCGCGCATCGTCTGCTCGCGCCTTGGCGACCGCCTGCGGGTCGCCGGTACGGCCGAGCTCAACGGCTTCGACACCACCCCCGACCCGCTGCGCGGCCAGGGCATCCTGCGCTGGCTGGAAGACCGCCTGCCGGGCGCCATCGACCCGGCCAAGGCCCAGCTGTGGGCCGGACTGCGCCCCGCCACGCCGGGCAACACCCCGCTCATCGGCAAGGGTGGCGGCGTCAACCTCTGGTACAACACCGGCCATGGCACGCTGGGCTGGACGCTGGCCTGCGGTTCCGCGGCGGCACTGGCAACGCTGATGGGTGGCGGCCGCCCGGACCCGCGCTTCCCCTTTCTCGGGCGCGCGTGACTGGAGGGGATTCAAGCCGTTACAGCCGCGACGGCTTGCACCCTATAGGCTTTCCCGGATGACTCACCATCGTCAGGAGGAAACCACGATGCGCACTCGCAGCCTTTTCGCATCCAGATCGGCCAGCCAAGGCATTCTGGTGGGCATGCTGGCCGCCCTGCTCAGCTTGCCCACACCAGTGCAGGCGGACCCTCCTGCGCACGCACCTGCCCACGGTTGGCGCAAGAAGCACGACCCCTACTACCTCGGCTACACCGGACGGCAATGGTCGCGCGACTACGGTATCCTGGGAGGGCGCTGCGATCGTGAGACGGTTGGTGCGGTACTGGGCGGCGTGCTTGGCGGAGCAGTCGGCAGCCAGGTCGGCGACGGCAGTGGCCGGCAGATTGCCATTCTGGTCGGCACCGCCATCGGCGCGGTGCTCGGGGCGGAAGTCGCACGCAGCCTGGGTGACCCGGACCGCGCCTGCATCGGCCACGCGCTGGAGTTGCTGCCCGCCGGCCGCCAGGTACGGTGGGACGCACCCGACGGGCTACGCTATCAACTGATCGCCGGCAAGGATGCCGGCAAGGCGCCGTGCCGCGAGTTCACCCTGATGACCGAGGGGACGCACAAGAGCAGCACGCGCGGACGCGGCTGTCGGCGAGCGGACGGCAGTTGGGAGATCGTTGGTCTATAGCCCGCATCTCTCACACCCGCGCTGCTGCGGCCGCCGATGTGAGAAATGTGGGCTAGCGGCGCCGGCCCCTCAGGCGGCCTCGTCCTTGCTGAGCGTGGCGCAGGCGCAACCACCCGCGCCCTGCTCCCCGCAGCCGCCCGCCGCATCGGCCCGGAAGCTCTCGGTCTCGACGTCGAAGCCGATGGTCTGCAGATGGAAGGCAAGCGCGGCATCCATGCCATTGACGTGGTTGTCGAGCCAGGCGGGCAGTTCTTCCACCAGGCGCCGGCCGAGGAAGGTGTCGCCCTTTGCGGCGCGTTCGCGCACGTCACGCAGGACGACCAGCACGCGGTCGTGCTCGGCGCGGTGGCAACCGGGGAAGTTCACCTTCTCCATCCAGCGGTTCTCCTGGTCGAAATGCGCCACCGTGTGTTCGATGAAGGCGTCCAGCCGTTCGATGAAAGCTTCCGGCGGCGCGGCCTGCAAGGCGTTGTAGAAGTCGACGAACTCGCGGTGCGTGTCGTCCATCTTTCCCAGGCCGAGTTCCAGCTTGTCGCTCCATTCCATCGCAGGCATCGTGTTTCTCCGACTAGTCTTCACGGTTGATCACCGGCCCGGCATGCGGAACCGGCAGGGGTTTATAAGGGGAAAATGATCCAGCCGATCTGACCCTTATCAAGGGCCTTGCTGAAACGAAACCGTCACCGCGGTGCCCTAGAGTGCCGTATCGCCTCCACCGGCAATCGGCCATGCATATCCTGATGATCTCGGACGTGTTCTTTCCCCGCATCAACGGGGTCAGCACATCCATCGAAACCTTCCGCCACGCCCTCGCCACCGAGGGCGTGCGCAGCACCCTGATCGCCCCCGCCTATCCGGGCGCCGCGCCCGACGACGATCCGGACATCCTGCGCATACCTTCGCGCTACCTGCCTATGGACCCCGAAGACCGGCTGATGCGCCGCGGCGCGATCCGCGCGCTGCTGCCTGAATTGCGCGGCCGCGGCATCGACCTGGTCCATGTCCACACGCCCTTCGCCGCCCACTATGCCGGGCTGGAGATCGCGCGCGCCCTGGGCGTGCCCTGCGTGGCGACCTATCACACCTTCTTCGAGGAATACCTCTTCCACTACGTCCCCGTGCTGCCCCGGCCGTGGCTGCGCAGCGCGGCGCGCCGTTTCTCGCGCAGCCAGTGCAACGAACTCGACGCGGTGATCGTGCCTTCCACCGCAATGGCCGACATCCTGCGCGGATACGGCGTCACCCGACCGCTGCACGTCCTGCCGACCGGGCTGCCGGCCCGGCAGTTCGTCGGCGGCGACGGCTGCTTTTTCCGCAGCCGCTACGGCATCGACAAGGATCGCCGTCTGCTGCTCTTCGTCGGCCGGGTGGCGCACGAGAAGAACATCGATTTCCTCATCGACGTGATCGAACACCTCAAGCACAGCCAGCCCAAGGCCTTGCTGCTGATCACCGGCGAAGGGCCGGCCCTGGCATCGCTGACCGCGGCGGTCCAGCAGCGCGCGCTGAGCGAACACGTGCGCTTCCTCGGCTACCTCGACCGCAACAGCGAACTGCACGATTGCTACCGCGCCGCCGATCTCTTCGTGTTCGCCTCGCGCACCGAGACCCAGGGCCTGGTGCTGCTGGAGGCCATGGCGCTCGGCACCCCGGTGGTCGCACTGGCCGAACTGGGCACCCGCGACATCCTCGGCCGTCAGCTCGGCTGCCGGATCGCGCCGGCCGATGCCAAGGCGTTCTCCGCCATCGTCGCGGACCTGCTGGACGACCCACCGCGCCTGAAGGCGCTCGCGGTCGAAGCCCACCGCTACGCCCGGACCTGGGCGGCCGAGGAAATGGCGCGCAAGCTCGCGCTGCTATACCGCGGCTGGGCGCACCCCGCCCAGCGCCTACTTGACGATCTTGAGGTGGCTCCCGCGCCCGCCGGCAGGCCTGCTGCCAGCGGCACCCGCTGAGTCGCCATCGGGCGTCTCTTCCGCGGAGCCAGCCTCGGGCGCTGCCGCCTCTTCGGCACCGTCATCCTCATCCCCGGCTGCCCCGCCCTCCACCTCGAAGGCCATGCCCTGGCCGTTCTCGCGCGCGTAGATGGCGACGACGTTGCCGACCGGAATCGCCAGCGAATGGGCGACGCCGCCGAAGCGGGCCTGGAAGGTGATCAACTCGTTGCCGATCGACAGCTCATGGGTGGCGTCGTAGCCGACGTTGAGCACGATCTGCCCGTCGCGCGCTGCCCCCGGCGGCACCAGGGTGTTGCGGTCGACGACCGCGGCCAGATAGGGCGTGAAGCCCTGATCGACACACCATTCGTGAATCGCACGGATCAGGTAGGGTTTGGTGGATACGGTCGTCATCACTTTGCTGCAGGACGGGCTCCGCCCGGTCGGGCGGAGCCGGGTGGGACGGATCAGCGGCGCATGACCTTCTCGGACGGCGTCAGCGCGTCGATGAAGCCCTGGCGGCTGAAGATGCGCTCGGCGTACTTCATCAGCGGCGCGGCGGCCTTGGGCAGCTCGATGTTGTAGTGCTCGAGACGCCACAGCAGCGGCGCGATCGCCACGTCCAGCATGGAGAACTCGTCGCCCAGCATGAACTTCTGCTTGGTGAAGATCGGCGCCAGTTGCACCAGCTGGTCGCGCACATGCGCGCGATTCTTGTCCACACCCTTCTGGTTCTTCTCCAGCGCATCGATGTGCGAGAACAGTTCCAGTTCGAAGGTGTGCAGCAACTGGCGGGCGCGCGCACGCATGATCGGGTCGGGCGGCATCAGCTGCGGGTGCGGAAAGCGCTCGTCGATGTACTCGTTGATGATGTTCGACTCGTACAGCACCAGGTCGCGGTCCACCAGGACCGGGACGCGGTTGTACGGGTTGATGACGGCGATGTCCTCGGGCTTGTTGTACAGATCGACGTCGATCACCTCGAAGTCCATGCCCTTCTCGAAGAGCACGATCCGGCAACGGTGACTGAACGGATCGGTGGTGCCGGAATACAGGTTCATCATGATGCGTAAAACTCCGGATACAAAAGCAAAGCGCACCACGCGGAAATTCGCGTGGTGCGTCTGGCAGGATTGAGGCGGACTAGGCCTTGCGGCCGCTCACCCGTGAGCTCAATGAATATCCTTCCAGTAGTTCTTCTTGAGCGCGTAGCTCAGCACGAACAGGCCTACCAGGAAGAGCAGCACGTAGGTACCGATCAGCTTGCGCTTCTCGGCCACCGGCTCGCCCATCCACACCAGGAAGGAGACCAGATCGGCCACCGCGCTGTCGTACTCTTCCACGCTCATCTTGCCCGGCTTGGCCAGCGACAGCTCGACGTGCTTGGAACCGTCGGCGTTCTCGGTGACCTTGGCCACCTGCTCGCCCTGCAGTTCCCACAGCGCGTGCGGCATGCCGACGTTCTCGAACACCACGTTGTTCCAGCCGGTCGGACGGGCCTCGTCGCGATAGAACTGGCGCAGGTAGGTGTACAGCCAGTCGGCACCGCTGCCGAACTCGGAGGCACGCTGACGCGCGATCAGGGTGAGATCCGGGGGCGCGGCGCCGAACCACACCTTGGAGTCGGCCGGACGCATGGCGATCTTCATCAGGTCGCCGACGCGTTCGCCGGTGAACATCAGGTTGTCGCGGATCAGCTGCTCCGACAGGCCGATGTTCTCCAGCTGGTTGTAGCGCATGAAGCTGGCGCTGTGGCAGTTCAGACAGTAGTTCACGAACAGCTTGGCGCCGTGCTGCAACGCAGCCGGATCCTTGCTCACCGGGGCGCGATCCAGGTGCAGCACCGCCCCCGCGGCCAGCGCCAGCGAAGGCGCGAACAGCAGCACGGCCGCGGCGCGCTTGATCAGGTTGATTACTCGCATCTTCATTTGAAATTCACCCTTTCCGGTTCGGGTTTGCACTTGTCGATCTTGCTGTACCACGGCATCAGGAGGAAGAACGCGAAGTACAACACCGAGCAGATCTGCGCCACCAGGGTGCGGCCCGGGGTCGGTGCGAGCACGCCGAGGTAACCCAGGATGAAGAAGCAGATCACGAAGACGACCAGCGCAATCTTGAAGATCGGGCCCTTGTAGCGGATCGACTTCACCGGGCTGCGGTCCAGCCAGGGCAGGAAGGCGATGATCACCACCGAGGCACCCATGGCCACCACACCCCAGAACTTGGCGTCCAGCCCGAACAGCGGGTAGGTGACCGCGCGCAGGATGGAGTAGAAGGGCGTGAAGTACCACACCGGCGCAATGTGCGGCGGGGTCTTCAGCGGATCTGCCGGGATGAAGTTGTTGAACTCCAGGAAGTAGCCGCCGCCTTCGGGCGCGAAGAACACCACCGCGCTGAAGAAGAACAGGAAGCCCACCACGCCGACGATGTCCTTCACCGTGTAGTACGGATGGAAGGGGATGCCGTCCAGCGGGATGCCGTTGGCGTCCTTCTTCTTCTTGATCTCGACGCCGTCCGGGTTGTTGGAGCCGACTTCGTGCAGCGCGATGATGTGCGCGGCGACCAGGCCGATCAGCACCAGCGGCACGGCGATGACGTGGAAGGAGAAGAAGCGGTTCAGCGTGGCATCGGAGATGACGTAGTCACCACGGATGACCAGCGACAGGTCCGGGCCGATCAGCGGGATCGCGGAGAACAGGTTGATGATCACCTGCGCGCCCCAGTACGACATCTGGCCCCAGGGCAGCAGATAGCCCATGAAGGCCTCGGCCATCAGCACCAGGAAGATCAGCGTGCCGAAGATCCAGATCAGCTCGCGCGGCTTGCGGTAGGAGCCGTAGAGCAGACCGCGGAACATGTGCAGGTACACCACCACGAAGAAGGCCGAGGCGCCGGTGGAGTGCAGGTAGCGGATCAGCCAGCCACCCGGCACTTCGCGCATGATGTACTCCACGCTGGCGAAGGCCACCGGGATGCCCGAGGCGTTCAGCGTGCCGTCCGGCTTGTAGTGCATCACCAGGAAGATGCCGGTGAGGATCTGGATCACCAGCACCAGCAGGGCCAGCGAGCCGAAGAAGTACCAGAAGTTGAAGTTCTTGGGCGCGTAGTACTCGGACAGGTGCGCCTTCCAGGTGGACGTGAGCGGGAAGCGCTCGTCGATCCAGTTCAGCAAAGCCTGAGATTTGGTCGTCATCGCTTAGGCCTTTCCGTCGTCGCCGATGAGGAGGAGGGAATCCGCCAGGTACTGGTGCGGCGGGACTTCGAGGTTGTCCGGCGCAGGCATGCTGCTGTAGACCCGGCCGGCCAGATCGAACAGCGAACCGTGGCACGGGCACAGGAAGCCGCCGGCCCAGTCGGCACCCAGGCCGCTTTCGGTGCCGGACTTCAGCTTCTCGGACGGCGAACAGCCCAGGTGGGTGCAGATGCCGACCGCCACCAGATACTCGGGATTGATCGAGCGGTGCTTGTTCTTGGCGTAGTCCGGCTGCATCGGCTTCTCGGATTCCGGATCGGACACCAGCCCGTCGGTCTTCTCCAGAGACGCCAGCATTTCCGGGGTGCGACGCAGGATCCACACCGGCTTGCCACGCCACTCCACCGTCATCATCTCGCCCGGCGCGAGCTTGCTCACGTCGGCCTCGACCGGCGCACCTGCCGCCTTCGCACGCTCGGACGGCGTCAGGCTGGCGACAAACGGCACCGCCGTCGCCACGCAGGCGGCACCGCCCGCGGCCGACGTCGCCAGCAGCAAGGTGCGGCGGCCGCTGTCCATCTTTTGATCAACGCTCATGACCTCTTCCCTGAAAGGAAACCAAAGACTGGATTCAAAAAAACCCCGGGATTATAGCGAAAAGCGTGCAGCAGAAAAAGCGCATATGGCGAATTCCCGCGTGAATCAAGGCTTTGCGCGGCCAATTGCCGCACCCGGGGCGAATGCCAGCCAGCGAAATGCCGCGGCGCAACAGGGGCTTGTGCAGGGATCAGAGGCTGCGGCGTTCGACCAGGGCCTGGGCGATGGTGCCGGTGTCGGTGTGTTCCAGTTCCCCACCCACCGGCACCCCGCGCGACAGGCGGCTCACCGCCAGACCGCGGGCGCGCAGCAGCTCGGCCACGGTGTGGGCGGTGGCTTCGCCCTCGTTGGTGAAGTTGGTGGCCAGGATGACTTCGGCGACCTCGCCGTCGGTGGCGCGCGCGATCAGCTTGTCCAGCCCGAGCTCGCGCGGACCGATGCCGTCGAGCGGCGACAGCCGCCCCATCAGCACGTAGTACAGGCCGTTGTAGGCGTGGGTCTGCTCCATCATCGCCAGGTCGGCCGGCATCTCCACCACGCACAGCTGGCTGCGGTCGCGCTGCGGGTTGGCGCAGCGTTGGCAGACGTCGGTCTCGGAGAAATTGTTGCAGCGCTCGCAGTGGCGCAGCACCTCGAGCGCGTGCGCCATCGCCTGCGCCAGGCGCGTCGCCCCGCGCTGGTCGCGCTGCAGCAGGTGGTAGGCCATGCGCTGGGCGGACTTGGGGCCTACCCCGGGCAGGCAGCGCAGCGCGTCGATGAGTTCATCTAGCGAGGAGGGGGACATGGGAAGAGCTGCTGCAAATCGGGCCGCCGGAACGTATTCGAAGGGTCCCTCCCCCTTCAAGGGGGAGGACAGGAGGGGGATGGGTTTCCGTCGGGATCAACTGACGTCCTTGCGCGCCGGGGCCGAAACCCATCCCCACCCCAACCCGGGAGGGCGGGCTTTGCACAGCCCGCCCGCTCAGGCGGCGCGGAGCAGTACTCCGCGAAACCCCGCCCTCGCCCCCTTGAAGGGGAGGGTGCAGTCAGCGCCCCTTCGGGGCGATCAACAAGTCAGAACGGCAGCTTCATGCCCGGCGGCAGGTTCAGCCCGGAGGTGAAGCCGGCCATCTTTTCCTGGGTGGTGGTCTCGACCTTGCGCACTGCATCGTTGAGCGCGGCGGCCACCAGGTCTTCGAGCATCTCCTTGTCGTCCATCACCGAGTCGTCGATGGACACCCGGCGCACGTCGTGCTTGCAGGTCATGACGACCTTGACCATTCCGGCACCGGCCTGGCCCTCGACCTCGACCGTGGCGAGCTGGTCCTGCATCTTCTTCATGTTTTCCTGCATCTGCTGGGCCTGCTTCATCAGGCCGGCAATACCGCCTTTCATCATGATGGGGTTCTCCGCAAGTAGGTAACTGGGTTTCGGGTGTCTCAGAGCGGGCGGACCGAAGCTTCGAGCAGGGTAGCGTCGAAACGTTCGATCAGCTCGCGCACGAAGGGGTCGGCTTCCAGCGCCGCAACCGCTTGCACATGGCGGGCCTGCTTCTCGGCCTGGTCGCGCTGCGCCGGCGTGGCGTCGGCGATCGCGCCGATGTCGATCCGCAGCCGCATCGGGCGGCCGAAGTGGGCGCCGAGCTGGTCCTGCAGGCGCTCGACGCTGGCCGGATTCATGTCCAGCAGATGGCGATGGGCGTTCGACAGGCGCAGGCCTATCTGGCCGTCCCGCTCGCCCACCCATTCGCAGTGCTGGGCGAGCTCGCGCACCATGCCGCCCAGGCCCAGCGCGCGCACCAGCGCATGCCAGTCGTCGCTACCCGTGGGCATGCGCGCATCGCCCACGGAGCGGGAGGGCGGCGCGGACGGGGTCGCCGATTCCGGCGCGGGCATGGGCGCGCGCGCCGCCGGGGAGGCGGCTGAACCTTCGAAGGCCTCCGGCGGCAGATCCTCCCACGGCGGGATGTCGGCGCGCTCGGAGGGTTCCGGGGCGGCGGAGGCAGCCGGGGCCGGAGGAGGTTCGATCGGCGTCGCCCGCACCGGGGCCGGCTCGACGGCCTCGACCGCCTGCGCGGCGACCGGCACCGGGTTCGCCGGCGCCTCCTGCGTCCTGCTGGTCGCGCCCGGCGCGGCCGCGGCACTGTCGACGACCGCGGGCCTGACAGGCGCGCTCGCCGCCGCCGGGCGGCCCGGCGATGGCGCCAGCGGCCGGGCCCTTCCTGTGCCGCTCCCGCCGCCCGCGCCGCCGGCCGCGCCCAGCGGCGGCGGGTTCTCGGGGCGGAAGGCGTGCAGGCGCAGCAGGCTCATGGTGAAGCCGGCCTGCTCGTCGGGCGCCAGCGCCAGTTCGTCACGCCCGTGGATGGCGATCTGGTAGGCGAGCTGCAGATACTCGGCGTCGAAGCCGTCGGCGTAGGGTTGCAGCCGGCTGCGTTCGGCCTCGTCGGCGATCGCCGCGGGGGCGAACTGCAGCACGGCGATGCGGTGCAGGAGCGATGCAAGCGACTGCAGCGCGGCGTCGAAGGACAGACTGCGGGTGGCCATGGCGTCGGCCACCGCGAGCAGCGCATCCGCGTCGCCGGCGAGCAGGGCATCGAACACCGCGTACAAGTGGTCGTCGCCCACCGTGCCGAGCATGTGGGTGACCTGCTCCTCCTCCACCTTGCCGGCGCCGTGGGCGATGGCCTGGTCGAGCAGCGACAGCGCGTCGCGCATCGAGCCGTGCGCGGCCTTGGCCAGATGGCGCAGCGCCGGCGCCTCGAAGGGCACGGCTTCGGCCTCGAGGATGCGGGTGAGGTGCTCGACGATGTGCCCGGGGGGCATCTGCTTGAGGTTGAACTGCAGGCAGCGGCTCAACACCGTGACCGGGATCTTCTGCGGGTCGGTGGTGGCGAGGATGAACTTGACGTGCTCGGGCGGCTCCTCCAGCGTCTTCAGCATGGCGTTGAAGGCATGCCCGGTGAGCATGTGCACTTCGTCGATCATGTAGACCTTGTAGCGCCCCTGGGTGGGCGCATACACCGCCTTGTCGAGCAGCGCGGCCATGTCGTCCACGCCGCGGTTGGAGGCCGCGTCCATCTCGACGTAGTCGGGGAAGCGGTCGGCGTCGATCGCCTGGCAGGCGGCGCACTGGCCGCAGGGCTCGGCGGTGACGCCGGTCTCGCAGTTGAGCGCCTTGGCGAGGATGCGGCTGATGGTGGTCTTGCCCACCCCGCGGGTGCCGGTGAACAACCAGGCGTGGTGCAGGCGCCCGGTGGCCAGCGCGTGCGTGAGCGCCCGGACGACATGCTCCTGGCCGACCAGCGTGCCGAAGGACTTCGGCCGCCACTTGCGCGCGAGTACCTGATAGCTCATGGCGGGCGATTCTAGCAGACAGACCGGCCCGCCCCGCGGCTAGCTCGCAGGCAGCGCGCGAGCCTCGCGGATTGCATGTGGCAATCGAAACAATTGCCACGATCAATTGGCAGCGCAAGGCCGCGCCGTCCATCCTTCAGGGAACAAGACAGGGACATGCCTGCGGCCGGAGGACACGCCATGTACATGAACGACACAGGCCTGGACGAGTTGTTCGAGACCCTCTGCACGGTGCTCGCGAACTACGCGCGCAATGCCTTCTGAGCACGAGGCGCACGCTGCCGCGGCGACCGGCGGCAGCGTGCGCGTTCGTCTAAGGTGAAGAACGGCGAGGCCCTGCCTCGCCGTTGCATTGGATCGCGCGACAGCGATGGGAGACACGCGATGGAGCACGCCCATTCCGGTTCCTCTTCGACACTGCCCGGCCCGCCGGCACCGCGCAGACGGCTCGCCGCACGCAGCACCGAAGAGGTCTTCGCCGCCTTGCTGGGGGAAGCCGGCGTGCAGGTGGACGGCAAGCGTCCGTGGGACATGCAGGTTCATCATCCGCAGACCGCCGAACGCATCCTGGCGACCGGCAGCCTTGGGCTGGGCGAAAGCTACATGGACGGCTGGTGGGACTGCGAGCAGGTGGACGAACTCATCGCCCGCCTGCTTCGCGCCCGCCTGGACGAGCGGGTGGGCACCACCACCCTGCTGGTGCAGGGCCTGCGCGCGAAGCTGCTGAACCTGCAGAACCTCAAGCGCGCCTGGCACGTGGGCGAAGTCCATTACGACACCGGCAACACCTTCTTCGAAGCCATGCTCGACCCCTACATGGCCTACACCTGCGGCTACTGGAAGGACGCCGGCAACCTCGCCGACGCGCAGGAAGCCAAGCTCGACCTGATCTGCCGCAAGCTCGGCCTGGCGCCGGGCATGCGCCTGCTCGACATCGGCTGCGGCTGGGGCAGCCTGATGAAGTTCGCCGCCGAGCGCTACGGCGTCGCCTGCGTCGGGCTGACCATCTCGCGCGAGCAGGCCGAACACGGCGAAGCGCGCTGCGCTGGTCTGCCGGTGGAGTTCCGCCTGGCCGACTACCGCGAGTTCGGCGCGGCGGGCGACCAGCGCTTCGACCGCGTTGCCTCGATCGGCATGTTCGAGCACGTCGGCCACAAGAACCATCGCCACTTCTTCGAGGTCGCGCGGCGCTGCCTGACCGACGACGGCTTGTTCCTGCTGCACACCATCGGCAAGAAGCGCCGCCGCACGCCTACCGATCCGTGGATCGACCGCTACATCTTCCCCAATGGCGACCTGCCCTCGCTGGGGCAGATTGCCGATGCCTCCGAGGACAGCTTCATCACCGAGGACGTGCACAACTTCGGCGCCGACTACGACCACACGCTGATGGCCTGGCATGCCAACTTCGAGGCGGCATGGCCCCATTTTGCCGACGGCTACGGCGAACGCTTCCACCGCATGTGGCGCTACTACCTGCTTGCCTGCGCCGGCACCTTCCGCGCGCGCACCACCCAGTTGTGGCAGATCGTGATGTCACCGCAGGGCGTGGCCGGCGGCTATCGGCGGCCGTCCTGAATTTCGATCAATTCATCCTATTGAGTATTTCAAGTCATTCAATTTGAACTATGTATCGCCATGATCGATAGTTGATGCAACAGGGCGCATCGCGCGCCCCTTGCCAGAACAAGGAGATCGATCATGGCCGCACGCATCGCCCGCCTGCACTTCCAGCCCGGCAACCCGGCAGGATTCGCGCGCGCGCTGTCCGGCTGGACGATCGCCCTGCTCGGCCTCGCGCTGCTCGCCATGCAGGCGGCCGACGCCCTGCCGCGCATCGACGGCCCCTTGCGCGGCGCGCTCGCGGGCGGGGCGATGGCAGCCTTCGCCACCGCTCTCGGCGCGCTGCCGGTGCTGGTCACCCGCCGCATCGGCGCCGGCGTGCAAGGCATGCTGCTCGGCTTCGGCGCCGGTGTGATGCTTGCCGCCAGCGTGTTCTCGCTGTTGATGCCCGGTTTCGACGCCGCCGAAGCCCTGGGTGCCAGCCGTGCCGACGCGGTGGTGACGGTGGCCGCGGCGCTGCTGGCCGGCGCACTGGCGCTGCTGGCCCTGGACCGCGCGCTGCCGCACAAGCACGCGCCGGACGGCCGGCGCTCGGCCAAGGCAGTGTGGCTGTTCGTGTTCGCCATCGCGGTGCACAACATCCCGGAAGGGCTGGCGATCGGCGTGGCGGCCGGCGAAGCCAGCGGCAACGCGGTGGCCACCGGCATCTCGCTGCAGAACGTGCCGGAAGGGCTGATCGTCGCCATCGCCCTGGTCGCCGCCGGGTACAGCCGTCTGCTCGCCTTCACGGTGGCCGCGGCCAGCGGGGTGGTGGAACCCGCCGCAGCACTCGTTGGCTCGCTGGCGGTGGGCCAGTCGGCCGCCCTGCTGCCCTGGGGCCTGGGCGCGGCGGCCGGCGCGATGCTCTTCGTGGTCAGCCACGAGATCATCCCGGAATCGCACCGCCGCGGGCACGAGACGCTGGCCACCGGCGGACTGGTCGCCGGCTTCGTCGGCATGATGCTGATGGATACGCTGCTGGCCTGAAGACAAGGTACAAACGAAAAACGCCGGATGTCCGCGAGGATCATCCGGCGTTTTCATGTTCGGGGTGGCGAGCCTGACCCCCGGCACTTGCAGGGAACGGCTGTGGCTGCTGCCTTCCGGCCCTGACCAGGTTCACCGCGCTGCAATGCGGGGAGACCCGCCACGGCCGGCATTGTAGCAGCGGGCAGCCTCCCGCGCACCGGCCTATACTTATTGTTTTTTTGCCACCCGACCCACGGAGCCAGGATGAACGCCCGCGCCCAGCAACTGATCGCCACCCGCTACGGCACCGACACCTTGCCCGCGCCCGCCGCGTGGACGCCGGTCATCGACCACCTGCTCGGCCACCGCTCGGTGCGCCGCCATCTGCCCGACCCGGTGAGCGAGGACCAGCTCGCCGCCATCATTGCCGCCGCACAGTCGGCCGCCACCTCGTCCAACCTGCAGGCCTGGAGCGTGGTCGCGGTGCGCAACCCGGACACCCGCGCCGCGCTGGCCGAATGTGCCGGCGGCCAGGCGCATGTGCGCGACGCGCCGCTGGTTCTGGTGTGGCTGGCCGACCTCGCCCGCCTGGCCCATGTGGCCGAGAGCGTGGAGCGCCCGAACGGCGCGCTGGACTATCTGGAGATGTTCATCATCGGCGTGGTCGATGCCGCGCTGGCGGCGCAGAACGCCCTGGCTGCCGCCGAATCGCTCGGCCTGTCGGGCTGCTACATCGGCGGCATGCGCAACCAGCCGGAGAAGGTGGCCGAACTGCTCGGCCTGCCGCCGCGCGTGTTCGCCGTGTTCGGCATGACCCTGGGCGTCGAGGACCCCGCCGCCCCACCGGCGACAGTCAAGCCGCGCCTGCCCCAGCAGGTGGTGCTGCACCAGGAACGCTACCTGCCGGTGACCGAGCAGCAGGCCGGCATCGAGGCCTACAACGCCGCCATGGCACGCTTCTACGAAGACCAGAAGATGAATGTGCACGGCACCTGGGCGGTGCATTCGTCCAAGCGCATCGCCGGCCCGGAAACCCTCTCCGGCCGCGACCGCCTGGTCGAGACGCTGCGCGGCATGGGCTTTGCGCTGAAGTAGACCATGCGCACCACGCCCGCCCCGCTCAACCCCTCATCACCCGGGACCCCCGAAACGATGCGCACCCGCGACAACAGCCTGACCACCGACCAGAAGGCGCTGGCGATCAACCTGGACAAGTTCAAGTACGGCTCCATCGTCGAGATCGGCGCCGGCCAGGAGGTGGCGCGCCGCTTCTTCCATGTCGGCGCCGCCGCCGGCACCATCGCCAAGACCATGTCCGCCTACGACATGGCGGTGAGCGACGCGATCTACGGCCACGCCGACCGCTACGTCAGCCGCAGCCGCTTGATGCAGATGCTGGAGAAGGAGTTCGACCAGGTGGTCGAGCGCCTGTCGCACGTGCGTCCCAAGAACACCACCTTCTTCGCCTACGCCGCCACGGTGACCGCGCGCAGCTTCAAGCAGCAGAACGAATGCCACGGCTGGATCGGCATCCGCCTGCAACTGCACCCGGGCGCGGCGCCGAGCGAAGTGATCATGCACGTGCGCATGCTCGACGATACCAACGCCCGGCAGTCCGAAGCGCTCGGCATCCTCGGGGTGAACCTGATCCACGGCGCCTTCTTCCACCACGACCACCCGGAATGGATCGTCGAAGGCCTGGCCGACGGGCTCGGGCCGGACCGCATCGAAGTGGACCTGATCCACTTCGCCGGCCCCTACTTCGAGGACGTCGAAAACCGCCTGATGAACCTGCACCTGATCCGCAGCTGGCTGACCCGCGCGGTGATCTTCAACCCGCAGGGCGAGGTCGTGGTGCCGGGCGAGCTCTTCTACCGCAAGCCGGTGATGGTGATGCGCGGCAGCTTCAAGCCGGTGACCTGCGTCAATGTGGACATGATGCACGCCGGCCAGCGCCGCTTTGCCGCGCTGGAAGGGGTGGAGGACGAGCGCATGGTGTCGCTGGCCGAGATCACCATGAACTCGCTAATCAGCGGCGACAACCTGGACGGCGCCGACTTCCTCGCGCGCATCGACCTGCTGGCCTCGCAGGGCTACACGGTGATGATCTCCGACTACGTGCGCTTCTTCCGCCTGCGCGCCTACCTGCGGCGCTACACGCAGAAGCCGATCGGCATCGTGCTGTCGGTGCGCGACTTCCAGTTCCTGTTCGACGAGAAGTACTACGAGGGCCTGGAAGGCGGCATCCTGGAAGCCTTCGGCAAGCTCTTCCCGGACAACACCCACGTCTACGTGTACCCCTCGCGCCCGGCCACCGACGCGCCCATGGTCACCCTGGACAACGTGCAGGTGCCGGAGAACCTCACCCACCTGCTCGCCCACCTGGTGGCCAACGAGAAACTGATCGCGGTCGAGCCGGTGGACGACAGCCACCTGCACATCGACGGCGGCGCGGTGCTGGCCGACCTGCGCCGCGGCAGCGGCGACTGGGAGCGCGACGTACCCGAAGCGGTCGCCCGCCTGATCGCCGAACGTCGCCTGCTGGGTTACGACAGCGAATAGGACCCTGCGCCGCGCAAGCTTCCCCGTGTAGGAGCGGCCTTGGTCGCGATGCGGCGACCGTCTTCCAAAGGCCGCATCGCGGCCAAGGCCGCTCCTACCCGCCGGTTCCGCTTCAGGACAGGAAGCGCTTCACCGCCTCCAGGTGTTCCGGCTCGTTGTGGCACATGCCCTGGAAGGCCGCGCACAGGTCGAGGAAGTCCTTCAGCTCCATGCGCTGGGCGGACTTCATCAGGCGCTTGGTGAGGCGCACCGCCTTGGGCGGCTGGGCGGCGAAGCGGGCGGCGAGTTCCTGGGCGCGCGCCAGCAGCTGCTCCGGCGCCACCACCTCCAGCACGATGCCGATTTCCTTCGCTTCCGCCGCATCGACGACGCGCCCGGAGAGCGTCAGCTCGAAGGCGCGCTGATAGCCGATCAGGCGCTGCATGAACCAGGCGCCGCCGTCGCCCGGGATGATGCCCAGGTTCAAGAAGGTCTCGCCGAACTTGGCCTTCTCCGAGGCGATGCGGATGTCGGCCATGTTGGCCAGATCGAAGCCGGCGCCGATCGCCGGGCCGTTCACCGCGGCGATGATGGGCACCTCCACCTGCTGCAGGGCCAGCGGGATGCGCTGGATGCCGCGGCGGTAGCGGGTGGCCACTTCGGCCACGTCGCCGGCGAAGTCGCCGCCGCGCTCGGCCATGTCCTTGACGTTGCCGCCCGAGGAGAAGGCCGAGCCGGCGCCGGTCATCACCAGCACCGAGACCTCGTCGCAGCGGTTCACCCACTCGGCCACCGCAACGATGTCGTCCACCAGCGCGGTACCGGTGAGCGCATTGCGCAGGTCGTGGCGGTTGAAGGTCAGCGTGGCGACGCGGTTTTCCAGCGTCAGCAGCGCATCGGTCAGTTGAGGCAGGTTCATGCGGGGCTCCGGCGCAGTCACACGACCGCGCGATTGATGATGATGCGCGCATCCACCGCGGCATAGCCGTCGGGGTAGGCGATCACCGGATTGAGGTCGAGCTCGAAGAGCTGCGGATAGGCCGAGACGATGCCGGACACCTTGAGCAGCAGGTCCACCAGCGCGGCCCTGTCCACCGCCGGTTCGCCGCGCGCGCCTTCCAGCACCTTGCGCGCCTTGAGCTGGTCGACCATGGAGCGCGCGTCCAACTCGGACAGCGGAATGGCGCGGAAGGCGACGTCTTCGAGGATCTCGACGAAGATGCCGCCCAGGCCGAACATCAGCACCGGGCCGAAGATCGGATCGCGGCTCACGCCGACGATGACCTCCACACCCTTCTTCGCCATCGGCGTGACCAGCACGCCGCGGATGTCGGCGTTCGCGTCGTAGGCGCGGCAGCTTTCCATGATCTGCGCCCAGGCGCTGCGCAGCGCGGCCTCGCCGCGCAGGTTGAGCTTCACCCCGCCGGCGTCCGACTTGTGCAGGATGTCCTTGGACACCACCTTCATCACCAGCGCCTGATCGCCGAAACGCTGCGCCACTGCGGCCAGTTCGTCCGGGTCGCGCACCACCGCCTCCTCGGCCACCTCGATGCCGTGGGTGCGCAGCAGGGCCTTGGCCTCGTACTCGTAGAGATCGCGCCCCTCGTCCTTGGCGCGGGCGAACATCGCCAGCATGTCCTCGCTGGGCGCCACTGCCGGCGGGTGTACGTCGCCCTCCTTGCTCTTCAGGTAGATGCCGCGCTCGCCCAGCGCGGCGAGCACACGCACCGCGTGCTCGATGGAGGTGTACACCGGCACGCCCGCCTCGTGCAGGCGGCGCAATGCCGGCGGCTTAATCGGCGCATAGAGGCTATACACCACCACCGGCTTCTCGCTGCGGCGGGACAGCTCGATCATCGACTCCGCGCCGCGCATCTCGCCGCCCAGCAGGTCCTCGGCAAAGCGGATGGCGTAGCCGCCGAACATGCCGACCAGGAAGACGCTGTCGACGTTCTCGTCCTCGGCGACGATCTCCATGCATTCGGCGAGCAGCGCCGGGTTGGCGTCGCTGCTGCCGGCCACGTCCACCGGGTTCACCAGCGAGGCCTGCGGGAACAGGATGGCCGCCAGGCGTGCCTTGGTCTGCTCGCTCAGCTCGGCCAGTTCCAGCCCGGCTTCGGCCAGGCGATCGGAGGCGATGGTGGCCTGGCCGCCGCCGTCGGAGATCACCGCCACGCGCTTGCCGGGCGCCTTCTGCAGCAGGCCGAGGCCTTCGGCCACCGGCAGGATCTCGTTGGAGTGCTGCACCACGCTCACCCCGACCTGGCGCAGCAGGTCCACCGTCATCGCATAGCTGCCGGCCAGCGCGCCGGTGTGCGAACTGGCCGCCTTGCGGCCCTGTTCGGTGGAGCCGGATTTGTACACCACCACCGGCTTCAGCGCGGAAATCTCGCGCGCCACCTGCAGGAAGCGCTGGCCGTCGCGGAAGCCTTCCACGTACAGCGTGGCCACCCGGGTGTGCTCGTCCTCGCCGAGATAGCGCAGGTAGTCGTTGAAGCCCACGTCGGTCTGGTTGCCCGGCCCGACATAGGTGGAGAAACCGACATGACCGTTGTGCTCGGCCTCCAGCACCAGCGACAGCAGCATGTTGCCCGACTGCGAGATGAAACCGATCTCGCCCGGTTTGACGTTGGCCAGCGCCAGCAGGTTGACCTTGTGGTGCAGGTTGAACATGCCCGAGGTATTGGGACCGATCACCCGCACCCCGCCCTCACGTGCGGCATCCAGCACCTGTTGTTCGAGCTTGGCGCCTTCCGGCCCGGTTTCCTTGAAACCGCTGGCCAGCACCACCGCGCCCTTCACCCCCTTGCGCCCCAGCTCGGCGATGATGCCGGGTACGGTGGCCGCCGGGGTACAGATCAGCGCCAGGTCCACCGGCCCGGGCAGGGCCTCGATGGATGGCAGGGTCTTCACCCCGAGGATCATGTCGGCTTTCGGGTTGATCGGATGGATTGCCCCGCGGTAGCCGTCCTTGATCAGTCCCACCATGGCCTTGTAGCCGCGCTTGGTGGGGTCAGCCGAGGCGCCGACGATGGCGATGGAAGACGGCGCGAGGATGTCGTGCAGCGGGCTCTTGTGCGGCACGACCGGCATGACGTGGTTCATCTCATTCCCCCCTGAAGACCGGTGCGCGCTTTTCGGCGAAGGCGTCCACGCCTTCCTGCCAGTCGCGCGTGGTGCCGACGAACATCATCCCTTCCAGCTCGGCGGTGAGCGCCGCATCGAGAGTGCGTTCGGCGGCCATGTTGAGCTGCTCCTTGGCCAGCTGCATGGAGAACGGCGCCTTGCCCGCCACCTTCAGGGCAAAGGCGCGCGCCGCGTCGAGGAAGCCTTCGTCGGGCAGCACGCGGTTGGCCAGGCCGATGCGCACCGCCTCCTCGCCCTTGATGCGCTCGCCAAGGAAAACCAGCTCGCGCGCCTTGGCCAGCCCCACCAGGCGCGGCAGCAGCCAGGTGACGCCGCCGCCGAGGAAGTTGCCGATGCTGATCTCCGGCAGGCCGATCTGCGCGCTCTCGGCCATCAGGATGAAGTCCGAGGCCATCGCCATCTCCGCCCCGGCACCCAGCGCGTAGCCATTCACCGCGGCAATCACCGGTTTCTTCAACTGCAGCAGGCGCTTGCACACCAGCTGCTCGCCGAGCAGGTACTGGCGGCGGTCGAAGGCGGTGCGGCCGGTCTTGTGTTCCTTGAGGTCTGCGCCCACGCAGAAGGCGCGCCCCTCGCCGGTCAGCAGCACCACGCGGGCGTCCTTGTCCGCCTCGGCGAGCGAGAGGGCCTGGTTGAGTTCGTCGTACAGGGTGGCGGTGACCGCGTTGAGGCGCTGCGGACGGTTCAGGCGGATCTCGGCGATCTGCTCATGCACCGAATACAGAATGGTTTCGAAGCTCATGCTGCCTCCATGTCGGGTGGGAAGCGCATCCCGCGGCCGCGGGACTTTCTCGACGGTCCCGTCACTCGGGGAGTGCATACGGAACAGTCTAGCGGCGATGGGGCGATGACGAAACCATGCGGCGGCTGCGGACATGTGCCGCAGCGCCGCATCCGCAGGCCTTCGACCCTGCAGGAGCCGCTGCGCGTCCGCCTCAGAAGGCGTGTGCGTACCTTCCTGCGCCGAGCGCCGCGCGTTCCTCGGCGATCCACGCGTAGACCGCATCCACCGCCACGCTGCCGAGGCGGAAGCAGGTCGCCGCGTCGGTGCCGACCTGGGGGCTGCCCAGCACCTGCTCGCGCAGCAGCGTCAGGAAGGCGGTGGCGGCACGCCACGCGGCTTCCCCCTGCCCGCCGCTCGCACTGCGCTCGACCAGCTGGGTGGCGCGCGCCACCAGGAAGCTCAGCCGCACCCTGGCCACCGGCGCGCAGCGTCCGCGCGCGGCCACTGCGCTGGATAGCGCACGCGCCTGGCCCAGGCATTCGGCGAGCGCCGGCAGCTGCCCCAGCAGACGGCGCACCGCCTGCGGCTCGTAGGCGCCGCCGGCCGGCGCGATGCGCGCCTCGCCGAGCGCCGAAAGCCACTCCAGCAGGATCGCCACCATCCGGCTGTGGCGGCGGAAGCTCTCCTCGGCGCTCAGTACGGCCAGCTCCTGCACCAGCTCGCGCCAGCGAAAGCGCAGCCCCAGCACGTCCTGGCTGATGAAGCAGGGAAAAGCCTCGGCATCCTCCGCAGCCGCCGCTTCCAGCACCTGCGCGAACAAACGCTCGATGCCCGCCTGCCGCTCGCCGAGGCGGGCACCGAAGCTGGCGTCACCGGCCAGCCATGCGCCGCTCATGCCGCGGTGCTGCTGCAGGGCCGCCACCAGCTCGGTGAGCTGCCCGGCCTGCGCCAGCGCGCGTTCGGCCTGGGTTTCGCGTGCCCCCGGGCCGCGCCCCCGGCGGTGGCGGCCCAGCATCCACAGGGCGGCGGCGCCCAGCAGGGCCGCGCCGTACATCCATTGGCTGTCCATGGCCGGCCCTCACTCGCTGCTGCCGTGCAGGCGGTTCTCCAGGCGGGCCACCAGTTCGTCCTGGTAGCGCGCCAGTTCGCTGCTTTCGGCCACCCGCAACGCGTTCTCGTCGGCCAGGCGCGCGACCCGCTCGACGTCCGCCGCGATGCGTTCGCCGGCGGTGCTCTGTTCGGCGCTGGCGGCGGCAATCTCGCGCATGTGCGCCAGGGTCTGCGCCGCCGCGGCACGGATCGCCGCCAGCGCGGCGGCAGCCTCGCGTGCCTGCGCCGCGCTGCTGCCGGCCTGCGTGTTGGCGCCATCGACCACCTCGACCAGGCGGTCGACTTCGGCCAGCACTTCGGCGATCAGGGCGGCGATCTCACCGGTGGCGGCGGCGGTACGGTCGGCGAGCTGGCGCACCTCGTCGGCCACCACGGCGAAGCCACGCCCGGCCTCACCGGCACGCGCCGCTTCGATGGCGGCGTTGAGGGCCAGCAGGTTGGTGCGCCCGGCGATGCCGGTGATGGTGGCGACGATGCCTTCGATGCGCCGGGTGCGCTCGGTCAGGCTGGCAGTCACCGCGGCGGCGCCCTCCACCGCATGCGCCAGGCGATCCATCGCGCAGGCCACCGTGTCCACCCGTTCGGCGCCGCGCGCCGCCTCGCCCTCGGCCTGCCCGGCGGCCTCGGCGGCTTCCGCCGCGGCGTCGCGGGTGGCGGCCAGGCTGGTGATCAGCTGCTCCAGCGTGGCGGCGGACGACACGGTGATGTCACGCTGCGCACGCACGCCCTCCTCGCCCGCGGCGACACCGGCCAGGCTCTCGCGCGAGACGTTCTTCAGCTCCTCGCTGGCGCGCACCAGCTCGGCCAGCACCGCGGCCACCCGGCGTGCCGCAGCATTGAGCCGTTCGGGCGCGCGCCCCAGCAGCTCGGTGGCGGCCAGCGGCAGGCGGGTGTCGTAGCGGCCGTTCTCCCAGTCCTGCGCGAAGGCATCGAGCGCCTCGCCGGCACGCCGCACGCCACGTGCCACGGCAAGAAGCTGCCAGGCAGCATAGGCCAGCAGCACGGCGCCGGCGAGCTGGCCGGACACGCCCAGGGCGCCACCGAGCAGCAGGCCACCACCTGCACCGGCCAGCCAGGCCGGCGCCAGACGGAGGAACAGGCCGGGCGGCCGCAGTGCGGCGCCGGGCGGCGGCGCCTCCAGGCTCATCGTCGGGTTGTTCATTATTGTTGTCTCTCTGTCGTCGGGGAAAACGCTGCAGCTCAGGCCGGCGAGCCGGTGGCACTGGGCACGGCACCCGCCGCCAGCCTGCGCAGTTCGGGCAGGCAGGAGCCGCAGGCGGTGCCGCACTTGAGGGTGGTCTGCAGCAGCGCCAGGTCGGCACCGCCGGCCACCGCCTCGCGGATCTGCGTCTCGCTCACGCCGTGGCAGTTGCACACCACCCGGCTGGCGGTGGCCAGGCCCTGCGGGGCCTCGGCGAGCGGGGCGAACAGCCAGCTGCGCAAGGAATCGGCCGGGTCGCCGGCGGCGATCGCCGCCACCAGCCAGTCGGCCGCAGCGCTCTCGCCCACCAGGCGGATGGCCGCCAGGCGGCCCTGGTCCACCCGCGCCCACTTGGCGATGCCGCGGCGCGCGTCGCGGTAGGCCAGCGGGGCCTGCTGGGCGGTGCATTCGAACACCGCGTCGATGGCGTGCAGCAGGGCCTCGTCGGGCGCCGCCACGTCGGCCACCTGCAGCACCAGCACCCGCCGGGTGCGTCCCACCAGGGATTGCGCGGCATAGGCGAAGCGCGCCAGCCAGGGCTGCAGCGCGGCCATGCGCGCCACCGCGTCGGCGGCGCTGTCGGTGGCCACCGCCCAGGCCGCGCGCCAGGGCAGCTCGGCGGGCGCGATGGCGACCGCCGCCTGCTTGAGCGCGGGCTGCCTGGAGATCGGGTCGGTGGCCGGCGAGGTCAGGGTGTTGGCGCCCGGCTGGGCCAGCGTGGCCGCGCCCCAGTGCATCGGGATCCAGGCCTGGCCGGGGGCCAGCGCGGCATCGGCGGCGAGCGGCAGCACCACTGCGCCGCGCCGCCCGGCCACGCGCACCAGCTGGCCGGCGCGCAGCCCGCGCCGGCTGATGTCCGCCGGATTGAGGGCGACCTCGGCGCGCGGGGTATGGCCCCACAGCCCGGCCACCTTGCCGGTGCGGCTCATGCCGTGCCAGTGGTCGCGCAGGCGGCCGGTGAGCAGTACGAAGGGATGGCGGGCGTCGACCGGTTCGGGCAGCAACGCGTGGCGCTGCGGGAAGCCGGCCGGGTTGAAGCGCGCGCGGCCGTCCGCGGTGGGAAAGCGGTGATCGGTGAACAGACGCGCGCTGCCCTGCTCCGCGCCCTGCGGGAAGGGCCACTGCTGCGGCCCGCGGGCATCGAGCAGGGCGTGCGACAGGCCGCTCATGTCGCAGTCGCGCCCAGCGCTGAGCGTCACATGCTCGGCGAACACCGCGGCCTCGTCGGCCCAGGCGAAGCCGTCCGCGCTACGCCCCATGCGCTGCGCCAGGCGGCGCGCGAAGTCGGCGGCGATGGTCCAGTCGGCGCGCGCCTCGCCGGGCGCGGGCACCGCGGCACGCACCCGGCTGACGCGGCGCTCGGAGTTGGTCACGGTGCCGGACTTCTCGCCCCAGCTCGCCGCCGGCAGCAGCAGGTCGGCATAGGGCGCGGTTTCGGTGTCGGCAAAGGCTTCCTGCAGCACGACGAACTCGGCCTTCTCCAGCGCGGCGCGTACCCGCGTCTGGTCGGGCAAGGAATGCGCGGGATTGGTGCAGGCGATCCACACCGCCTTGACCTTGCCTTCGGCGAGCGCATCGAAGAGCTGCACCGCGGTCAGACCCGGCGTTGCAGGCAGCGCCGGCACCCCCCACAGGGCGGCGAGTTCGGCGCACTCGGCGGCATTCGCCGGGTCGCGGTGGCCGGGCAGGATGGTGGCCATCGCGCCCACCTCGCGCCCGCCCATGGCATTGGGCTGGCCGGTTAGCGAGAACGGTCCGGCGCCGGGGCGGCCGATCTGCCCGGTGGCCAGGTGCAGGTGGATCAGCGCGCTGTTGCTGGCGGTGCCGTGATGCGACTGGTTGAGCCCCATGCACCACAGCGACAGCGCCGCGCGCGCGTTGCCGAAGCGCCGCGCGGCCTCGACGATGCGTTCGGCCGGTACGCCGCAGGCGGTGGCCACCGCACCGGGCGAGCATTCGGCGAGTTGCGCGCGCAGGGCGTCGAAGCCGCTGGTGTGGTCGCGGATGAAGTCGCGGTCCACCAGGTCTTCCCACAGCAGCACGTGCAGCATGGCGTTGTAGAGCAACACGTCGCTGCCGGGGGCGATCTGCAGGTGCAGGTCGGCGAACTCCGCGGTTTCGGTGCGGCGCGGGTCGACCACGGTGATCGACAGGCCCGGGTTGGCGCGTTTGGCCGCCTCGATGCGGCGGAACACGATGGGATGCGCCCAGGCCGGGTTGGCGCCGGCGATCAGCAGGTGCGAGGCGTGGTCGATGTCCTCATAGCAGGCGGGCACGCTGTCCGCGCCCAGCGTGCCCTTGTAGCCGGCCACCGCGCTGGACATGCACAGGCGGGAGTTGGAGTCGATGTTGTGGGTGCCGACCAGAGCGCGTGCGAGCTTGTTGAAGACGTAGTAGTCCTCGGTGAGCAGCTGGCCGGAGATGTAGAAGGCCACCGCGTCCGGGCCGTGCTCACGGATGATGGCGGCGAAGCGCTCGGCGGCGCCATCCAGCGCGCTGTCCCAGCCCACACGGCGGCGCGGCAGGCCGCGCGCGCTGCGCAGTTCGGGAAACAGCGCCCGCCCGCCGGGCGCGGCGGCCTGGTGCAGCGCCGAGCCCTTGGTGCACAGCCGGCCGAAGTTGGCCGGATGCGCCGGGTCGCCGCGCACGCCGGTGATGCGCCGGCCGTCATGCTCGGCGATCACCCCGCAGCCGGTGCCGCAGTAGCAGCAGGCGGTGCGCACTTCCTGCCCCGAGGCGGGGCCGATGTCGGCCAGGTTCATGTTCGACTCCATTGTCTGCTTCCAATGCTCCTGCGGGGCCCGGGCCTCTCCCTCCCCTTCAAGGGGGCGAAGGCGGGGTTTCGCGGAGCTCTGCTCCGTGCCGACTGAGCGGGCGGGCTGTGCAAAGCCCGCCCTCCCGGGCCGGGGTGGGGATGGGTCTCCGGCGAGGCCTGTATGGACACAGATCTCTCCCACAGGAAACCCATCCCCCTCCCAGCCTCCCCCTTGAAGGGGGAGGAGCATCCTTGCCAGCCGGGGCCAGTTTCCGGCGACTTCAAGCAAGTCGGAGCTCAAACCTCCAGCCACACCACCGCATGCTCCACCTTGGTGGCGTAGCGCTCGACACAACCCTCGTCCGGCGCGCAGGCGTGGCCGGAGTCGAGATCGACGTTCCAACCGTGCAGCGGGCAGGTCACCCGGGCGGACTCGCCGCTGCCGTGCACGATGCCCTGCGACAGCGGGCCGCCCTTGTGCGGGCAGGCGTCGCGCAGCGCGAACACGGTGTCGCCGTCGGCGCGGAACACCGCGATGGCGCCGTCCTCGTGCGCCACCACGCGGGCACCGAGCAGCGGAATCTCCTCAAGCGGACAGACTTTCTGCCAGGCCATGGCGCGCTCCTTGGTTGTCGACTTTCAATTCGATGGTCTTGTACTGGCGCGCCAGCGGCGCGGCCTGCTGCTCGGCCCAGGGGTCGGGCGCGTCCTTCAAGGCGTAGAGCAGGCGCTCGAACAGCGCGCGGCGGTTGGCGGCGTCCTCCACCACCAGCTTCTTCACGTGGTCCAGGCCGACGCGCTCGACGTAGTGGCAGGTGCGCTCCAGGTAGAAGCCCTCCTCGCGGTAGAGCTGCAGGAAGGCGCCGGAGAACTCCATCACCTCCTCGTCGTTGGCCGCCTTGCAGAGGAACTGCGCCACCTCGGTCTTGATGCCGCCGTTGCCGGCGACGTAGATCTCGTAGCCGGAATCCACCCCGATCACGCCGACGTCCTTGATGCCGGACTCCGCGCAGTTGCGCGGACAGCCCGAGACCGCCAGCTTGACCTTGTGCGGGCTCCACATGCCGAACAGCATCTTCTCCAGCTTCACCCCCATGTCCATCGCCAGCTGGGTGCCGAAGCGGCAGTGCTCGGCGCCCACGCAGGTCTTCACGGTGCGCAGGCTCTTGCCGTAGGCGTGGCCGGAGACCATGCCGGCGGCGTTGAGATCCGCCCAGATCGCCGGCAGGTCGTCCTTCTTCACCCCCAGCAGGTCGATGCGCTGGCCGCCGGTGACCTTCACCGTGGGCACCTGGTACTTTTCGGCGGCATCGGCAATGGCGCGCAGCTCGGCCGGCGTGGTCAGACCGCCCCACATGCGCGGCACCACCGAGTAGCTGCCGTCCTTCTGGATGTTGGCGTGCGCGCGCTCGTTGATGAAGCGGCTCTGCGGGTCGTCCTGGGCCTCGTGCGGCCAGGTGGAGATGAGGTAGTAGTTGAGCGCCGGGCGGCAGGTCGCGCAGCCGCTCGGGGTCTTCCAGTCGAGCACCTTCATCGTCTCCGGGATGGAGGTCAGGTGGTGTTCGCGGATCGCCGCGCGCACCTCCGCGTGGGTGTGATCGGTGCAGCCGCACACCGGCTTGGCGTGCTTGTCCACCGCCTGGTAGGCGCCGCCCAGCGTGGAAGCGAGGATCTGCTCGACCAGGCCGGTGCAGGAGCCGCAGGAACTCGCCGCCTTGGTGTGCTTCTTCACCTCGTCCAGCGAAAACAGGCCTTCCTCGCGGATCGCCTTGACGATGGTGCCCTTGCACACCCCGTTGCAGCCGCACACTTCCGCCGTGTCGGGCAGCAGCGCGGCCTGGTTCTGGCCCTGGTGGCCGGCGTCACCCAGTTGCGACTGGGCGAAACCCTGGCCGAACATCAGGTGATCGCGCATCTCGGCCACGTTGCGACCCTCGCGCACCAACTGGAAGTACCAGGAGCCGTCGGCCGTGTCGCCCACCATCACCGCGCCGGCGAGCTTGTCGTCCTTCAGCACCAGCTTCTTGTACACCCCGCCGGCGCGGTCGTGCAGCACGATCTCGTCGCAGCCCTCGCCGCCCATGAAATCGCCGGCGGAGAACACATCCACCCCGGTGACCTTGAGCTTGGTGGAGGTCACCGAACCCTTGTACTGGCCGATGCCGTAGCCGGCCAGGTGGTTGGCGCATACCTTGGCCTGCTCGAACAGCGGGGCGACCAGGCCGTAGGCGGTGCCGCGGTGGTTCACGCATTCGCCCACCGCGTAGATGCGCGGGTCGGTGACGGTCTGCAGGGTGTCGCTGACCACGATGCCGCGCTCGCAATGCAGCTTGGCCGCTTCGGCGAGCTGGGTGTTGGGACGGATGCCGGCGGCCATCACCACCAGGTCGGCGGGGATCAGGCTGCCGTCCTTGAGGCGCAGCGCGCCGACCCGCGGCGCGCCGCCCTCGCCTTCCACCGGCAGCAGCTCGGCGGTGTTGGCGCCGAGACGGAACTTCATGCCCTTGGCTTCCAGCGAGGCCTGCAGCAGGTCGGCGGCGGGCTTGTCGAGCTGGCGGTCCATGATCCACTCGCCCAGGTGCACCACGGTGACTTCCATGCCGCGCAGCACCAGGCCGTTGGCCGCTTCCAGGCCGAGCAGGCCGGCACCGATCACCACCGCGTGGCGATGGCTGGCGGCGGCGGCGATCATCGCCTCGGTGTCGGCGATGTCGCGGTAGGCGATCACCCCAGGCAGGTCACGGCCCGGCACCGGCAGGATGAAGGGCAGCGAGCCGGTGGCCAGCAGCAGGCGGTCGTAGTGCGCCTCGGTGCCGTCGTCGGCACGCACGATGCGCCGCCCGCGGTCGATCTCCACCACCTTGCGTCCGGCGTGCAGGGTGATGTGATTGTCGCGGTACCAGTCGAGATCGTTGAGCATGATCTCGGGCAGGGTCATCTCGCCGGCGAGCACCGGCGAGAGCAGGATGCGGTTGTAGTTGCCGTGCGGCTCGGCGCCGAAGACGGTGATGTCGTAGCGCTCCGGGGCGTGCTTGAGCAGTTCCTCCAGGGTCTTCACCCCGGCCATGCCGTTGCCGACCATGACGAGCTTCTGTTTGCGCATGAGCATGATGTGTCTCCTTCAGGCGGCCAGCACGCGGGCGGCCGGCAGATCGAGCGCCCCGCAGCGGGCGAAGGCGGCCACTTCGCCGACCACGATGATGGCGGGCGAGGCCAGGCCATCCGCCATGACGCGCGCCGGCAGGTCGGCCAGGCGCGCCTTGACCTGGCGTTGCGCGGCCAGGGTGCCGGAGGCGATCGCCGCGGCCGGGGTGTCGGGCGGCAGGCCGGCGGCGATCAGGCGGGCGACGATGTTGAGCAGGCGGGTGAGGCCCATGTAGATCACCAGGGTGGTGCCGGTACTGGCGAGTGCAGCCCAGTTGGGCTCACCACAGCCCTCGCCGGCGGTACCGGTGACCAGGGTCACGCCATGGGTGTAGGCGCGGTGGGTGACCGGGATTCCCGCGGCGGCCGGCACCGCGATGCCGGCGGTGAGCCCCGGCACCACCTCGGCCTCCACGCCGGCCACGGCCAGCGCCTCGATCTCTTCGCCGCCACGCCCGAACACATAGGGGTCGCCACCCTTGAGGCGCACCACGGTGCGGCCGCGCCGCGCGTAGCGCACCATCAGGCGGTGGATGAAGTCCTGTGGGGTGGAGGCCCGCCCGCCGCGCTTGCCCACCTTGAGCACGCGTGCCGCGGGGCGCACCAGGGCGAGGATCTCGGCCGACACCAGGTCGTCGGCCAGCACGATCTCCGCCTGTTCGGTGAGCACCCTGGCCGCGCGCAGGGTGAGCAGGTCCGCGGCGCCCGGTCCGGCACCGATCAGATATACCTTGGACATGATGGGTCCCCCGCGTCAGGCCGCGCGCTTGAGCTGCTTGTGGTAGAGGAACTCCATGATCGCCGCGCGGCACTCCGCGAACTGCGGGTCATGGGCCAGGGCCAGGCGGTCGCGCGGGCGCTCCAGCTTGACCTCGAGGATCTCGCCGATGGTCGCGCCCGGGCCGTTGGTGAGCATCACCACGCGGTCGGAGAGCAGCACGGCCTCATCGACGTCGTGGGTCACCATCACCGTGGTGGCGCCGGTGGCGGCCATGATCTTCATCAGCTCGTCCTGCAGGTTGGCGCGGGTGAGCGCGTCGAGCGCGCCGAAGGGCTCGTCCATCAGCAGGATGCGCGGCTGCATGGCCAGCGCGCGGGCGATGCCCACACGCTGCTTCATGCCGCCGGAGATCTCGTGCGGATACTTGGCTTCGGCGTGCGACAGGCCGACCAGATCGAGCGCGGCGCGGGTGCGCTCGCGCAGCCTGGCCTTGGGCTCGGTGGCGGCAAACACCCGCTCGACCGCGAGATAGACGTTGTTGAAGCAGCTCAGCCAGGGCAGCAGCGAGTGGTTCTGGAACACCACCGCGCGCTCCGGGCCGGGGCCGGCGATCTCGCGGCCGTCGCACAGCAGCACCCCGTCGGTGGGCGTGGTCAGCCCGGCGATCAGGTTGAGCAGGGTGGACTTGCCGCAACCCGAGTGGCCGATCAGCGAGACGAACTCGCCTTCGCGGATCTGCAGGTCGATGTCGCGCAGCGCGACGAAGCGGCCCTTGCGGGTGTCGAAGGTCTGACCGACGCCCTCGATGGAAACGATCTTCTTCATGGTGCGTTCTCCTTCAGCGCGCTTCGAAGCTGAACCGGCGGGCGACCAGCAGCAGCGCGTGCTCCAGGGCCAGGCCAACCAGGCCGATGATGACGATGGCAATCAGGATGTGCTCGACTTTGAGGTTGTTCCACTCGTCCCACACCCAGAAGCCGATGCCGATGCCGCCGGTGAGCATCTCGGCGGCGACGATCACCAGCCAGGCGGTGCCCACCGCCAGGCGCACGCCGGTGAGGATGCTGGGCAGCACCGCGGGGAAGAGGATGCGGGTGACCACCTTCCATTCGGACAGGTTGAGCACGCGCGCCACGTTGAGGTAGTCCTGCGGCACGGCGCGCACGCCGGCGGCGGTGTTGATGATCATCGGCCAGATCGAGCACACGAAGATCACCCAGATCGCCGCCAGGTTGGCCTCCTGGAACACCAGCAGGCCGATCGGCAGCCAGGCCAGCGGGGAGACCGGACGCAGCAGGCCGATGACCGGCTCGGCGGCGGTGCTCATGAAGCGGAAGCGGCCGACGATGAAACCGAGCGGGATGCCGACCAGCGCCGCCAGGCCGAAGCCCACGCCCACCCGGCCGAGCGAGTAAAGCACGTTCCAGCCGATGCCCATGTCGTTGGGGCCGTTGCTGTAGAAAGGCTCGGCGAGCAGCTCGACCGCGGCCTGCCAGGTGGCCCGCGGGCCGGGGAAGGTGTCCAGCGAATCGGCCACCGCCCACCAGATCACCAGCAGCACCGCCAGGCCGCTGAGCGCCGCGACGGTCGAGCGGATGGCCTGGTTGATCCAGGGGCCGAGGCGCTCGGCGAGCGGCACCGCGGGCGGCTTCTCGGCCACCGCCTGCAGCGGCACGCTACGTGCCGCCGGGCGGGCGGGCTTGTCCGCGGCCGGCGCGGCGGCGGCCTTGTCGAGAGTGAGCGGAATCGAACTCATGGCGTTCTCCTTGTCCGGGTGGCGCGGATCAGGCATTGGCCTGGGCCAGGGCGGCGAGATCGACCTTGCGGGCGTGGATCTCGAAGCTCTTCAGGTAGTCCAGCGGCTTGGCGGGGTCGAAGGTCTTGCCGTCGAAGAAGCGGTCCGGGCCCATGGCGATCGGCGCGGTCGCCTTGTCCAGGGTCCAGCCGGCGGCGTTGCTGCCTTCGGTCTTGAAGTCGATGGTCGGCACGGCGATGCCCAGGTCCTTGGCCGCATCGCGGTAGATGTCGCTGCGATAGACCTGGGCGGCCACCTTGTGGAAGTTGATCGGCTGCTCGATCTGCCCCCAGCGCACCATCTGGGTGAGGAACCACACTGCGTGCGACTGCCACGGGAAGGTGGCGGCGTAGCGGTAGAAGACGTTGAAGTCCGGCATCTGCTGCGGGCCTTCGGCCTTGGTGTACAGCCAGGTGCCGGTCATCGAGTTCTCCACCACCGACTCGGGCGCATTGACGTAGGACTTGGCGGAGATGATCTTCACCACTTCCTTGCGGTTCTCCGGCTGGTCCATCCACTGCGCGGCCTCGATCAGCGCGCGCACCGCGGCCTTGTGGGTGTTGGGGTGCTTGTCGGCCCACTCGCGGGTCACGCCGAAGACCTTCTCCGGGTTGTTGTTCCAGATCTCGTAGTTGGTGATGATCGAGCGGCCGATGCCCATCTCCACCGCGCGCTGGTTCCACGGTTCGCCGACGCAGTAGCCGACGATGTTCTTCGACTGCAGGTTGGCGACCATCTGCGGCGGCGGGATGACGATCAGGCGCACGTCGCGGTCCGGGTCGATGCCGGCGGAGGCCATCCAGTAGCGGATCTCGTAGTTGTGGGTGGACACCGGGAACACCATCGCGAAGGTCATCGGCTCCTTGCCGGCGGCCTTGTCGGCGTCGATCACCTTCTTGAGCGCCTTGGCGGTGGTCGGGCGGGTCTTCATGGCCTCGGGGTCGGCTTCCACCATGCGCTCGTAGAGCTCGTTGGAAACCGTGATGCCGTTGCCGTTGAGGTCCATGGAGAAGGCGGTGATGGTTTCCTTCTGGGTGGCGCCCACGCCCAGCGTGGCGGCGATGGGCATGCCGGCCAGCATGTGCGCGCCATCGAGCTCGCCAAGCGAGACCTTGTCGCGGATGTTGGCCCAGGACGCTTCCTTGGAAACCATCACGTCCAGGCCGTGCTTCTTGAAGAAGCCCTTCTCCTTGGCGATGACGATGGGCGCACAGTCGGTGAGCGGGATGATGCCGAACTTCAGCGCGGTCTTCTCCAGGCCCTCGCTGCCCGCAGCCCAGGCACCGGCGGGGAACAGCGAGGACAGCATGGCGGCACCGCCCAGGCCGGCACCGGCCTTGATGAAGCCGCGACGCGACAGGGTGGGAAAGTCCTTGCTCTGCTTGCTCATGGTTGAACTCCTGAAAAGCGGTTCGGAAAAACAAAAAGGCGCCCATCTCGCCCCTGCGCCGTCGCCGGGGGAAATGGACGCCGTTGTCCAATGTGTTCGCGGTACTGCCTGTTGCTGCCTCGAACGCCGAACCGCCGTTGGTCCAGCCTCGAGCATTCTTTAGCAGGGGGCGTGCCAGAACCGTCGAATCCGCTTTACCAGGGGGTTTCCGATGAATTCACCCTCTTTCCCATCCGGCAGCGGAGCGTCTACAGCGCACTATTGCAGTGCAGCATCCGCCGCTGGCGCACGCCTGCGGTGCGGCCTGCCGGGGCAGGCGACGGGGGTGCGGGAGCGCCCTGGAGCGCGATGCGGCAGGCGGGAAAAGAACGCTGCAATCGCGGGCAAGCCCGCTCCTACCATTTGCAGGAGCGGGCTTGCCCGCGACATCCGCCGTCTCCGCGGGTGAAACGCTCAGGGCCCCGAGGGCAGCAGGTCGGCCAGCGCCAGCGTGGCTTCGGCCACGTCCACCAGCCGGCGTCCCTGGTTCATCGCGGTCTGGCGCAGCATCTTGTAGGCCTGGTCCTCGGTGAGCCCGCGGTGCGCCATCAGCAGGCCCTTGGCGCGCTCGATCACCTTGCGCTCGTTGAGCGCGCCGCGCACTGCGTTGAGTTCGTCGCTCATCGCCTGCAGGCGGCGCGACTGGGCCTGCAGCATGTCGAGCACCGAGCGCCCGAGTTGCGGCCCCAGGCCGTCCGCGGCCAGCAGTTCGCCGTTTGCGTGCGGATCGCCGTCCGCACCCGCCAGCGCGCGCTCGAAGAACACCGCCACCGGCGGCACGCCCCCCGGGGCACCGGCCACCAGCGCATCGAGCAAGGACTTCTGGTCGTGCAGCTCGGCGCGCGCGTCGGAGATTTTGCCCGCACACAAGGTCCGCAAATGGGCCGCCAGCGCGTCCTCGACGGCGCGCATCGCATCCAGCCGCGTCGTGCAGCACTCGAACCAGGCATCGCTCAGCTCGGCATCCAGGACGCCGTCCGCGGGTGTGGCGCACAGCACGCGGCGCAGGCGCTCCAGTTCGGCCAGCGTGCCGGCTTGCTGCTGGGCGTGCCACAGCGCCACGGTGTCGCTGCCGGCGAACTCCGCGAACAGCTGGAAGCAGCGCTCCTGCGCCTCGATCAGGTGCAGCAGGCGCTGCTGGCGGGATGCGTCCGCACGGCCGGCGGCAAAGGCCGCGGCCCCGGTGGCGCGCTCCTGCCCGGCCAGTTCCTTGCCCTGCATGAAGTTGAACAGCGCCACCAGGGCGCGCGACACCGCCGGGTCGCAGGCCGTGTCGGCGGCCTCGAACACCACGGCGAGCAGGCCGGCGATCAGTTCCGAGAAGGCCGCGGTGACCTGCGCCGGGCTCAGAACTTGCGCGGCGATGCGCTCGCGCAGCGCGGGCAACGCATCCAGCCCGTGCAGCACCCAGGCGATGCGCGAGAACAGCCGCGCGCCGCCGGACATGCGCCCGGTATCGACATCCAGGCGGTACAGGCGCTGGCGTACCTCGGCCTCGGCCGCTGCGCCTTCGGCGATGATCTGCAGCCGCTGGGCGGCGAAGCGGCTGCCGCCCGAGCCCAGGTAAACGTTGGAGGCGCCGCGCTCCTTCTGCAGCACGTGCACCAGGCGGGCGATGCCGCCCAGCAGTTCCGCGGTCGTGGCCAGTTGTTCCAGGCCTTGGATCTCGCAGCGCTTGGCCGCGAGCAGAAAGCCGGCCGCTGATTTCATCGTCCTCTGCGCTCCCATGCTGCTTGCTTCGCGGCGAGCCCCCGTGGCCCGCCGGCCAGGAGCTCATGCAAGTACCGTGCGCAGCAACGCGGAAAGCACGACGCCCGCCGGGCACCGGAGGTGCCGGACGGGCGTCGGGAAGGGACCGCCGGCGCTCAGGCGGTGCGCTGGCGCCGCGCCTCGAACAGGCAGATGCCGCTGGCCACCGAGACGTTGAGACTCTCCACGCTGCCGTACATCGGGATCTTCGCCAGCTCGTCGCAGGTCTCGCGGGTCAGGCGGCGCAGGCCGTCGCCCTCGGCGCCCAGCACCCAGGCCACCGGGACCTTCTGGTCGATTTCGTGCAGCGACTTGTCGGCCTCGCCCGCGGCGCCGACCACCCAGATGCCGGCCTCCTGCATCTCGCGCAGCGCGCGCGCCAGGTTGGTGACGGTGATGTAGGGCACGGTGTCGGCCGCGCCGCTGGCCACCTTGACCGCGGTGGCGTTGAGGCCCACCGCGCGGTCCTTGGGTGCGACCACCGCGTGCGCGCCGGCCGCATCCGCCACCCGCAGGCAGGCACCGAGATTGTGCGGGTCCTGCACGCCGTCGAGCACCAGGATCAGCGCGTTCTCGTCCAGGCTGTCGAGCACGTCGGCGAGCTTGAGTTCACGCCGACGGGCATCCACCCGCGCGACCACGCCCTGGTGGCGGCGGGTGCCGACCATGCCGTCAAGGCGGTCGGACTCGACCTGGATCATGCGCACCTGGGCCGCTTCGGCGAGCTTGACCGCCTCGCGCGCGCGCACGTCGTTGCGCTGCGCGGAGACGTAGAGCTCGAACACCGCTTCCGGGTCGCGGCGCAGGCGGGCGAGCACCGCGTGGAAGCCGTAGATCAGTTTGCTGTCGGCCCGGCTCTCGCCGGCCTGGGGGGCGTCCTGCCGCTCGCGCGGCGGACGGTTGGAGGGTTTAGCCACGTTTCCTGCCTTTCTTGCCTGTAGTGGAAGCCGCGGTGCGCTTGGCGGTTTTCACCGCCTTGCCCTTGCCCGCCGCCTTGCCTGTCGTCTTGCCCTTGCCCGCGGCGCCCGGCGCACGCCGGCTGGCGGACGTACTGCCCGGTTTGCGCGCTGCCGGCGCCATAGCCGGCTCGGCCGTGGCGCTGCGGGTGCGTGCCCGCGGCGCGGCGCCGCTGTCCTGGCCCGCTTCGGCTTTCGCGCCGCGGCCCGCCCTGGCCGCACGGTCGGCGGCCGTCTTGCCGCTGCGCTCGGTGGGGCGCTCGGGGCCGGCGATCAGGCGGAAATCGATCTTGTTGGTCTCCAGATCCGCCCGCATCACCTGCACCCGCACCCGGTCCGAAAGCCGGTAGCGCGCGTTGCTGCGCTCGCCGACCAGTTCGTGGCGCGCCTCGTCGAAATGGAAGTAGTCGCTGCCGAGGTCGGAGATGTGCACCAGGCCCTCGATGAAGATGTCGTCCAGCGCAACGAAGAGGCCGAAGGGTACCACCGCGGAGACGCAGCCGGAGAACTCCTCGCCGACGCGGTCCTGCATGTAGTAGCACTTGAGCCAGGCCACCACGTCGCGGGTGGCCTCGTCGGCGCGCCGCTCGGTGGTCGAGCACTGCATGCCGATGGCGTCCCAGTCGCCCGGGCGGTACTGCTCGCCGGCCAGCACGGCCTTGATCGCGCGGTGCACCAGCAGGTCGGGGTAGCGGCGGATCGGCGAGGTGAAGTGGGTGTAGGACTCGTAGGCGAGGCCGAAATGTCCGACGTTGTCCGGGCTGTAAACCGCCTGGCGCAGTGAGCGCAGCATGACGGTCTGCAACAGCTGCACGTCCGGACGGCCCTTGAGCTTCTCCAGCAGGCGGGCGTAGTCGCGCGCATGCGGGTCGTCGCCGCCGGGCAGGTCGAAGCCGAACTCGGCGAGGAAGCCGCGCAGCTTCTCCAGCTTCTCCGGGGTGGGGCCCTCATGCACCCGGTAGAGGGCCGCGTGCTTGTGCTGCTGCAGGAAGTCGGAGGCGCACACGTTGGCCGCCAGCATGCACTCCTCGATCAGGCGGTGGGCGTCGTTGCGCACCTCGGGGACGATCTGCGCGATCTTGCCGTTGTCGTCGAAGATCATCCGCGTCTCGGTGGTCTCGAAGTCGATCGCACCACGCTTGGCACGCGCCTTGAGCAGCACGCGGAAGAGCTTATCGAGGTTCTCGAGGTGGGGCAGCAGCGCGCCAAGCTCGGTGCGCATCCCCTCGTCACCCTCGTAGAGCGCGGCGGCAACCTTGTTGTAGGTCAGCCGCGCATGCGAGTACATCACCGCCGGATAGAAGCGGTAGGCCTTGATCGCGCCGGTCATCGAGATGCTCATGTCGGCCACCATGCACAGGCGCTCGACCTCGGGATTGAGCGAGCACAGGCCGTTGGAGAGCTTCTCCGGCAGCATGGGGATGACCCGGCGCGGGAAGTACACCGAGTTGCCGCGCTCCAGCGCGTCACGATCCAGCGCGCCGCCGGCCTCGACGTAGTGCGAGACGTCGGCGATCGCCACGATCAGGCGGAAACCCCTGCCCTGGCGCTCGCAGTACACCGCGTCGTCGAAGTCCTTGGCGGTCTCGCCGTCGATGGTGACCAGCGGCAGGTGGGTGATGTCCTCGCGCCCGGTCTTGTCCTTCTTGCGCACCTTGACCGGCAGCTTGCGGGTTTCCACCTTGGCTTCGGAGGAAAACTCGAAGGGCAGATCGTGCTTGCGCAGGGCGATCTCGATCTCCATGCCGGGATCGGCGTAGTTGCCCAGCACCTCGACCACCTTGCCGATCGGCTGGGCGAACTTGGTGGGCTGCTCGATCAGCTCGACGGTCACCACCTGCCCCGGCTGCGGGCGCTTGCCGCCCGGCGCCACCAGGATGTCCTGCGCCAGGCGGCGGTTCTCCGGCACCACGATGGTTACGCCGTGCTCGTTGATGACGCGCCCGACCACGCGGCTGTTGGCGCGTTCCAGCACCTCGACCAGCTTGCCTTCCGGGCGCCCGCGGCGGTCCTGCCCGGCGATGCGCACGATGGCACGGTCGCCGTGCAACAGTTCGCGCATCTCCTTGGGGCCCAGGAAGATGTCCGGCCCGCCGTCATCGCGCACCAGGAAGCCGAAGCCGTCAGGATGGCCCTGCACCTTGCCCTTGATCAGGTCGACCTTGTCGGGCAGCAGATAGGCGCCGCGGCGGTTGCGCATCACCTGGCCGTCGCGCTCCATGGCGCGCAGGCGGCGGTGGAAGTGCTCGAATTCGTGCGGCTGGATCTCCAGCGTTTCGGCGAGGGCCTCGAGGGTGAGCGGCACGCCCTGTTCGGCCAGGGTCTGCTCGACGTACTCGCGGCTGGGCAGCGGATAATCGTAGCTGGCGGATTCGCGTTCGAAGAAGGGATCGGCGCGGCGTACCGCGGAAATCTTGCGGCCTTTCGCGGCCGGTGTCTTTTTGGATTTGGTAGTCATTGACTTTCTTTTTTACGTCCTTATAATGCGCGGCTCTTGCCCAGATGGCGGAATTGGTAGACGCACTAGTTTCAGGTACTAGCGCTGCGAGGCGTGGAGGTTCGAGTCCTCTTCTGGGCACCAGTTTCAAGGAAGAGCCGGTCAAAAGACCGGCTTTTTCCGTTTACCGCGCTCGTTTGCGGCGCTGCTTCTGCAGGAGCGGCCTTGGCCGCGTTACGCACGTGGCTGGACCGGACAATCGCGGCCAAGGCCGCTCCTACGGCACGCTGCCGGCCGGGGGCGCCAGCGCATTCATGCGCCCGCCCCCACAAGGGGTTTGACAAGCACCGCGACACGGCTATAATCGCCCCTCTCGCCCAGATGGCGGAATTGGTAGACGCGCTAGTTTCAGGTACTAGTACCGCGAGGTGTGGAGGTTCGAGTCCTCTTCTGGGCACCAGTTTCAAGCAAAGGCCGACCTTGTGTCGGCCTTTTGCTTTTCCGTTGCCCGCTTCCGCGGCGAGCGCCCCGCCGGCCCGCAGGCCGGCGGCGGAACACCGAGGTTCAGGCGCCAAACGGATGGCGCCGCAGGATGGTTTCGTCACGCTCGGGACCGGTGGAAATCACGTCGATCGGAATCTCGCAGATTTCCTCGATGCGGTGCAGGTAGGCACGCGCCTCCTGCGGCAGCGCGTCCCAGCTCTGCGCGCCGTAGGTGGTGCCGCTCCAACCCGCCATGGTTTCGTAGATCGGCTCGCAGCGCTCCACTTCCTCGGAGCCCATCGGCAGCAGGTCGATGCGCTGACCGTCCAGCATGTAGCCGGTGCACAGCTTCAGTTCCGCCAGACCGTCGAGCACGTCGAGCTTGGTGATGCACAGCCCGGTCACGCCGTTGATGATGATCGAGCGCTTCAGCGCGGCCAGGTCCAGCCAGCCGCAACGCCGCTTGCGCCCGGTGACGGTACCGAACTCGCGGCCCTTGGTGGACATCTGCTCACCCGGCACGCCCTTGGTCTCGATATCCAGTTCGGTGGGGAACGGACCGCCGCCCACGCGGGTGCAGTAGGCCTTGGTGATGCCCAGCACGTAGTGCAGGCGGCCCGGACCGACGCCCGAACCGGCGGCGGCCTGGCCGGCCACGCAGTTGCTGGAGGTCACGAAGGGATAGGTGCCGTGATCGATGTCCAGCAGCGTGCCTTGCGCGCCTTCGAACAGCAGCGAACCGCCGGACTTGTTGATCGCGTACAACTCGGCGGAGACGTCGGCAACCATGGGACGGAGCTCGTCCGCATCGGCCATCGCCTGGGCGAACACCTTGTCGAACTCGACCGGCGCGGCGCCCAGGTGCTGGGTGAGCACGAAGTTGTGGTACTCGAGGTTGGCCTTGAGCTTCTCGGCGAAGCGCTCACGGTCGAACAGGTCGTACACCCGCAGCGCACGGCGCGCCACCTTGTCCTCGTAGGTCGGGCCGATGCCCTTGCCGGTGGTGCCGATCTTGTCGCCGGCCGCGCGTGCTGCCTCGCGCGCATGGTCGAGCGCGACGTGGTAGCCGAGGATCAGCGGGCAGCCCGGGCTGATGCGCAGGCGGTTGCGCACCTGGATGCCGCCGGCTTCCAGCTTGCGGATCTCTTCCAGCAGGTGCTGGGCGTCGAGCACCACGCCGTTGCCGATGTAGCAGGCCACGCCTTCGCGCACGATGCCCGAGGGCACCAGGTTGAGCTTGTACTCGTTCTGGCCGATCACCAGCGTATGGCCGGCATTGTGCCCACCCTGGAAGCGCACCACGCCCTTGGCATGATCGGTGAGCCAGTCGACGATCTTGCCCTTGCCTTCGTCACCCCACTGGGTGCCCACCACCACTACGTTCTTAGCCATCTCTGTTTACTCTCCCTGTAGCGCCTCGACCGCCCAGCGGCCGTCGCGCCTGACCAGTTGCCGGTCGCAACCGGCCTCCTTCCATGTTCCCTCATGTCCCGGCAATGCGGTCATGACGATCTCGCCTGCCGCACGCAAGGCAGCCACCGTGGCCGCCAGTGCCGCGTCGTCCCCGGCCGGCGCGAGGATCGCCCCCGCCGGCACGCCGTCGGGCAGTCGCATCGCCAGTTCGCGCAGATCCAGGCTGAAACCGGTGGCCGGACGCCCACGGCCGAAGGCCTGGCCGACACGGTCGTAACGCCCGCCCAGCGCGAGCGCTGCGGGCGAACCTTCGCCGTAGGCGGCGAACACCACCCCGCTGTGATAGTGATAGCCACGCAGGTCGCCCAGGTCGAAGCTCAGCGGCAGATCACCGAGCGCGGCCGCCAACGCGCGCAGATCGTCGAGTGCGGCACGGATCTCGGGTTCGTCCGGCAGGCGGCGTGCCGCCTCGTCGAGCACCGTGGCGTCACCGTAGAGCTCGGTGAGCGCGAGCAGCGCACCGCGGACCGGCTCAGCCACCCCGGCGAGGAACTCGCGCAGCGTGGGTACGTCCTTGGCCTGCAGCAGCGCGAAGAGCTCCTCCTCGCGCTCGGGCACCATGCCGGCCCGCGCGGCCAGCGCATGGAACAGCCCGACGTGGCCGATGTCGATGCGGCTGGCCGGCACCTGCGCGAGACGCAGCGCCTCCGCGAGCAGGCGGATCACCTCGATGTCCGCCTCCAGGCCGGCATGGCCATAGAGTTCGGCGCCGAGCTGCAGCGGCTCGCGGGTGGCGGTCAGCGTGGACGGCAGGGTGTGCAGCACGCTGCCGCAGTAGCACAGGCGGGCCACGCCGCTGCGGTTGAGCAGATGGGCGTCGATGCGCGCGACCTGCGGCGTGGTGTCGGCACGCACGCCCATGGTGCGGCCGGTGAGCTGGTCGACCAGGGTGAAGGTGCGCAGCTTGAGGTCCTGGCCCGCGCCGGTGGTCAGCGAGTCGAGGTACTCGAGCAGCGGCGGCGCGACGAGCTGGTAGCCGTGCGCGCGGAAGGCGTCGAGCAGGCCGCGGCGCAAGGCCTCGAGCTTCTCGGCCTCGCCCGGCAAGGCGTCCTGGATGTGGTCTGGCAATACCCAGCGCATGGAAGGCTTCAATGAAAGAGGATCAACAGGATCAGGCCCGCCAGCATCGAGGTCAGGCCGATGAAGCGGATCTGACCGTCATGCAGGCGCGCGAGGCGCAAAAAGGTCTCGCGCCAGGTGGCTGGCGCGAGGAAGGGAACGATACCTTCTAGCACCAGCATCAGTGCGAAGGCGATCAGCAGGGAGCTGGCCATCCGCTCAGTTCTTTCGCGGCCCGTCCGAGTTCTTCATGTACTTGAAGAAATCCGACGTCGGGTCGACCACCATCACGTCGCCCTTGTCGGCAAAGCTGGAGCGGTAGGCCTCGAGGCTGCGCCAGAAGGAATAGAAGTCGGCGTTCTTGCCGAAGGCCTGGGCGTAGATCGCCGTAGCCTGCGCATCGCCCTCACCCTTGAGGCGCTGGGCATCGCGGTAGGCCTCGGCAACGATCACCTCGCGCTGGCGGTCGGCATCGGCGCGGATGCGCTCGGCCTCGGCCGCACCCTGGGAGCGCAGTTCGTTGGCTACCCGGGTACGCTCGGCTTCCATCCGGCGATAGACCGCATCGGACACCTCCACCGGGAGATCGACCCGCTTGAGGCGCACGTCGAGGATCTGCACACCGATGGTGCGCGCGTCGCGGTCGGCGCGCTCGCGCATCAGTTCGATGATGCGGTCGCGCTCGCCGGAGACCACGTCGTGCACGGTGCGCTTGCCGAACTCTTCGCGCAAGCCCGCATTGACCGTCTGCAGCAGGCGGATACGGGCACGCGCCTCATCGCCGGCCACCGACACGTAGTACAGCTGCGGATCGATGATGCGCCACTTGACGAAGTGATCCACCAGCACGTTCTTCTTCTCGGCGGTGATGAAGCGCTCGGGCTCCGGCGTATCGATGGTCAGGATGCGGCTGTCGAAGTAGCGCACGTTCTGGATCAGCGGCCACTTGAACTTGAGACCCGGCTCCTGGATGACCTGCTTGACCTCGCCAAGCTGGAAGACGATCGCGTACTGGCGCTGATCGACGGTAAACAGCGTCATCGACGCAATCAGGATGGCCAGCAGCAGGCCACCGGCAACAAAGGGCATCTTTTCACGCATCAGCGTTCTCCCCGCTCACGCATGCGTGCAAAGTCGCGGCTGCGCGGATCCATCGTGGCATCGAAACGGCTGCTCGGAGCGGGCGCCGCGGCGGGGGCATCGCCCGGCGCATTCGCGCCCGCAGCGCCGGCGGTTCCACCGGCCTGCTGCATCAGCTTGTCGAGCGGCAGGAACAGCAGGTTGCCGTTGCCCTTGGCATCGATCATCACCTTGCTCGAATTCGACAGCACTTCCTGCATGGTTTCCAGATACAGGCGCTCGCGGGTCACGCCCGGGGCGCGGTTGTACTCGGTGAGGATCTGTTCGAAGCGACTCGCCTCACCTTCTGCGGCGGCAACCACCCGGTCACGATAGGCCCGGGCCTCTTCCAGCAGGCGATCGGCCGTACCACGAGCACGCGGAATCACGTTGTTGGCGTAGGCCTCGCCCTCGTTCTTTTGACGCTCGCGGTCCTGACCGGCCTTGACGGCATCGTCGAAAGCGGCCTGCACCTGCTCGGGCGGCTGGGCGTTCTGCATGGTGACGCGGCTGATCTGGATGCCGGTATCGTAGCGGTCGAGGATGGACTGCATCAGCGCCTGGGCGGAAGCAGCGATGTCCTCGCGCCCCTCGTAGAGGACGAAATCCATCTTGCTGCGGCCGACGATTTCGCGCATGGCGGTTTCCGCGGCCTGGCCGACCGTTTCGTCCGGGAAGCGGTTGTTGAACAGATAGCTTTCCGGGCTCTTGAGGATGTACTGCACCGCGAACTGGATGTTGATGATGTTCTCGTCGTCGGTCAGCATCAGCGCCTCGCGCAGCACGCGGTTGCGCTCCGCGCCGCGATAGCCGACCTCGACGGTACGCACCCCTGTCAGGTCGACGATTTCGTGCGACTCGAAGGGATAGGGCAGGCGCCAGCGCAGACCGGGATCGGTGGTTTCCACGAACTGCCCGAAACGCAGCACCGCGCCGCGCTCGTTCGCATTGACGATGTAGAAGCCGCTGGCCAGCCAGACCACCACCAGCAGGCCGACCAGCACGCCGATGCCGCCGCCGAACTGGCGGAACGACACGTTGGGCATCTGCGGGCCGCCGCCACCGCCGTTTCCGGACGGACGACGCCCGCCACCGCGCTTGCCGCCCAGCAGGCCGGAGAGCTTCTGATTGAAGTCCCGCCAGATGTCTTCGAGATCGGGGGGGCCTTGGTTGCCGCCGCGGTTGCCTTGACCGCGGTCGTCGTCGCCCTGGTTGCCCCAGCGTGGATCGTTGAGTGACATGAATATGCCCGTAATCACTTTTCTATGAATTCGGTATCCGGGACCGGCTCGGTGAAATCCGCCTGACCCGGTGCCGCCGCGCCCGCACGGTGCGCCGCTTCGGCCAGCGCATCCCGCAGCAGGGCAAGACCTTCACCGCTTCGGGCGCTCAAAAAAACGCGCCTGATATTACCACAGTCGTCCCTCTCGACCGCCGGAGCGGCGTGGGTCAGGTCGATCTTGTTCCATACCAGGATCTGCGGCACCTCGCCGGCGCCGATCTCCCGCAAGACCTGGTTGACCGCCTCGATCTGCGCGTCGCGGTCCTCGCTGGCCGAATCGACCACATGCAGCAGCAGATCGGCAGAAGCGGTTTCCTCGAGCGTCGCCTCGAAGGCCGCCACCAGCGCGTGCGGCAGATCCCGGATGAATCCGACCGTGTCGGACAGCACGACGTTCCCGCTACCGACAAAAAGTTTGCGCGAGGTCGTGTCCAGCGTCGCAAACAACTGGTCGGCGGCATATGCGCCTGCCTTGGTGAGCGTATTGAACAGGGTCGACTTGCCGGCGTTGGTATAGCCCACCAGGGAGACCGACAGCACGTCGCGCCGCTCGCGCTGCCGGCGCCGCGTCTGACGCTGGCGGCCGATCTGGGCGAGCCTGCCCTTGAGCGTCTTGACCCGCATGCCGAGCAGGCGACGGTCGGTTTCGAGCTGGGTTTCGCCCGGACCGCGCAGACCGATGCCGCCCTTCTGCCGCTCCAGGTGGGTCCAGCCACGGATCAGCCGCGTGGCCAGGTGCTGCAGCTGGGCCAGTTCGACCTGCAGCTTGCCCTCGTGGCTGCGCGCGCGCAGCGCGAAGATGTCGAGGATCAGCGCCGTGCGGTCGATCACCCGGCATTGCAGCGCGCGTTCCAGGTTGCGCTGCTGCGCGGGCGACAGGGCGTGGTTGAAGATCACCAGATCGCCTTCGTGCGCGCGCAGGGCTTCGGCAACCTCCTCGACCTTGCCACGACCGGCGAACAGCGCCGGATCGGGCGCAGCGCGACGGCCGCGCACCACGGCCTCGACCGAGGCCCCGGCACTGGTCACCAGAAGCTGTAGTTCCGACAGGCGCTCTTCGACGGCCCCCTGGCCGAGATCGAGCTGAACGAGCACGGCCCGTTCGCCCGAGGCGGGACGTTCAAACATGAGCGCTCAGATCGTTCGGCCCCTGACGGGCCGTTTCCGGGATGTTGGGATTCAGTTGCTGCCCTCGCCGCCATCCTGCTGCTGGATGGACACCGGGCGCGCGGGCACCACGGTGGAAATGGCGTGCTTGTAGACCATCTGGGTCACGGTATTCTTGAGCAGCACCACGTACTGGTCGAAGGACTCGATCTGGCCCTGCAGCTTGATGCCGTTGACCAGATAGATCGACACCGGAACGTGCTCCCGGCGCAGGGTGTTCAGGAACGGGTCTTGTAGAAGTTGCCCTTTGTTGCTCATGCTTGGACCTCGAGATCTTATGTTTATAGGAATGTAAAGGATTTCTTGCTGCACTGCCACATGGACGGTACAGGGAAATCCCGGTGTGGAGAATCAGGCCTTGTCGGCATATGGATTGTGCGCGGTCCGGAACTGTATCCGCAAGGGCGTGCCCTGAAGCTTGAAGGCTTCGATGAAGGTGTGTTCCAGAAAGCGCACATAGGACGCCGGCACGTGCTCAAGCGCTGTGCCGTGAATGACCACCACCGGCGGATTGCTGCCCCCCTGGTGCGCGTAGCGCAGCTTGGGGCGGAACACGCCGTGGCGCGGTGGCGCCTGCTTGGCCAGGGCCGCCTGCAGGGTGCGGGTCAGGCGCGGGGTGGACAGATTGACCATGGCGGCGGCAAAGGCCGCATCCACCGATTTGAGCAGCGCGCCGATACCGGACGACTTGAGCGCCGAAATGTAATGGAAGCGCGCAAAACCGAGGAAATTCAGCTTGCGGGCGATCTCCGCCTTGATGCGCTCGCGGCGGTAGTCGTCGGTGTCGTCCCACTTGTTCACCGCCACCACCAGCGCGCGCCCCGCATCGAGGACGAAGCCGGCGATATGCGCATCCTGCTCGGAGATGTCCTGCGCGGCATCGAGCACCAGCACGACCACGTTGCACTGCTCGATGGCCTGCAGGGTCTTGATCACCGAGAACTTTTCCACCGCCTCGAAGACCTTGCCGCGCCGGCGCAGGCCGGCGGTGTCGATCAGCGTGTAGTGCTTGCCGTCGCGCTCGAAGGGGATGGAGATCGCATCGCGGGTGGTGCCCGGCATGTCGAAGGCGATCACCCGCTCTTCGCCCAGCAGGGCGTTGACCAGGGTCGACTTGCCGACGTTGGGGCGGCCGACGATGGCCACGCGCGGACCGGCATCGGCCGCGGCGGCGGGCTCCTCGTCCGCCGGGAACGGCGCCAGGGCGATCTCGACCAGCTGCCGCACCCCGTCGCCATGGGCCGCGGACACCGGCAGCGGGTCGCCCAGGCCGAGCGCATGAAAATCCGCAGCGACCGCGGCACGATCCATGCCTTCGGCCTTGTTGACCACCAGCAGCACCGGACGGCCGGCGCGGCGCAGGCGGGCGGCGATCTCCTCGTCGTGCGGCGTGCGTCCGCTGCGCCCGTCGACCAGGAACAGCAGCACGTCGGCTTCGGCGATCGCCTGTTCGGCCTGGCGCGCCATCTCGTGCATGATCCCGTCCTTGGCGACCGGATCGAAACCGGCGGTATCGACCACCAGGTACTTGCGCTCCCCCACCCGGCCGAGGCCGTAATGACGGTCGCGCGTCAGACCCGGCTGATCGGCCACCAGCGCATCGCGCGTCTTGGTCAGGCGGTTGAACAGGGTCGACTTGCCCACGTTGGGGCGGCCGACGAGAACGATGGTGGGATTCACGCTAGTTTCTGCTCATCAACGAACTTCAAAGGCCTGCAGATCGCCATCCCGGGTCTGCACGACGAAACCGTCACCCAGGCGGCGCATGTCGGCGGCAACGGCTCCGTCGCCCGCGCTCGCGCGCGCCGCGAAACGGCCATCCTCACGGCGCAGCAGATGCACGTAGCCGTCGAAGTCGCCGACCGCCACGAAGTCGCCGATGACCAGCGGACGCGATACCGCACGCCGCACGAGGGCGTCCTGCTTCCACACGCTGGCGCCGCTGAAGGCATCGAGCGCATGCACGGCGTCGACCTCGTCGGTGAGGAAGACGAAGCGCGCATCGCGGTCCATGCCGACGCTGCTGGAGAACTCGCGCGACCACAGCACGTTGCCGTTGGTCATGTCGAAGCAGCCGGCACGGCCCTGATAGGTCACCGAGCAGATCTCCCGGCGCCCGAGCACCGGCGTGCCGGCGACATCGGCGACCCGCTCGAGCTCGGTCGCACCGCGGGGCGTGGCCACGGTCAGCTCCCACAGTTCCCCGCCGTTCTTGGTACTGACCGCGACCAGCTTGCCCCCCGGGAAACCGGCAAGCGCCACGCCGCTCTCCAGCACGATGCCGGCAAAGCTGCGCAGGGCGAGCGGCGGCGTGTTGCGCTGGTATACCCAGCGGCGCGCACCGTCGGCGGGCGCGAGCGCGATCAGGCGGTTGTCGGAGCTGCGCAGCACGACGATCTCTTCCGAGACGGCCGGCTGTGCCAGCACCTCGGCGCCCACCGGCACCCGCCAGTGCTCCTTGCCGTCGGCCGCATCCAGCGCCACCGCCTCGCCCGCGGTGCTGACCACCACCACCAGGCGACCGTCGGTGCCGACGCCCGCGGACAGGGGCAGGTCCAGGTCCACCGACCACACCGGGCGACCGTCGCGATAGCGCGCCACCTCGCCGTCGTGCGCGGCGGCATAGACGCTGTCGCCGGCGACTTCCGGCTGGAAGACGTAGGCGCCGGCCTCGCCGACATTCGCCGACCACAGCGGGCGCAGTTCAACCGAGGGCCGGATGTCCACGAGTTCCGCCGGCTTCGGGCCCGAACTGGCAAAGGGGTTCAGCGATGAGCAGCCGGCAGTGGCCACCGTAGCCAAGACCGTCAACAGGAGGGAACGCATGTTTGCAGCACGCATCGTTCAGCCCTCCAGCGCTTCGAGCTTGACGCGCACGACTTCGCGCAGGGTGGCGGCACCCTCGCCGCCGTTGCCGACCGCATCCAGCGCGGCCTGGTAGGCGCTGCGCGCTTCGGCCGGCTTGCCCTGGGCGGCGAGGACGTCGCCGCGCAGGTCGGCGAAACGGGCCTGCAGCGGCGCCGCGGCCGGGGCCTCCAGGCTCTTGAGGGCCTCGTCCAGCTTACCTTCCTGCAGCAGCACCGAGGCCAGGCGCAGGCGGGCGATGTCGCGCAGCGCCGGATCGCGGCCGTCCGTGCTCGCCCATGCGAGGTGGGCGCGCGCGTTCTCCAGGTCGCCGCGGTCGAACTGCGCGCTGGCCGACAGCAGCGCAGCCATCTGCGCGTAGGCGGTGCCGCCGTAGCTGCCGATCAGCTGACCGGTGAGCTCGCGCGCCTTCTGGCTGTCACCCTTGCCCACGGCCTGCTCGACGCCGTGATAGAGCGCGCCGGCCTCGGCGGCCTGCTTGCCCTGGTACCACTGCCAGCCTTGCCAGCCCACCGAAGCCACCGCGGCAGCCACCGCCAGCGCGGTGATCAGCTTGCCGTACTGCGCCCACCATGCCTTGAGCTCGGAAATCTGTTCCTGCTCTTCCAGGTCATACACTGCCATCGTCGTCCTCTTCTTCTGAATACAGGAGCCCGGCCACCGCTTCGGGCAAGGCATCGAGCGCAATGCGCTGCTGCCCGCCCGGGCCGCGCAAGGGCTTCAGGCCGATCTCGCCAGCCGCCGCCTCGTCTTCGCCGATCACCAGCGCCACCGCGGCACCGCTCGCATCGGCCTTCTTCATCTGCGACTTGAAACTGCCCTCGCCACAGTGCAGCAGTACCGCAAAACCATGGGTGCGCAGGGCTTCGGCCGCACGGAACGCCAGCCGGCGGGCCTGCTCGCCCAGGTGCACGACGTAGACGTCCGGCTGCATGCGGTCGGCCTCGCCACCGGACTCGCGCCACAGCGCGAGCAGGCGTTCCACGCCCATGGCAAAGCCCGCTGCCGGCGTCGGCTTGCCACCGAGCTGCTCGACCAGGCCGTCATAGCGCCCGCCTGCGCAGACCGTACCCTGCGCGCCGAGGCGGGTGGTGACCCACTCGAACACCGTGCGGTTGTAGTAGTCCAGCCCGCGCACCAGGCGATGGTTGATGCGGAACGGGATGCCGGCATCCTTGAGCAGGACCTGCACCGCCTGGAAGTGCGCGCTAGACTCGTCGCCGAGATAATCGGCGAGGCGCGGCGCGGCGTCGACCACATCCTGCAGTTCGGGGTTCTTGGTGTCGAGGATGCGCAAGGGGTTGGTGTACAACCTGCGCTTGCCGTCCTCGTCCAGGCGCGCCTGGTGCTGCTCCAGGTAGGCGATCAGCGCGGCGCGATGCTGTGCGCGCTCTTCGGCCGAACCGAGAGAGTTGATCTCCAGGCTGACGTCCTCGAGCCCGAGATCGTCCCACAGGCGTGCGCACATGATGATGTGCTCGGCATCGATGTCCGGCCCGGTGAAGCCCAGCGCCTCGACGCCGATCTGGTGAAACTGCCGGTAGCGTCCCTTCTGCGGGCGCTCGTGGCGGAACATCGGACCGTGGTAGTACAGGCGCTGCGGCCCGCTGCCGGCCACCATGTTGTGCTGGATGGCCGCGCGCACGCAGGACGCGGTGCCTTCCGGGCGCAGGGTGAGCTGCTCGCCGTTGAGGGCGTCCTCGAAGGAGTACATCTCCTTCTCGACGATGTCGGTGACTTCGCCGATGGCGCGCTTGAACAACGGCGTCGGCTCGACGATGGGCATGCGGATCGGGCGATAACCGTAGCTCTTCAGCCAGTCGCGGACGATGTCCTCGAAATGCTCCCAGGTTTCGGCGTCGTCGGGCAGGATGTCGTTCATCCCGCGCACGGCCTGCAGGGTCTTGCTCATATTCTTGTTTTCCGCGGGCTCAGCCCGCCTTCCTCGTGTAACGGGTGGCCACGTAGTCGTCCACGATGGCCTTGAACTCGGCGGCGATGTTGTCGCCGCGCAGGGTGACGGTCTTGACGCCGTCCACGAACACCGGCGCGGCGGGCGTCTCGCCGGTGCCGGGCAGCGAAATGCCGATGTTGGCGTGCTTGCTCTCGCCCGGCCCGTTGACCACGCAGCCCATCACCGCCAGGGTCATGTTCTCCACGCCGTCATACTGCTCGCGCCACACCGGCATCTGCTCGCGCACGTAGCGCTGGATGCCGTCGGCCAGCTCCTGGAAGAAGGTGCTGGTGGTGCGCCCGCAGCCCGGGCAGGCGGTGACCATCGGGGTGAAGGCACGCAGGCCCATGGTCTGCAGGATCTCCTGCGCGACGATCACCTCCTGGCTACGGCTGCCGCCCGGCTCCGGCGTGAGCGAGATGCGGATGGTGTCGCCGATGCCTTCCTGCAGCAGCACCGCGAGCGCCGCGGTGGAGGCGACGATGCCCTTGGAGCCCATGCCGGCCTCGGTCAGCCCGAGGTGCAGCGGGTAGTCGCTGCGCGCGGCCAGTTCGCGGTACACCGCGATCAGATCCTGCACGCTGGAGACCTTGGCCGACAGGATGATGCGGTCGCCCGCCAAGCCGTACTCCTCGGCCTTGGCGGCGGATTCGAGCGCCGAGACCACCAGCGCCTCGCGCATCACCGCGCCGGCGTCGCGCGGCTCGGCGAGTTTGGCGTTGGCATCCATGATGCGTGCGAGCACGGACTGGTCCAGGCTGCCCCAGTTCACCCCGATGCGCACCGGCTTGTCGTAGCGGCAGGCCAGTTCGACGATGGCGGCGAACTGCGGGTCGCGCTTGGTGCCGGCGCCGACGTTGCCCGGGTTGATACGGAACTTGGCGAGCGCCTCAGCGCAGGCCGGAAAATCGGTGAGCAGCTTGTGGCCGTTGTAGTGGAAGTCGCCCACCAGCGGCACGTCGACATTGAGCGCCAGCAGGCGGTCGCGGATATGCGGCACCGCGCGCGCGGCGTCCTCGTTGTTCACCGTGATGCGCACGATCTCCGAGCCGGCGCGTGCCAGTTCGGCGACCTGCATCGCGGTGCCCAGCACGTCGGCGGTGTCGGTATTGGTCATGGACTGCACCACCACCGGCGCATCCGCGCCGACCGCGACGCGGCCGACGCGCACCAGTCGCGTCCGGTGGCGCGACTGCGCACCGAAGGGGCAGACGGGGGCATTCGTCATCTTGCTGATCTCACTGCAGGGTCAGGCGGGCGACGCTGACCCGGGTATGCGGCACCAGATCGACTGCTTGACCGTTGTGGCTGAGGCGTACCTGGGCAGCATTGCCGATCACCAGCGCCAGCGGTGCCGTGCCGCGCACGCTGCGCACCTGGCCTGCGCTACCCGTACCGGTGGCAACGATGTTGCCGCTCGCATCACGGATCTCGAACCATGACTCGCCGGCGAAACGCAGCTCGATCACGCTGCCGCCCGTCGCGGACTCCTGGACTGCGGGCTCGGCGGGCGTGGCGGGGACCGGGGCCGGCTGCGCGGGAGGCGGCGCCGGCTCGGGAGGCTGCGCTGCGGCGGATTCGTCCCGGGGTGCGGCACCCGCGTCGGCCGTGGGCGGCTCCACCGGTTCCACAGCTACCTGCGCCGGCAGCCCGGGCTCGCCGACATCCTCGGCGGAAGGCGGAGGCGGGAACAGCGGTTCATTCTGCGGCACGATCTCCGGGGAGGCCGGCAGCGCAAGATCGTTTGCCGGCTGTCCCGGCGTACGGAACCAGTCGAAGTACCAGCCGACCAGCACCACCAGCAGCAGACCGAAGGCCACCAGGACCACCGGCGTGGACGACATGCGCCGCTCGCCACTCACCGGCATGACGCCGTCGGCGTTGGACACCGGCGAGAGCTCTACCCGCGCGGCCGAAGTCGGTCCGGCATCCACGGCGGCAACCAGCGGCTCGGCATCGAGACCGAGCAGGCGCGCATAGTTGCGCAGGAAGCCGCGCACGAAGGCCGGCCCGGGCAACAGGTCGAAGCGACCGGCTTCCATCGCCTCGACCTGGCGGACACCCAGCTTGAGCATCTGCGCCACGTTGGCGACCGTCAGTCCGCGCGCCTCGCGACCGCCGCGCAGGATCTCGCCGACCGCAGCCGGATCGGTCTGTTCGATCTCGGGGCTCTGATCGATCGTCTCGCTCACTCGTACTTTCCTTGCTGCATCAACTGAAACTCCGGCGAGCTGCCGAAACGGCTGCGCAACTGCGCCGCATAGCTCGCCTCCGCCTCCGTGTTGCCCAGCCTGCGCTCGGTCCGCAGGCCCAGCCACACCGACTCGGGCGTCGGATCGCTCTGCTGGTGCAGGCGGATCAGATGCACGCGAGCGCCGGCGAAGTCACCCTTGCGGTAGGCAATGGCGGCGAGGTGGAATAGGGCCTGCGCATTGTTCGGATCTGCGTCCACCGCACGCTGGAACTGGGCCACTGCAGCGGCAGTATCGCCGGTTCGCAGATAGCACAAACCCGCATTGGCATATGGATAGGTCGGCGTACGGTAGTAGGGATTGCGCGCAGCCAGAGCCAGGCGTTCCAACCCTTCAGCCTCGCGTCCCTGGGTACACAGGAACCAGCCGAAGCTGTTGTTGAAATCCGGATCGCCCGGAGCCAGAGAGAGAGCCTGCCGGAAGTTCGACTCAGCCTGCGCGCTATCGTCGACCATCATGTAAACCAGCCCCTTCAGATGGAAGGCCGGCGCATAGGAGGTGCTCTCATCCAGCGCCACGGCCGCCTCGTCCAGTGCCACGTCGAAACGCCCCACCTGCAGGTAGGCCATGCCCAACTCGACGTGCACCTTGGCGCTTGCCTCCGAAGCCGTCGCCGGTACACGATCGGAATGCGGACGCTCCGCCTGTGCGTTCGGCGCGACACCTCCCGGCGCGGTCGCGCAAGCGGCCAGCAGCAGGGTCAGGGCAGCAGGAAACAGCTTCGCGGCGAAGCGCGTCATGAGCGGACCTCCATCGGTTTCACGAGTCGTACGGTACGCCGGGTCTTGTCCTGCACCTGGCCCGCGAGCTGGCCGCAGGCCGCATCCACGTCGTCGCCGCGCGTCTTGCGGGTCGTGGTGACAATGCCGGCGTCAATCAGGATACCCGCAAAGCGGCGGATACGCTCCGCCGGCGAGCGGCGGAACTCGGAGTTCGGGAAGGGGTTGAACGGGATCAGGTTGAACTTGCACGGCACGTCGCGCACCAGCGCGACGAGCTCGCGCGCATGGGCATCCTGGTCGTTCACGCCGTCGAGCATGACGTACTCGAAGGTGACGAAATCACGCGGCGCACGGTCTAGATAGCGCCGGCAGGCGGCCATCAGCTCGGCCAGCGGATATTTCTGGTTGATCGGCACCAGGCGGTCGCGCAGCGCATCGTTCGAAGCGTGCAGCGACACCGCGAGCGCCACCGGGCATTCCTCGCGCAGACGATCCATGGCCGGCACGATGCCCGAGGTGGATACGGTCACACGGCGGCGCGACAGACCATAGGCGTGGTCGTCGAGCATCAGGCGCAACGCGGTGACCACGTTGTCGAAATTGGCGAGCGGCTCGCCCATGCCCATCATCACCACGTTGCTGATGATGCGGCCGTTGTCGCGTTCGCCGGCCTCGAGGTCGGGGGCGGCGTCGCGGGCCGCGCCGAGCAGCTTGTTGGCGAGCCACAGCTGGCCGATGATTTCGCCCGCGGAGAGATTGCGGTTGAAGCCCTGCTTGCCGGTGGAGCAAAAGGCGCAGTCCAGTGCGCAGCCGGCCTGCGAGGACACGCACAGGGTGCCGCGGCTGGTCTCGGGAATGAACACGGTTTCCACCGCGTTGCCGTTGCCCACGTCGAGCAGCCACTTGCGCGTGCCGTCGGCCGACACCGAGTCGCGCACCGGCACCGGTGCGCGGATGCAGGCCTCTTCGGCGAGCTTGGCGCGCAGGCTCTTGGCCACGTCGGTCATGCGCTCGAACTCGTCACAGCCCTCGCGGTGCATCCAGCGCATCACCTGGCGGGCGCGAAACGGCTTCTCGCCGCGTTCGGCGAACCAGTCGACGAGGCCGTCGACATCGAAATCGAGCAGATTGACCATGGTCTTGTGCAGCGGGGGCGGTGCGGAGAAAGAAGCTGCGGATGCAGTGTCTCGACTCTGCCGCGCCCGCCCCGGTTCCCTTAGCGGCCGCTGTAGACGTTCATGCCGGGGAAGAAGAAGGCCACTTCGACCGCGGCGGTCTCGGGCGCATCGGAGCCGTGTACGGCGTTGGCGTCAATCGACTCGGCAAAGTCGGCGCGAATGGTGCCGGCGTCGGCCTTCTTCGGGTCGGTGGCGCCCATCAGCTCGCGGTTCTTGGCGATGGCGTTCTCACCTTCCAGGCACTGGATCATCACCGGGCCGGAGGTCATGAAGGACACCAGGTCCTTGAAGAAGGGGCGCTCCTTGTGCACGGCGTAGAACTGGCCGGCTTCCTGCTCGGACAGATGGACCATCTTGGCGGCGATGATCTTCAGGCCGGCGTCTTCAAAACGCTGGTAGATCTTGCCGATCACGTTCTTGGCGACGGCGTCGGGCTTGATGATGGACAGGGTGCGTTCGATGGCCATGAAGGACTCCAGACAGGGGTTTGACAAAACGCGGAATTTTAGCAGGTTTCCGCGTCGCCCATGAGGACGTCCAGGCCGACGGCTTTGTAACCGGCCAAGAGTCCGGCCACAGCCGGCGCCACGCCTCCGCGGGCAAGATTTCGCCCCCGGGCGGCGAATTTTCTTTACCCTTCTGCCCTGCGCCGGTTGCGGCGCCCTTCGCCCCGGAGCCCTCCTACACCGAGCCGCAAGACCCACCACGATGGACAGAACCCCTGCGCCGGCGCCCGCCTCATGGCAGTTGCGCCTGCCCTACCTGACGCTTGCGCTGTTTCTCGGCACCATCGCCGCGCTGGTCTGGCTCACCCGCGCCTACGACGAGGAGGCTCAGCGCGCCACGCTGATCAACGACGTGCTGTGGATGGAGCAGAACATGCGCTTCCATCTCGACCGCAACGCCGCGCAGCTCGCCCAGCTGGGGCCGGAACTGCTGGCCACCGGCGTGCATGCGCCGAGTACCAGCGCCAGCCTGGACCAGCTGCTGCGCCCTGAAAGCGGCCTCGCCCGGGTCATCTGGCTCGACGCCGACGGCGTGGTCAAGGGCGCCGTCCCGCCGCTGTCCGAAGCTCACCTGCTGGGCGAGACCCATGGTGCGGTGCCGGCCGAATCCATGTTCCGGCTGGCGCGCGCCATCGGCCAGCCGGCCTACGGCCCGGCCTACGAAGTGACCGGCGGCGACTACCACTTCGAAGTCCACGTGCCGCTCTACGCCGAAGGCGCCTTCGTCGGCACCGCGGTCGGCGTGTATTCGCTGCAGAGCCTGATCGTGCGCGAGCTGCCCTGGTGGTTCTCGGAGCGCTACCGGGTGAGCGTGCTCGACGTGGACGGCCGCGAGATCGCCGCCAAGTCCAAGGTCGCACCCCTGTCGACGGCGCACGAGTACCGCATGAGTTTCGAGCCGCCCGGCCACGGGCTGACCCTGCACATCACCGCCTATCGCGGCGAAACGCGCTGGATTCCGGTGCTGCTCACCGCCTCGCTGGTGCTCCTGTGCGGCGTCATCCTATGGAGCGTCTGGCAGCTGCGCAGCCAGCTCGCCCGCCGGCAGGCCGCCGAGCAGGCCTTGCGCAACGAGTCCGCCTTCCGCAAGGCGATGGAGGACTCGATGATCACCGGCATGCGCGCGCGACCTCGACGGCCGCATCACCCACGTCAACCCGGCCTTCTGCCGCATGACCGGATACGGCGAGGACGAGCTCATCGGCCGTGCGCCGCCCCTGCCCTACTGGCTGCCCGACCATACCGAGCGGCGCCAGGAACTGCTCGACCGCCTGCAGGACACCGGCTCGACCCCTGAAGGGGTGGAACTGCGCTTCCGGCGCAAGAACGGCGAACCGCTGGACGTGCTGCTCTTCGAGGCCCCGCTGATCGACGCCCTGGGGCGCCATACCGGCTGGCTAGGCTCCTTCCTCGACATCACCGAGCAAAAGCGCGCCCAGGAGCTGGCGCTGCAGCAGGAAGAGCGCCTGCAGGCCACCTCCCGCCTGATCACCATGGGCGAGATGGCCTCGACCCTGGCGCACGAGCTCAACCAGCCGCTGGCGGCCATCGCCAGCTACAACAGCGGCTGCATGAACCGGCTCGCCGGCGGCGGCGAGATCGATCGCGAGGAGCTGCGCGAGGTCCACGCCCGGCTGGGCCGCCAGGCTCAGCGCGCGGGCGAGATCATCCGCCGGGTGCACGACTTCGTGCGCCGCTCGGAACCGAAGCGCGTGCCGGTGGACATCAACGCGATCATCCGCGACGCGGTCGACCTGATCGAGGCCGACGCCCGCAAACGCCGCATCCGCCTGACCACCGAACTGGCCGGCCGCCTGCCCGAGGTGGATGCCGACCCGGTGATGATCGAGCAGATCATCGTCAACCTGGTGCGCAACGGCATGGACGCGATGCGCGACAACCCGCCGGAGCGGCGCACCGTGCGCCTGCGCACCAGCCAGGAGGACGACCTGCTGGTGGTGCGGGTCCTCGACCAGGGCTGCGGCATCGCTCCCGAGACCGCGCGCCGGCTGTTCGAGCCCTTCTTCACCACCAAGCAGGAAGGCATGGGCATGGGCCTGAACATCTGCCGCTCGATCGCCGAACTGCACCGCGGACGGCTCGGCTTCGAAGCCAACCCGGAAGGCGGTACCATCTTCATCCTCACGCTACCGGTGGAGCCCGCATGAACGAGGCCTGCGCCCACATCATCGACGACGACGAAGCCATCCGCGACGCACTCGAATGGCAGTTCCGCACCCGCGGGCTGAGTTGCAGGCTGTGGCCGGGCGCCGAGGACTTCCTGGCCGCGTGGCAGCCGGAATGGAACGGCTGCATCGTGCTGGACATCCGCATGAACGGCATGAGCGGCCTCGAATGCTTCGACGCGCTGCTGGCGCGCGACTGCCGCCTGCCGGTGATCTTCATCACCGGCCACGGCGACGTGCCGATGGCGGTCGGAGCGCTGAAGAAGGGCGCCTTCGACTTCATCGAGAAGCCCTTCAACGACAACGAACTGATCGACATCGTGGACAAGGCGCTGGCGGCCGACGCCGAACGTCAGCGCGCCGCCGCCGACCGCGAGACCGTGGAGACACGGCTCGCCACGGTCACCACACGTGAACGCGAGGTCATGGCCCTGATCCTCGAAGGCAAGTTCAACAAGGTGATCGCCGACGAACTGAACATCTCGATGCGTACCGTGGAGGCACACCGCGCGAAGATCTTCGACAAGATGGGGGTGCGCTCGGCGGTCGAACTGGCGCAGATGCTCACCGGCATCCGCTACTGATCCCTCCGTGCTGCCACACCGGCAGCACACCCTCTTCGCCCGCCGCGCACTGCCAGCCGGCCGCCACCCCGATGCCGGCGATCCACACCGCCTCGCCATCGACCCGCAGCACCGGCAGGCGGTCGCGCAGCCACGGCGGCACGCCCGCCTCCTGGCACAGGTTCTTGAAGCTGCGCCGCGGCCGCCCGGCCTGCAGGCGCATCGCCAGCCCGGGCCAGCGCGGGGCCAGCCACACCTCGCCCGCCTTGCCCAGCGCCGCTGCTGACAGCCCGCGGCCGAGCGTCGCTTCGAAGGCCACCGCGCCATCGCCCCAGCCCAGCCGCGTCTCGCCTCGCCAGCACAGCGCCACCGGGTTCGCCGGCAGGGCACGCTCCAGCCACAGCTCGTCGCGATAGACGCAGCAGGCCAGCTCACCCAGCGGCAGGCGCAAGGGCCTGCCCGGCGCGGTCTCGCGCAACTGCCGTTCGGTCTCGATCAGGCGGGCACGCGAGACCGGCTCGACACCCAGGTCGCGCATCCGCCAGCGCAGCAGGTTGCGCAGCCGTGCCGATGGCAAGGCGCACAAGGCTTCGCGCGACAGCCTGCGCCCGCCGCAGCGCAGCGCATCCTCGGCCGCCAGCGCGTCGAGCAGTTCGTCCGCCTCGCGGAAGTTCTCCGCCGCACGCGCCAGCGCGGGCACCGCGGCCGGAAATACCGCCTCCAGCGCCGGCAGCACGCGATGGCGCAAGGCATTGCGGGTATGGCGAAGGTCGGCGTTGCTCTCGTCGTTCACCCAGACAAGGCCGGCGTCGCGCGCGGCCTGCTCGATGCGCGCCCGGCGCACGCCGAGTAGCGGACGCAGACGCCCCGGCGCGCCCGGCTCGACCGCGGCCATGCCGCCGGCTCCCCGCACGCCGGCGCCGCGCGCCAGGCGGAACAGCAGCGTCTCCGCCTGGTCGTCCTGGTGGTGGCCGAACACCAGCCAGTCGCAGGCCACGCGACGCAGCGCCGCGTGGCGCACACGCCGCGCCGCCGCTTCAAGGCCAGCCGGATCGCCGCGATCGACCGCGACATGAAAGGTCTGCAGGGAGACGCCCAGGCGCGCGCATTGCCCGGCGCAGGATGCCGCCCAGTCGTCGGCATTCGGGCTCAGCCCGTGATGCACATGCGCCGCGACGAGACGGAAGCCGAGCGTTTCACGCAAGGCCGCCAGGCCATGGAGCAGCAACACCGAATCGACCCCGCCGGAGAGCGCGCAGCACAGCGTCGCACCCTCGCCGACACCCGCGGCGGCCAGCACCGCGGCCAGCTCGTCCTGCAGCAGGGCCGGGGGCGAGGCGGTCACCGGTGGATCTCAGGCGACTTTCTGTTCCTTGAAGCGCCCGTAGCTCATCAGCTTCTCGAGACGCTGCTCGACCAGCTGGGCCGGCGTCAGGTCGGCCACCTGGCGCAGCGAGTCGGTCAGTGCCCGCTTCAGGCTCTGCGCCATCGCGCGGTAGTCGCGATGCGCGCCGCCAACCGGCTCATTCACCACCTTGTCGACCAGGCCGAGCGACTTCAGGCGTGCCGCGGTGATGCCCATGGTCTCGGCCGCCTCGGAGGCCTTGTCCGCGCTCTTCCACAGGATGGAGGCGCAGCCTTCCGGCGAGATCACCGAGTAGGTGGAGTACTGCAGCATCTGCACCTGATCGCCGACCGCGATCGCCAGCGCGCCGCCGGAGCCGCCCTCGCCGATGATGGTGGTGATGATCGGCACCTTGAGTTCGGCCATCACGTACAGGTTGTGGCCGATCGCCTCCGACTGGCCACGCTCTTCCGCACCGATGCCGGGATAGGCACCCGGGGTGTCGACGAAGGTGAACACCGGCAGGCCGAACTTCTCGGCCATCTTCATCAGGCGCAGCGCCTTGCGGTAGCCCTCCGGGCGCGGCATGCCGAAGTTGCGCAGGATCTTCTCCTTGGTGTCGCGCCCCTTCTGGTGGCCGATCACCATGCAGCTCTGGCCGTTGAAACGCGCCAGGCCGCCGACGATCGCCTTGTCGTCGGCGAAGGCGCGGTCGCCGTGCAGTTCCTCGAAGTCGGTGAAGATCAGTTCGGCGTAGTCCAGCGTGTAGGGGCGCTGCGGATGGCGCGCGACCTGGGCGATCTGCCAGGGCGTGAGCTTGGCGTACAGATCCTTGGTCAGCGACTGGCTCTTGGACTCCAGGCGGGCGATCTCCTCGGAGATGTCCACCGCGGAGTCGTCCTGCACGAAGCGCAGTTCGTCGATCTTGGCCGCGAGGTCGGCCAGCGGCTGTTCGAAATCCAGAAAGGTGGTCTTCATCTGACCCGTCCAAACTTGAGAGGCGCGTATTGTAACCCCACCCCCGTCCGGGGGAAGGGTGGATACATCCGAGCGTCGTAGACGCGAAACGGGCGGCCCGCAGGCCGCCCGGCGCATGGTGCGCGTAGCGCGATCACTCGTTGTTCATGAAGCCCAGCAGGTGCAGCAAGCTGGTGAAGAGGTTGTAGATCGACACGAACAGCGTGACCGTGGCCATGATGTAGTTGGTCTCGCCGCCGTGGATGATGTTGCTGGTCTCGTAGAGGATGAGGCCCGACATCAGCAGCACGAACATCGCGGACACCGCCAGCGACAGCGCCGGCACTTCGAAGAAGATCGCGCCCAGGCCGGCCAGGAAGGCCACCAGGATGCCGACCATCAGGAAGCCGCCCATGAAGGAGAAATCCTTGCGGGTGGTCAGCGCGTAGCCGGACAGGCCGAGGAAGATCGCCGCGGTGCCGCCCATCGCCTGCATGACGACCATGTGGCCGTTGGGCATCGCCAGGTAGGCGGAGATGATCGGCCCAAGCGTGTAGCCCATGAAGCCGGTGAGCGCGAACACCGCGAGAATGCCGCCCGAGCTGTTGCGCAGCTTGGTGGTCAGGAACAACAGGCCGAAGTAGCCGACCAGGGTCAGGATGAGCCCGGGGTGCGGCAGGCCGAGCGCCATCGAAACGCCGGCCACGGCGGCCGAGAAGGCCAGCGTCATCGACAGCAGGACGTATGTGTTGCGGATGACCCGGTTGGTCGAGAGGACTGATGCCTCCGAGCGGGTCATGGTGGCGATGCGGTTTTCCATGGAACGTCTACCTCCTGCAAGTAATCCAGCTACATCGAATCTAGTTTTCTTTCCAGGCCACGGCCCGGCTCAGGCGCCGGCCAGCGCCGCCGGCTGCACCCGCATGCCGTGACGCTGGCGGTCCAGCCTGCTCGCCAGCACGCGCGCCACGCGGTCTGCGGCGCGATCCACCGCGGTGCGCACCTCGATTTCGGTGATCGTGAAGATCACGTCCGGCAGGTTGCGCAGGCGCAGTTGTACCACGCAACGCTTGTCCGTGCCGCCGCGCGGCCCGTTCACATCCGCCAGCTTCACGCGCGCCCACTGGATATGGTCGCGAAAGCGACCGATGGCGAAACGCATCCGCTTGGCCACGTAGTCCTTGAGCCCGGGGCTGGGCTCGACACCGTCACACCGCAGATCGATACGCATGCACATTCTCCTTTGAACTTGGCAAGCCCGGCACGCCGATGAGCATGCCGAATGCTACGTCTAGGACTGTTCGGTAAAATCCGAGTTCAACTGAATCTTTATCCTGTTTTTTCGAACAATTCACGACGATGATCAACTTCAAGCAACTCCACCACTTCTGGAGCGTGGCACGCGCAGGCGGCGTGGTACGGGCGAGCGAACGCTCGGGGCTGGCGCCGCAGACGCTGTCGGGACAGATCGCCACGCTGGAAGCCAGCCTGGGCGTCACCCTGTTCCGCCGCCACGGGCGCCGCCTGGTGCTGACCGAGACCGGCGAGATGGTGCTGACCTATGCCGACGAGATCTTCCGCCTCGGCAACGAGCTGGAGACCGCACTGAGCAGCCGCTCGACCGGCCATGTCCTGCCGTTCCGGGTCGGCGTGGCGGACGTGGTGCCGAAGGCCATCGCCTGGGTGCTGCTGGCGCCCTCGCTGTCCCTGCCGGAGCAGGTGCGCATCGTCTGCCGCGAGGACAAGCTCGACCGCCTGCTCGGCGATCTGGCGATCCACAAGCTCGATGTGGTGCTGGCCGACAGCCCGTTGCCGCCCCAGATGGACGTGCGCGGCTACAGCCACAAGCTGGCCGAGTCCTCGGTCAGCCTGTTCGCCACGGAGAGACTGTCGGAATCGCTGAAGGGAGACTTCCCGGGCTGCCTGCACGGTGCGCCGTTGCTGCTGCCGGGCACCGAGGCGGCGGTACGCGCGCCCATGCTGCACTGGCTCGAGGATCGCCGCATCCGCCCCCGGGTCGTGGGAGAATTCGACGACAGCGCGCTGATGACCGCCTTCGGGGAGGCCGGTGCCGGCGTCTTCCTGGCCCCCACCCTGCTGGCCGAGCAGATCTGCCGGCAGCACGGCGTCCGCCTCATCGGCGAAGCACCCGAGGTTACCGAAGCCTTCTATGCGATCTCGGTCGAGCGCCGCCTCACCCACCCCGCGATCCGTGCAGTGAGCCGGGCGCGGGAGACCGACGGGCTCACCACTCGGGCGCCCAATGAGTCCGCAAGGGCGGCGCCGGCCGAGGGCGCGGCAGCAGCGCAGCCGGCAGTCCGGCGCCCGCGTGCATCAACTGCACGCAGGACGCCGGCGAAACGGGACGACTGAACAGATAGCCCTGCATCTCGTGGCAACGGGCACCGTTCAGCAGGCGCAACTGCGCCTCGGTCTCCACGCCCTCGGCCACCACCGTCAGGCCCAGGGTGCAGGCCAGCTCGATGATGGTGCGCACGATCGCCACGTCGTGCGGGCCATCTTCCAGTGCGCGCACGAAGCTGCGATCGATCTTGAGCTTGTCGACCGGCAGCCGGCGCAGGTAGGCGAGCGACGAGTAGCCGGTGCCGAAATCGTCGACCGCGATGCCGACACCGAGATCCGAGAGCCGGGTCAGGATGTCCGCCGAGCTGTCGAACTCCTCCATCACCGCGGTCTCGGTGATCTCCAGTTCCAGCATCGCGGCCGGCATGCCGGTCTCCTCGAGGATGGCCGCCACGCGCTCCACCAGTTGCGGCGCACGCAACTGGCGCGGTGAGAGGTTCACCGCCAGGCTGCCCGGCTCCAGCCCCTGGTTCCGCCAGGACACGAACTGGCGGCAGGCTTCGCGCAGCGCCCACTCGCCGATCGGCACGATCAGTCCGCTGTCCTCCGCCACCGGGATGAACTCCGCGGGGCTTACCGCCCCATCGCCCGGGCAATTCCAGCGCAGCAGGGCTTCCCAGCCGCAGATGGCCCCACTGGCGAGTTCGATCCGCGGTTGGTAGTGCAGGTGGAACTCGGTGCCCAGCAAGGCACGGCGCAGGCGTCCGAGCAGGAACTGCCGCCGGCGTACCCGCGCGCCCATGTTGGTCTCGTAGCACTGCCAGGTCCGCCGCCCGAGCTTCTTGGCGCGGTGCAGCGCCAGGTCGGCATGGCTGTGCAGTTCATTGGCCGACTCGCCATGTTGCGGATACAGCGCCACACCGATGCTGGCCTGCTGCAGCAGCTGCAGCCCCCCGAAGGCAAAGGGCTCGTCGAAGCACTCCAGCAGCCCCGCGGCCCGCTCGCCGGCTTCATCCAGCGTCGCCCCGCGCAGCACGACGGCGAATTCGTCGCCACTGAAACGCGCCAGAAACGCCCCCGGCGGCAGGTGCGCCTGCAGGCGGGCCGCGACCGCCCGCAACAGGCAGTCGCCGCAGTCGTGTCCCAGGCTGCCGTTGATGCTGCGAAACATGTCGAGGTCGATCAGCAGCAGCGCACCGCGCGCATGGCGAAAGGCCAGCGCGCGGTCGATCTCGCGCACGCAGCCCTGGCGGTTCGGCAGGCCGGTGAGGGCATCGGTCTCGGCCGAATCGACCGCCGGCGCGTGGGTGAAGCGGCAGAGGTCCCACTCGCCATCGCGCTCGCCAACATCCGCCTCCGCAGCGGGAGCGCAGGGGCGCGATTCACATGCCGGTCGCCGCATCATTCAACCCCCTCCGCCCTGTGACCCATTACTGCGCCCCGCCACAACACGCGGGGCCCGCCCCGTCCGCCGCGGCATCGCGCCCCGGCGCATCCGCCTGCAGCAGCGTCAGCAGCTCGGGGAAATCGAGCGACTTGTCGAAGAAGCAACACGCCCCCTGGGCGAGCGCATGGCGCGAAAGCTCGGGATGATTGGAAAACATCGCCACCGGCAGGCCCGGGCGGGTGGCGCGCAGTTCGTTCAGCAGGCTGAGTCCGCTGCCGTCGGGCAGGCGCGTTTCCAGCACCACCAGTTCCGGCGTGCAGCGTTCAAGCATTGCGCGCGCCTGGGCGATATCCGCGGCGTAGGCGATTTCCGGCAACGGCCCTTCCCCCAGCAGACCGATCAGCCGCGCCCATACTTCCCGATTGTCATCCACCACCAGAATCTTCATGCCTGCCGCCGTTGACGCATTGCGGCCAGTTTGCCGGCTGGCGGGCAAGCGGAAAATCGGCGTCGCATGGCGATGCGCTGCAGCCGGCAGCGACAGTCCGTAGGGATTTCCCGACACCCGCCCGGGAGACGCGAGGTATTCCCTGGCCGGCGGGCGCCGAGTCACATCCCGCAGATCTCAGCCGCTCAGGCCGTTCTGCAGGGCATAGCGCACCAGTTCGGCGGTGGAGTGCAGGTTGAGCTTCTGCATCAGGCGGGCCTTGTGCGTGCTGATGGTCTTGGCCGAGATGTGCAGGGCCTCCGCGATGTCGTTCAGGCTTTCGCCCTGGGCGATGCGCACCAGCACTTCGTACTCGCGATTCGACAGGCGCTCGTGCGGACGCTGCTCGCCGGCCAGCGAAGTCTCGAAGACCAGCTTCTCGGCCAGTGTCGGATCGATGTGCCGCCCGCCTCCGGCCACCTTGCGCGCGGCCTCGATCAACACCTCGGGCTCGCTGTCCTTGGTGAGATAGCCGGTGGCCCCGGCCTTCAGCACGCGCGCGGTCACCTGCGCTTCGCCGTGCATGGTCAGCACCAGCACCGGAAGCCTCGGGTGCTCGTCCTTGACCCGCTTGACCAGATCCACGCCGTGAGGCCCCGGCATGCTCATGTCGGTGATGAGCAGGTCGATTCCGCCTGCGCGCAGCCGCTCGACCACTTCCCATCCGTCCCGCGCCTCGTCCACCACCTCCAGGTCCGGGGCGAAGGCCAGCACCTGGCGCACGCCCTGGCGCACGATCGCGTGGTCGTCGGCAATCAGAATGCGGATCATCGGTCACTCCGGGAATGGTCTTCACCCAAGGGCATCTCCACCTGCAGCCTGGTTCCCTCGCCGGGACGGCTGATGAAGCTGGCGCTGCCGCCGAACATCATCGCACGCTCGCGGATACCCATCAGCCCGAAGGTCTTGCGCTCACGCACCTCGGCCGGGTCGAAGCCGACACCGTCGTCACGCACTTCCAGGCGCAGGCGGCCGTCCAGCTCGGCGATGCGGATGTCCACCCTGCTGGCGGCCGCGTGGCGGGTGATGTTGGTGAGCGATTCCTGCAGGATGCGGAACACCACGGTGGCGCGCGCGTCGTCCAGCGCAGGCTCATGCCCGGGAAGTTCGAGCGTGCACTCCACCCCGCTGCGCGCGCGGAACTCGCCGACCAGCCATTCGGCCGCAGACGCCAGGCCGAGATCGAGCGCGGCCGGACGCAGGCTGCTGGCCACCCCGCGCACCACCTTGATGGTCCGGTCGATCAGCTTCTTCATCGCGCTGACCTTCTGCGCCAGGCCGGGGTTGCCCTCGCCGTAGTTCAGCTGCAGCAGCGCAGCGTCCATGCGCAGGGCGGTCAGGTGCTGGCCGAGCTCGTCGTGGATCTCGCGCGCGATGTGGGTGCGCTCCTCCTCGCGCAGCTTCTCGTGGTAGGCCGCGAGATCGCGCAGCTTCTGGCGGGAACCCAGCAGCTCCGCCTCGCGCGCCTTGCGCTCGGTGACGTCCTCGACCGTGCCGGTCGCGCCGACCATCGCGCCGCTGGCGTCGAAGGCCAGTTCGGCGCGCTCGCGCACCCAGCGCACCTGCCCGCCGGCGAGGATGCGGTGCTCGATATCGTAGGGTGCGCCGCCCAGCGCGCGCTGCCAGGCCGCATCCACCCGGGCGCGGTCGTCCGGATGCACCGCCTGCATGAACACGTCGTGGCTGATCTGCGTGCCTGGCGGAACGGCGAAGATGCGGTAGGTCTCGTCCGACCACACGATCCGCCGGCTGCGCGCATTGGCGTACCAGCTGCCCACCTGGGCCACGGCCTGGGCGCGGTTGAGCGCGCGCTCGGTGCGGCTCAGGCGCAGGATCAAGGGGCGCACATGGCGATACACCACCGCACCGCCCAGCAGCGCCACCACCGCCACCAGCACCACGCCCGCCCACAGCGCCTGGCGCAGGGGCGCCTGCAGCTCGACCACGTCCACCTTCAGCACCGCCGCCACCTTGCCGGTCAGCGGCGCATAGGCGGCCATCACCCGATGCTGGCGGTAGTCGCGGACCTCCGAGACTCCGCTCTCTCCGCCCAGCGCGCGCGCCATCGGCGTGGGCTCCGCCTTGCGTGCCTGAACCAGGTCGCGCTCGAAGGCATGGACGATGCGCCGGGTCGGGAAGCACTGTTCGGCACCACCCGCAGCCTGCCGCCCGCAAACCACCAGCTCGCCACTGCGCCCAAGCGCGGCCACACGCTCGGCGAGCAGGTCGAAGGCCGAAAACGGCATCTCCACCACCAGATCCCCGCGCCCGCCGTTGAGCGCACGGCGCCCCTCGATCAACCAGCCGCCCCGCATCGCCAGCGAGATGCCATCCCGGTCCGAGAGCGGCAAGCGCAGCCCCCCTGCGCGCGATGCCGATGCAGCCGGCGGCTCGATCCGCACCGCCACGCTGGCACCGCGTCCGCCGGCCACCGCATCCGGCACCACGAACCAGTCCGGCACCCCGGCCTCGGCACGCCGGTGTGCCTCGTCGGTAATGCGGCCCGCCTCACGGAGTTCGGCTTCGGCCAGCAGAAGATGGGTGCGCAGCGATTCGGCCAGGGCCTGGCGGTAGCCTTCCAGCCCGACCCCGGCCATCAGGCCACCGGTCAGCATGCCGCCGACCACCAGCGTCGCCAGCAGGCCCACCGCGCTCAGGGCGAAGACGCTGCGATCCGGGCGCCCGTCGAAATAGGCGATGATCGACGGCGTGCCCACCGCCAGGCGGAACAGCACCAGCACGAGCACCAGCAGCGCCAGCGCGGTACCGGAGGCCGTCCCCACCGCGTCCCCCGCGGCGCCGATCAGCAGCGGCACGTCCAGCCACTGACCGAGCACCCCCACCATGCCGCCGGCAAACAGCACGGTCAGCATGCCCAGCCAGACCTTGACCCCGCGCGCGCCGCGCAGGCGTCTCAGGTAATACACGCAAGCGGCCGCGATCAGCAGGCCCAGGGAAGAGGAAGGAGACATGCGGCCCGGCCAGAAGCCAGCCTCGCCGGGCGCCTTGCGCGTTTCGAGCAGCAGGCGCCAGGGACCGTCGGCGGGATACAAGGCGGTCATTGCCTGCACCAGCGGCAAGAGCGCGAGCGCGGCGGCGGCGAGGGCCAGCACGTCGGCGCACAGGAACCGCCGGTAGGGCTGCAGCCCTGCCGCCGCGCCGAGCAGGGCAAGCGCCAGCAGGGCGTTTGCGCCGCTCGACTGCGCGACCGGCAGCACGCGCATCAGGCTGCCCGGCAGGAAGGCCGCGCCCAGGGCGAGCGCCAGGCCGACCACGAACAGCAGCGCACCGAGCGCACCGGGCAGGTGCGGCAGGCGCTGCGGGTCAAACTCGATCGGCATCCGGCTCGATCCGAATGCCAGCGACGAGGTTTGGGTCATGGCTAGACCGGGCAAGGGGGCAGTGCGACTACCCGAACGGAATTCGATTCGAACAGACACGGCGTGTCGATGCAAGCGTGATAGGCGGCACTATACACAAACGCCCCAAAATGGGCACACGCGGAGCTGTGAACGCGAGGCATGCGGCCTCGGCAGGCGGAAGGGGAGTTCTGCTAGAATCCGGCGCCTCGGGCGCCACGAACGGGCGACGGGAGCGAGGCCGGCCGATGGTGCCGGGAGTGGGACTCGAACCCACACACCTTGCGGCGGCGGATTTTGAGTCCGCTGCGTCTACCGATTCCGCCATCCCGGCACGGGAAGCCCTGCATTATCCCGAACACAACCGCGCGCGGCAAGCACATGCCCCTGACCCTCGACGACTTCGACTACCACCTGCCGCCCGAGCTGATCGCCCAGGCGCCGCTGCCCGAACGCAGCGCCAGCCGCCTGCTGGCACTCGACGAGGGCCAGCCGGTGGACCTCAGCTTCACCGACCTGCCCGAGCGCCTGCGCGCCGGCGACCTGCTGGTGTTCAACGACACCCGCGTGATCCACGCCCGCCTGCACGGCACCAAGGACAGCGGCGGCCAGGTCGAGGTGCTGGTCGAACGCGCGGTCGGCCCGCACGAAGCGCTCGCCCAGGTACGTGCCAGCAAGAGTCCACGCGCCGGCAGCCGGCTGCGCCTGGCCGAAGCCTTCGAAGTCGAGGTGCTGGGCCGCGTCGGCGAGTTCTTCCACCTGCGCTTTCCGGCCGGCGAGGATCTCTTCGAGCTGCTCGAGCGCCACGGCAAGCTGCCGCTGCCGCCCTACATCCGCCGCGCGGCGGGCGACGCCGACGAGTCGCGCTACCAGACCGTGTTCGCGCGCGAGCCCGGCTCGGTGGCCGCACCGACCGCCGGCCTGCATTTCGACGACGCCCTGCTCGCCCGCCTCAAGGCCAGGGGCGTGAAGCTCGCCTGGCTGACCCTGCACGTGGGCGCCGGCACTTTCCAGCCGGTGCGCGTGGACGACCTCGGCGAGCACCAGATGCACGCCGAGCGCTACGTGATCCCGGCCGAGACCGTGGCCGCCATCGCCGAGACGCGTGCAGCCGGCGGCCGCGTCATCGCGGTGGGCACCACCAGCATGCGCGCGCTGGAGGCGGCGGCCCAGGACGGCCCGCTGGCCGCCGGCGCCGGCGAGACCGACATCTTCATCCTGCCCGGCTTCCACTTCCAGGTGGTCGACGGCCTGGTCACCAACTTCCACCTGCCGAAGTCCACCCTGCTGATGCTGGTCTCGGCCTTCGCCGGCATGGGCGCCATCCGCCGCGCCTATGCGCATGCGGTGGCGCAGGGCTACCGCTTCTTCAGCTATGGCGACGCCATGTTCCTGACCCGCAACCCGGACGCCGAACACGATGCAGTTTGAGCTTCTCGCCACCTCAGGCGGCGCGCGCCGCGGCCGCCTCACCCTGAACCACGGCGTCGTCGAGACCCCGGTCTTCATGCCGGTGGGCACCTACGGCACGGTGAAGGCGATGACCCCCGACATGCTGGCCGGCATCGGCGCGCAGATCTGCCTGGGCAACACCTTCCACCTGTGGCTGCGCCCGGGCCTGGAGGTGATCGCCGCGCACGGCGGGCTGCACCGCTTCATGGCCTGGGACAAGCCCATCCTCACCGACTCGGGCGGCTTCCAGGTATTCAGCCTCGGCGCGCTGCGCAAGATCAGCGAAGAAGGGGTGAAGTTCGCCAGCCCGATCGACGGCGCGCGGCTCTTCCTCACCCCGGAAATCTCCATGCAGATCCAGACCGTGCTGGATTCCGACGTGGTGATGATCTTCGACGAATGCACGCCCTACCCCGCCACCCGCGACGAAGCCGCCAAGTCCATGCGCCTGTCGCAGCGCTGGGCGCGACGCTCGCGCGACGAGTTCGACCGCCTGCAGAACGGCAACGCGCTGTTCGGCATCGTGCAGGGCGGCATGTACGAGGACCTGCGCGACGAATCGCTGGCCGCGCTGGAAGATATCGGCTTCCACGGCTTCGCCATCGGCGGGCTGTCGGTGGGCGAGCCCAAGGAGGACATGCAGCGCATCCTCGCTCACACCGCGCCGCGCCTGCCTGCGGGCAAGCCGCGGTATCTCATGGGCGTGGGCACACCGGAGGACATCGTCGAGGGCGTGGCCAACGGCATCGACATGTTCGACTGCGTGATGCCCACCCGCAACGCGCGCAACGGCTGGCTGTTCACCCGCTACGGCGACCTCAAGATCAAGAACGCCATCCACAAGGCCGACACCCGCCCGCTGGACCCCAGCTGCGACTGCTACACCTGCCGCAACTTCAGCCGCGCCTACCTGCACCACCTGCACCGCACCGGGGAGATCCTCGGCAGCATGCTCAACACCATCCACAACCTGCGCTACTACCAGACCCTGACCGCGGAACTGCGCGAGGCCATCGCCACGGACCAGTTCAAGGAGTACGTCGCGCGCTTCCGCAGCGAACGCGCCACCGGCACCGCCTGAGCGCCAGTCCTTGACGTGCCGCCGCGGTCAGTCCGCGAGCGGCGCGCGCACGCAGCGGTTGCGCCCCGCGCGCTTGGCCTCGTACAAGGCCTGGTCGGCGCGCGCCAGATAGTCGGCCGCCCGCGCGCCGTCCGCCGGCACGCCGTCGGCCACGCCCACGCTCACGGTGAAACGCACCACCTCATCGCCCGCCGGCACTTCCAGGGCCGCCACGCGCTGGCGCAGGGTCTCCAGCCAGGCCGCCACATCCTCGTCCGCGGCCGCAAGGCTGAACACCACGAACTCCTCCCCACCGAAGCGCGCCACGTGATCGTCGCCACGGCGCAGGTGGCCGCGCAGGCAGGCGCCCAGCGCCTGCAGGCAATCGTCCCCGACCTGGTGCCCGTAGGAGTCGTTGATGCGCTTGAAGTGGTCCACGTCCACCATCGCCACGACGAAACGCAGGCCGTGACGCTGACAGCGCCGGAAGGTGTTCTCGAAGTGCGCATCGAAGTACTTGCGGTTGCCCACCCCGGTCAGGCCGTCGGTCACCGCCATCCGCGCCAGCGCGCCATTGGCCTCCTCCAGCCGGCGGTTGAGCACGCCCAGCTTGCGGTTCCACACGAACAACAGCCCCAGCACCAGCGCCGCCGCGCCGGCCACCTGCCACAGCAGCGCGTAGTCGACCCGCTGCTCCAGGCGCACCGCGCGCCAGCGCGCCTCGATCCGGCGGCGGTCCTCGTCGCCCAGGCTGTCCACCCATTTCTGCGCCACCGCGGCAAGCAGCGGTTCGTCCTTGCGCGTGGCCACCGCCAGCGCCATGTCGCCCGGCACCCGCGCCACCACCTTGATGTCGGCCAGGCCGAGTTCCTGCAGATAGTGCCCGGCGGACAGCAGGGTGCCCACATAGCCATACAGCTCGCCACGCTGCACCCGGCGCAGACCCTCGACCTCGCTGGCCACCTCGACGAAACGCAGGCGCGGGTAGCGCGTCCTGAGCAGGTCCAGCGAGGCGTGCCCGCTCATCACCGCCACCGCCGCCTCGTCGAGCTCGGCCAGGCTGTCGACGAAGGGCGCCTCGATGCGCGCCAGCAGCACCACCGGCACGGTGTAATAGGGCGTCGTGAAGTCGAGGTAGGCCTGCCGCCCGGCGTCCTGCATGAGCATGGGCAGCAGGTCGCAGTCGCCGGCCCGCGCGGCGGCCAGCGCGGCCTGGCGGTTGGGCAGCCGCACGAACTCGAAGCCGACCCCGCTGCGCTCCTCGAACAGCGCGACGAAATCGCCGGCGACCCCGCTGTAGCGCCCGTGCTGGTCGAAGCCCTCCAGCGGCATCCCGGAGGGTGCGGCACAGACCCTCAGCGGTGCACCGCGGGCGGCCAGCCAGTCCCGCTCGGCGGCGCTGAACGTCACCTTGGCATCGGACGCGCCGCCACGCGCCGCACTGGCCCCCAGCCAGCGGTTCTCGATGGTGCGCCGCTCGGTCGGCGAGATCGCCGCCAGTGCGTCGTCGAGGATGCGCGCCAGCGGCTCCAGCGCCGGACGCACCCCGAAGCGCAGATCCTCGCCCTCCACCCCGGGCATGCGCAGCTCCCCGGCAACCCGTACGTCGGTCAGGCCCAGCTCGCGCACCCAGTGCTGGCCGTTGGGCAGGGCCGCGAGCACCACGTCTACGCTGCCTTCGGCGAGCGCCTGGAACATCGACGACTGCGCGGAGAAGCCCACCGCCGCATCGCCGTAGCGCTGCTTGACCGCGCCCTCGTAGAACACTTCGGCGCCCAGGGCGATGCGCAGTCCGTTCAGATCCTCGGGCCGCTCCACGACCAGCCCCGGATCGCGGGTGAACACCACGTTGGGAATGACGTGGTAGGGCGCGGTGAAGCGGGTGAACTCGCGCCGCGACGGGTGATCCGAGATGTTGGCGATGATGTCGATCTCGCCGCGCTGGAAGAGATCGAACAGCACCGTCCAGCGGTCGGCCACGGTCACCACCTGCAGGCCGCTCAGGTCCGCCACGCGCTCCAGCACGTCCACGGCGAGCCCCTGCACCTTGCCGCCGTCGACGAAGCTGAAGGGCGCGTAGTCGCGCATCACGCCCACCCGCACCGGCCCCAGGCGGCGCACGTAGGCGGCCTGCTGCTCGTTGGGACGGAAGCTCTTCGTCGCCCGCAGCGCCTGGCCGCCATACTCCTGCCAGCTCTCCAGCAAGTCGGCCAGGCGCTCCGGGGGAACCTCGGCCAGCCCGGCCTCCAGGATGCGGTGCAGGGTTTCGTTGCCGCGCAGCACGGCGAGGCGGAAGTCCTCCACCTCCAGCCCGCCCATGTCGACACCGCCCGCGATGGCCAGGTGGCCGTAGCCCGCCTGCCTGGCGAGAAAGCGCAGGGTGACCTCCGGCCCGACGATGGCATCCACCCAGCCGAAGGCCAGTGCGCGGATCAGGCTGGGCAGGCCGTCGTACTCGACGAGCTGCGCGCCGCTCGCCTGCAGCGCGCTCTTGTAATAGATGTCGCGCACCACGCCGACGCGGCGGGCCTTCAGCTCGGCCAAGCCGTCGGGCGCGGCCAGCGGACGGCCGACGTCGTGCATCACCGCGGTCTGTCGATAGTGATAGGGCGCGGTGAACAGCATCCGCTGCGCGCGGTCCTCGCGGAAGGAGATCTCGTCGATGACGTCGATCTCGCCGCGCAGGAAGGCCGGGTAGATCTCCGGCCAGCTGCCCGCGCGATAACGGAACTGCAGCCCGGTACGGGCGGCGACCTCTTCCAGCACGTCGATGGAGAAACCCGCGGCGCCGCCGCTGCCGACCGAGGAATACGGTTCGTTGTCGGAGATCACCCCGACCGTGACCTGCGGCGTGGCAGCCAGATAGGCGCGCGCCGCGGCATCGAGCTCGAGCGCCCACGCGGCGGGCATCAGCATGCAGGCGAACACCGCCCATGACAGCCCGCGCAGGATGCTCAGGAATGCTGACGGCGGGCGAGGAGGCATGGAGGAATCAATGGCGGTCGATGAACGCCACGAGCATACCGCCAATTGCTTATGTGCGAACCGCCGCCCGCGCAGCGACCGCCCGCATGCGGCAGGCGGCCGTGAGCTTTGTCACACCGCCGGACGCGGCGCGGCCGGCACCGGCACCAGGGCGCCGTCCTTGACGTTCTCCATGACCACGTAGGTGTGGGTCTGCTTCACGCAGGGCAGTTCGGAGATCTTCTCCCCCATCACCTGGCGATACTCGTGGATGTCGCGCGTGCGTACCTTGAGCAGGTAGTCGAAATCCCCCGCGATCATGTGGCAGGACTGGATCTCGGGGATGCGCATCACCGCCTCGTTGAAGCGGCGCAGGTCGTGGGCGGTGGTGCTGGTGAGCAGCACCTGCACGATGACGATGTGCCCGGACCCCATCGCCTCGGGGTCGAGCTCGGCGTGGTAGCCGCGGATCACCCCGGTCTTCTCCAGGCGGCGGATGCGCTCGGCGCACGGCGTCTTGGTCAGCCCGACGCGGCGCGACAATTCCACCACCGACAGGCGGGCATCGGCCTGCAGCTCCGCGAGTATTCTCAAATCGATCCGGTCCATTGCAGTGCAGCAGGAATATGACCTGCAGAAGTCTAGCAAGGTAGGAATTATGTCTGAATAAATTCGATTTTTGGCGCCATAAACTGTAGTTGTTCGCTCATATTTCAGGCACTTGAACTTCCGGTGACGGCCCGGCGCCTCACCGGCCCCTGTAATGGAGCCCCTGTCGTGAACACGCCCGTTTCGTTCCCTGCGGCCGAGGCCGCGCTCCCCGACGCACCGCGCGAGGCATCGCGGCGGCAGATCGACGCCGCCTGGCGCATGCCGGAACCCGAATGCGTGCCGCCGCTGATCCGTGCGGCACGGGTGGACGACGCCCTGCAGGGACGCATCGCCCAACTCGCCCACAAGCTGGTGAGCGGACTGCGGTCCAAGCGCGTGCGCTCCTCCGGCGTGGATGCGCTGATGAAGGAATTCTCGCTGTCCAGCCAGGAAGGCGTTGCGCTGATGTGCCTGGCCGAAGCCCTGCTGCGCGTGCCCGACCGCGCCACCGCCGACCGCCTGATCCGCGACAAGCTGGCCGGCGGCGACTGGCGCTCGCACATTGGCAACAGCCCCTCGCTGTTCGTCAATGCCGCCACCTGGGGCCTGCTGATCACCGGCCGCCTGGTGGCCACCCCCAGCGCAGAAGGCCTGGCCAGCGCGCTCACCCGCCTGCTGGCGCGCGGCGGCGAGCCGCTGATCCGCAAGGGCATGGACCTGGCGATGCGCATGCTGGGCGAGCAGTTCGTCACCGGGCGCACCATCGATGAGGCGCTCGACCGCGGCCGCAGCGCCGAGAAGCGCGGCTACCGCTACTCCTTCGACATGCTGGGCGAGGCGGCCATGACCGCGGCCGACGCCGAGCGCTACTACCGCTCCTACGAGGAAGCGATCCACGCCATCGGCAAGGGCTCGGCCGGGCGCGGCACGATCGACGGCAACGGCATCTCGGTCAAGCTCTCCGCCCTGCACCCGCGCTACGTGTGGGCGCAGCGCGAGCGCGTGATGGGTGAACTGCTGGCGCGCATGAAGGACCTTTGCCTGCTCGCCCGCCAGTACGACATCGGCCTCAACATCGACGCCGAGGAGGCCGACCGCCTCGACCTCTCGCTGGACCTGCTCGAAGCGCTTGCGCACGACCCGGCACTGGCCGGCTGGAACGGCCTGGGTTTCGTGGTACAGGCCTACCAGAAGCGTGCGCCCTACGTGCTCGACTGGATCATCGACCTCGCCCGCGCCAGCGGCCGGCGCATCATGGTGCGCCTGGTCAAGGGCGCCTATTGGGATGCCGAGATCAAGCGCGCGCAGATGGACGGCATGGCCGGCTACCCGGTGTTCACCCGCAAGGTGTACACCGACGTGTCTTATCTGGCCTGCGCCCGCAAGCTGCTCGGCGCACGCGACGCCATCTACCCGCAGTTCGCCACCCACAACGCCCACACCCTGGCGGCGGTGTTCCACCTCGCGGGCGACGGCTATGCCCAGGGCGACTACGAGTTCCAGTGCCTGCACGGCATGGGCGAACCGCTCTACGACCAGCTGGTCGGCAACCCCGAGCTGCGCCGTCTGGTGCGCATCTACGCGCCGGTCGGCAGCCACGAGACCCTGCTCGCCTACCTGGTCCGCCGCCTGCTGGAAAACGGCGCCAACTCGAGCTTCGTGAACCGCATCGTGGACGAGAACATCCCGGTCGAGGCGCTGATCGCCGATCCGGTGGCCGAGGCGGCGCCACTCGCCGGCGCCCCGCACCCGCGCATCCCGCTGCCGGCCGAACTCTACGGCGCGGCGCGCGCCAACTCCGCGGGCGTCGATCTCGCCTCCGAGACCGTGCGCGAACGCATCGCCGCCGCGCTGGCCGCCAGCCGCAGCGTTCCCGCGCAAGCCGGGCCGATGCTGGCCGAAGCAGTGCCCGGCAGCGCCGCCGCGCGCCCCGTGCCCAACCCCGCCGACCATGACGACATCGTCGGCCAGGTCGTCGAAGCCGGCACCGCCGAAGTCGAAGCCGCCCTTGCCGCAGCCAGCGCCGCCGCCCCCGCCTGGGCCGCCCGTCCGCCGGCCGAGCGCGCCGACTGCCTGGCGCGCGCCGCCGACCTGCTGGAGCGCGACGGCGACCAGCTGATGGCACTGGCGGTGCGCGAGGCGGGCAAGACCTGGGCCAACGCGGTCGCCGAACTGCGCGAGGCGGTGGACTTCTGCCGCTACTACGCCGCCCAGGCGCGCGAATTCGACAACGGCACCCACCAGCCGCTGGGGCCTGTGGTGTGCATCAGCCCGTGGAACTTCCCGCTCGCCATCTTCACCGGCCAGCTGGCCGCGGCATTGGCCGCCGGCAACCCGGTGATCGCCAAGCCGGCCGAGCAGACCCCGCTGATCGCCGCCGCCGCGGTGCGCCTGTTCCATGAAGCCGGCGTGCCGGCCGGCGCGCTGCAGCTGCTGCCCGGACGCGGTGAGACCGTTGGCGCCGCGCTGGTGGCCGACCCGCGGGTGCGCGGGGTGATGTTCACCGGGTCCACCGAAGTGGCCGCGCTGATCAACCGCCAGCTCGCCGCGCGCGGCGGCAACGTGCCGCTGATCGCCGAGACCGGCGGGCAGAACGCCATGATCGTGGATTCCACCGCGCTGCCCGAGCAGGTGGTGGCCGACGTGCTCGCGTCCAGCTTCGACTCCGCCGGCCAGCGCTGCTCGGCGCTGCGCGTGCTGTGCCTGCAGGAAGACGTGGCCGACGGCATGCTGGAGATGCTGCAGGGCGCCGCGCAGGAGTTGAGCATCGGCAACCCGGCCGACGTGCGCCGCGACGTCGGCCCGGTGATCGACATGGACGCCCGCAACGGGCTGGAAGCCCACGTCGCCGCGATGCAGGCCGCCGGCTGCCGGGTCACCCGCCCGGCCCTGCCCGCCGACTGCGCCCGCGGCACCTATGTGGCGCCGACCATCATCGAGATCGACGACCTCGCCCGCCTCGGGCGCGAGCAGTTCGGTCCCATCCTGCATGTGCTGCGCTTCCGCGAGCGCGACCTGGAGCGCCTGGTGGACAGCATCAACGCCAGTGGCTACGGCCTCACCATGGGCGTGCATACCCGCATCGACGAGACCATCGCCCGCGTGGTGACGCGCGCGCATGTCGGCAACCTGTACGTGAACCGCAACATGATCGGCGCAGTGGTCGGCGTGCAGCCCTTTGGCGGCGAGGGTCTGTCCGGCACCGGCCCCAAGGCCGGCGGCCCGCTCTACCTGCACCGCCTGCTGGCGCGCACGCCCGGCCCGGTGTTCGAGCGCCCCGCCGCAGAGTTGCCGGCACTCGACGCCTTCGCCGAATGGCTGGAGCGCGACGGCCGCGCGCTGCTCGAGGGTGACGACATCGCCGTGCTGCGCGACCGCCTGGACGCCTACCGCACGCGCCGCATCGACGGCCTCACGCTGACCCTGCCCGGCCCCACCGGCGAGGACGACAGCCTGCGCTTCGTGCCGCGCGGACGCATCGCCGGCGTGGCCAGTGGCTCGGCCGCCCGCCTGCATCAGGTGCTGGTCGCGCTGGCCACCGGCAACCGCCTGCTGCTGGACGACAACGACATCACCCGCAAGCTCGCCGCCGCGCTGCCGCCGGCGCTGGCCGCGCAGATCGAGCTCGACGCCGGCTGGCAGGAGGCGGATTTCGGCGCGCTGCTGTTCGACGGCCCGGACAGCGAGGCCGACGCCTGGCGGGTACGCCTGGCCGCGCGCCGCGGTCCCATCGTCGGCCTGCTGCGCCCCGAGCCGGAGTACGACCCCGCCCGCCTGGTGCACGAGCGCACGGTGAGCGTGAACACCGCCGCCGCCGGCGGCAACGCCAGCCTGATGGCCATGGGCGGCTAGACCGAGCACACCTCCTGCGCGGATGCCCCGACCGCGCAGGAGTTCATGCAGTTAGGGGCATCACGGATGGAAAGAACAAAAAATCCGCTTATCGTAGCCGGGCGCAAACGCTACCGTATGGTGCGCGGAGCATCCTGACCACGCTTACACCTCTGTTGACAAGGAGACGATTGATGAAGAAAACCCTGCTCGCTACCGCCTGCCTGGCGCTCGGCGCCTATTCCCAGGTTTCGCTGGCCGACCTGCCGGTGGCCATCGCCGGCCCGATGACCGGCCAGTACGCTTCGGCCGGCGACCAGATCCGCCGCGGTGCGGAAATGGCCATCGCCGACATCAACGCCCGCGGCGGCGTTCTGGGCGAGAAGCTGACCCTGGAGATCGGCGACGACGCCTGCGATCCCAAGCAGGCCGTGTCGGTGGCCAACACCATGGTCAACAAGGGCATCGTGTTCATGCACGGCCACTGGTGCTCCAGCTCCACCATCCCGGCGTCCGACGTGTACAACGAGTCCGACATCCCGATGGCCACGGTGTCCACCAACCCGCAGGTCACCGAGCGCGGCCTGCAGAACGTCTTCCGCATCATGGGCCGCGACGACCAACAGGGCATGGTCGCCGGCAGCTACATCGCCACCAAGTTCAAGGGCAAGAAGGTCGCCGTGGTCGACGACAAGAGCGCCTACGGCAAGGGCCTTGCCGACGAAATGGCCAGCGCCATGCAGACCAAGGGCATGAAGCCGACGCTGCGCGAGTCGATCACCGCCGGCGAGAAGGACTACTCCGGCCTGGTCACCAAGCTCAAGCAGGCCGGCGTGGAAGTGATGGCCTACGGCGGCTACCACACCGAAGTCGCGCTGATCCTGCGCCAGGCCCAGCAGGCCGGCCTGCAGCTCACCGTAATGGGCGGCGACACCATGACCAACTCCGAGCTGGTCACCGCCGCCGGCCCGGCCGCCGACAACGTGATGTTCACCTTCTCGCCCGACCCGCGCAAGAACCCGGCCGCCGCCCCGGTGGTGGAGAAGTTCCGCGCCGCCAAGATCGAGCCGGAAGGCTACGTGCTCTACGCCTACGCCGCCATGCAGCTGTTCGAGCAGGCCGCCAACGGCGCCAAGAGCGTGAAGTACGCCGACCTGGAGAAGGCGCTGCGCGGCGGCACCTTCGACACCGTGATCGGCAAGCTGTCCTTCGACGCCAAGGGTGACCAGAAGGCGCCGGGCTTCGTGGTCTATCGCTGGAAGGGCGGTCAGTACGACTACGCCCAGTAAGCACCGGCCCCGGCCGCACTGCGGCGCTTCCGGCAAAAGCGGAAGCGCCGCAGTGCGGACCTGCCCGCTCCTACACACCACCTCCGAAAACCATTATTGCGCACGGCGACGGCGCCACCGCCGTCAGCCGTCGTGCGCCGCCACAGCAGGAGACAAGCGTGGCCTACGCACTGCAACAACTCATCAACGGCCTGACGCTCGGCGCCATGTACGGCCTGATCGCGATCGGCTACACGATGGTGTACGGCATCATCGGCATGATCAACTTCGCCCACGGCGACATCTTCATGGTGAGCGCGTTCATCGCGGTCACCGCCTTCACCCTGCTCGCCGCCGCCGACGTCACCTCGATTCCGCTCGCACTGACCTTCGTGCTGATCGTGTCGATCTTCTTCACCTCGGCCTACGGCTGGGCGGTCGAGCGCACCGCCTACCGGCCGCTGCGCGGCTCCACCCGCCTGGCCCCGCTGATCTCGGCGATCGGCATGTCGATCTTCCTGCAGAACGCGGTGCAGCTCACCCAGGGCGCGCGCGTGAAGCCCATCCCGCCGGTCATCGAGGGCGGTCTGCAGCTGTGGAGCACACCTGAATTCACCGTGCAGATCGGCTGGAGCCAGTTGCTGATCATCGTCACCACCACGGTGCTGATGATCGCCTTCACCTGGATGATCACCCAGACCCCCTTCGGCCGGCAGCAGCGCGCCTGCGAGCAGGACCGCACCATGGCCTCGCTGCTCGGCGTGAACGTGGACCGCACGATCTCCTTCACCTTCATGCTGGGTGCGGCGCTCGCCGCGGTGGCCGGGGTGATGGTCACGGTGTACTACGGCGTGGTGGACTTCTTCATCGGCTTTCTGGCCGGCATCAAGGCCTTCACCGCGGCGGTGCTGGGCGGCATCGGCTCGCTGCCCGGGGCGATGCTGGGCGGCCTCTTGATCGGCCTGATCGAGGCCTTCTGGTCGGCCTACCTGTGGACCGAATACAAGGACGTGGCCACCTTCGGCATCCTCTGCCTAGTGCTGATGCTGCGCCCCTCGGGCCTGCTCGGCCGTCCTGAAGTGGAGAAGGTCTGATGAGTACCGTCGTCTTCGCCCACCATGGCATGACCCCGGCCGAGCGCCTGCGCGACGCCGGCTGGATCGCCTTCGTCGCCCTCATCCTGGGCATTCCGCTGATCGGCCTCACCACCGTGGACGCCGGCGGCCGCCTGGCGGTGGAAACCCGCTTCGGCCTGCTGGTTGCCGCGGTCGCCATCGCCTTCGGCGGACGCCTGGCGCTGCGCTGGGCCTTCGATAATCTCAAGCAGCGCAAGCTCGCGCGCCAGCGCGCCGCCGGCGACACTGGCGCGAGCCGCGCGCAGGCGGTGGTGAACGTGCTCGGCTGGCTGGCGCTGGGCGCCTCGGTGGCCCTGCCCATCGTGTTCTCCGACAACCGCTACGTGGTCGACACCGCCACCACGGTGCTGATCTACGTGATGCTGGGCTGGGGCCTGAACGTGGTGGTCGGCCTCGCCGGCCTGCTCGACCTGGGCTACGTGGCCTTCTACGCGGTCGGCGCCTACTCCTACGCCCTGCTGTCCACCCAGTTCGGCTGGGGCTTCTGGGAGGCGCTGCCGGTGTCCGGCGCACTGGCCGCCACCTTCGGTATCCTGCTGGGCTACCCCATCCTGCGCCTGCGCGGCGACTACCTGGCCATCGTCACGCTGGGCTTCGGCGAGATCATCCGCATCGTCCTGGTGAACTGGACCGAACTCTCCGGCGGCCCCAACGGCATCAGCTCGATCCCGCGACCGAGCTTCTTCGGCCTGGAGTTCACCCGCAGCGCACCCGAGGGCGGACAGAACTTCGCCGGTTTCTTCGGCCTGGAGTTCTCGCCGATGCACCGGCTGATCTTCCTGTACTACCTGATCCTGGTGCTGGCCCTGCTCACCCATGCCTTCGTCTCCCGCCTGCGCAAGCTGCCGGTCGGTCGCGCCTGGGAGGCGCTGCGCGAGGACGAGATCGCCTGCAAGGCGATGGGCATGAACACCACCAACATCAAGCTGTCGGCCTTCGCCATCGGCGCCATGCTGGGCGGCTTCGCCGGGGTGTTCTTCGCCGCTCGCCAGGGCTTCATCTCGCCGGAGAGTTTCGTGTTCACCGAGTCGGCGATCATCCTCGCCATCGTCGTGCTGGGCGGCATGGGCTCGCAGATGGGCGTGGTGCTGGCCGCCACGCTGCTGGTGCTGATCCCCGAGTTCGGCCGCAACTTCTCGGAGTACCGCATGCTGCTGTTCGGCCTGGCCATGGTACTGATCATGGTGTGGCGCCCGGGCGGCCTGCTCGCCCACCGCGAACCCACGCTGCGCCTGTCCGCCGCGGGCACGACCGCCAAGGAGGGCGCACGATGAGCACCCTGCTTTCGGTTCGCAACCTGACCATGCGCTTCGGCGGCCTGACCGCCATCGACGACCTGTCGCTGGAAGTGCCGGCCGGCAAGATCACCGGCATCATCGGCCCCAACGGCGCCGGCAAGACCACGCTGTTCAACTGCCTGACCGGCTTCTACAAGCCGACCACCGGCACGCTGCGCCTGGCCCACCCGAAGCGCGGCGAAATGCGCCTGGAATCCCTGCCCAGCCACCGCGTCGCCCGCGACGCCCAGGTGGTGCGCACCTTCCAGAACATCCGCCTGTTCCCCAAGATGACGGTGCTGGAGAACCTCATCGTCGCCCAGCACAACGTGCTGCAGCGGGCGTCGAAGTTCTCCATCGCCGGCCTGTTCAGCCTGCCCGGCTACCGCCAGGCCGAGCGCGAGGCGGTCGCCCGCGCGGCCACCTGGCTGGAACGCCTGCAGCTCACCCGCTTCGCCGACCACGCCGCAGGCGACCTGCCCTACGGCACCCAGCGGCGCATCGAGATCGCCCGCGCGCTGTGCGTGGACCCGGTGCTGCTGTGCCTGGACGAGCCGGCCGCCGGCCTCAACCCGCGCGAGTCGGCGGAGCTCAACGAGCTGCTGCTCTACCTGTGCCGCGAACAGGGTGTCGCCATCCTGCTGATCGAGCATGACATGAGCGTGGTGATGAACGTCTCCGACCACATCTGCGTGATCAACTACGGCCGCAAGATCGCCGAGGGCGCGCCGGAGGCGGTCAAGAACGACCCGGCCGTGATCAAGGCCTATCTGGGCGAGGACGAGGAAGAAGGGGTGATGGAGGACTACACGGAGGAACGCGCATCATGATGCTGACCATGGAAGGGGTGCATGCCCACTACGGCCACATCCACGCGCTGCGCGGCATCGACGTGTCGGTGCAGGTCGGCGAGATCGTCACCCTGATCGGCGCCAACGGCGCGGGCAAGTCCACGCTGATGATGAGCCTGTTCGGCAAGCCGCAGGCCAGCGCCGGGCGCATCGTCTTCGACGGCGAGGACATCACCCGGCTGGACACCCACGAGATCGCCCGCCGCGGCATCGCGCTGGTGCCGGAAGGCCGCCGCATCTTCCCGCGCATGACCGTGCTCGAGAACCTGCAGATGGGCGCCATCCAGGGCGACGAGGCCAACTACGAGGCCGACATCGCCCGGGTCTATGCGATGTTCCCCATCCTGCAGGAGCGCGCCGTGCAGCGCGCCGGCACGCTGTCCGGCGGCGAGCAGCAGATGCTGGCCATCGGCCGCGCGCTGATGAGCCGGCCCAAGCTGCTGCTGCTCGACGAACCCTCGCTGGGCCTGGCGCCGATCTACATCCGCAAGATCTTCCAGATCGTGCGCGAGCTCAACCGCGACCACGGCATGACCATCCTGCTGGTCGAGCAGAACGCCAACCAGGCGCTGCGCGTGGCCCATCGCGGCTACGTGCTGCAGCATGGCGAGATCACCCTGGCAGGCAGCGGCGCCGAACTGCTGGCCAGCCCCGAGGTGCGCGCCGCCTACCTGGAAGGCGGCGGCCACGGCTGAGCCCGGGGTGAGCGCAAGCGTGCCAGTGCACCGGCACGCTTGCGCTCACTCACCATATCCATATTCCGCGGACCCCATTGTGTCCGCCACGCGCGCCGGTAAACTCGGCGCTTTTTTCTTCCGGCCGCAGCCGGAAGCCAGCAGCAGGACAAGGGACGTGATCGAACTCAGGCAGGCCGGCAAGACCTATCGCGTGGACGGGCGGGACATCCCCGCCCTGCAGCCCACCGACCTGCGCGTCGAACGCGGCGAGATCTTCGGCCTCATTGGCCACTCGGGCGCCGGCAAGAGCACCCTGCTGCGCCTGATCAACCGCCTGGAGGAACCGAGCGCAGGCCGCATCGTGGTAGACGGCGAGGACGTCACCGCGCTCGACGCCGCCGGCCTGCGCGCCTTCCGCCGCCGCGTCGGGATGATCTTCCAGCACTTCAACCTGCTGTCGTCCAAGACCGTGGCCGACAACATCGGCATGCCGCTCAAGCTCGCCGGCAGCTTCAGCCGCCGGCAGATCGCCGAGCGGGTGGACAGCCTGCTCGCGCGCGTCGGCCTGGAGGCGCACGCCGGCAAGTACCCCGCCCAGCTCTCCGGCGGCCAGAAGCAGCGCGTGGGCATCGCCCGGGCGCTGGCCACCGAGCCCAAGATCCTGCTGTGCGACGAGGCCACCAGCGCGCTCGACCCGCAGACCACCGCCCAGGTGCTGCAACTGCTCGACGGCATCAACCGCGAGCTGGGGCTGACCATCGTGCTGATCACCCACGAGATGGACGTGATCCGCCGGGTGTGCGACCGCGTGGCGGTGATGGACGCCGGGCGCATCGTCGAGCTCGGCCCGGTGGGCGACGTCTTCCTGCATCCGCAGCACCCCACCACGCGGCGCTTCGTGCTCGAAGCCGAACAGATCGACGAGCACGAGCAGCGCGCGGACTTCGCCCATGTGGCCGGGCGCATCCTGCGCCTGACCTTCCGCGGCGAGGCCACCTACGCCCCGCTGCTGGGCACGGTGGCGCGCGAGACCGGGGTGGATTTCAGCATCCTCGCCGGACGCATCGACCACATCAAGGACACCCCCTACGGCCAGCTCACCATCGCCCTGGTGGGCGGCGACATCGACGCCGCACAGCACCGCCTGGCCGCAGCCGAGGTGCACCTGGAGGTGCTGCGCGCATGAACGAGTTCTTCGTAAACGTCGATCTCGCGGAGATCTGGCTCGCCACCGTCGACACCCTGCTGATGCTGGGCGGCTCGCTGCTGTTCACCGTGCTCTTCGGCCTGCCGCTGGGCGTGCTGCTCTTCCTCACCGGCCCGCGCCAGATGTTCGAGCGCCGCGGCCTCTACCGCCTGCTGTCGGTGCTGGTGAACGCGCTGCGCTCGCTGCCCTTCATCATCCTGCTGATCGTCATGATCCCGGTCACCGTGCTGCTCACCGGCACCTCGCTCGGCGTGGCCGGCGCCATCCCGCCGCTGGTCGCCGGCGCCACGCCCTTCTTCGCCCGCCTGGTGGAGACCGCGCTGCGCGAGGTCGACCGCGGCATCATCGAGGCCAGCCAGGCAATGGGCGCCACCACCCGGCAGATCGTCATCGACGCCCTGCTGCCCGAGGCGCGCCCGGGCATCATCGCCGCCATCACCATCACCGCCATCACCCTGGTGTCCTACACCGCGATGGCCGGCGTGGTGGGCGCCGGCGGGCTGGGCGACCTGGCCATCCGCTTCGGCTACCAGCGCTTCCAGACCGACGTGATGATCGTCACCGTGGTCCTGCTGCTGGTACTTGTGCAGATCCTGCAATCCATCGGCGACCGGCTGGTGGTGCACTTTTCGCGCAGATGACCCTGCGCGCTTTCCCTTCCCCCTTCACGAGAGGCAACCCATGAAGAAACTGCTCACCGCGCTGGCGCTGGCCGCCAGCCTCGGCGCCCAGGCCGCCGACACGCTGAACGTGGCCGCCACTGCCGTGCCGCACGCCGAGATCCTCGAGTTCATCAAGCCGGCGCTGGCCAAGCAAGGCGTGGAGCTCAAGGTCAAGGTATTCACCGACTACGTGCAGCCCAACGTGCAGGTGGCCGAGAAACGCATGGACGCCAACTTCTTCCAGCACCAGCCCTACCTGGACGAATTCAACCGCAGCAAGGGCACCAACCTGGTGAGCGTGGCCGGCGTGCACATCGAGCCCTTCGGCGCCTACTCGCGCAAGATCAAGAGCCTCGCCGAGCTGCCCCAGGGCGCAAGCGTGGTGATCCCCAACGACGCCACCAACGGCGGGCGTGCCCTGTTGCTGCTGGAGCGGGCCGGGGTGATCAAGCTCAAGGATTCGGCCAACATCCTGGCCACCCCGCGCGACATCGCCGACAACCCCAAGGGCATCAAGATCCGCGAACTGGAAGCCGCCACCCTGCCGCGCGTGCTCGGCCAGGTGGATCTCGCGCTGATCAACACCAACTACGCGCTGGAGGCCGGACTCAACCCGGCCAAGGACGCGCTGGCCATCGAAGGCAGCGAATCGCCCTATGTGAACATCCTGGTCACCCGCGAGGACAACCGGAACGCCGCGGCGGTGGTCAAGCTGGTCGAGGCGCTGAAGAGCGAGGCGGTGAAGCGCTTCATCCTCGACCAGTACAAGGGCGCGGTGGTGCCGGCCTTCTGAGCGGCCCCGGCAAACCGACCCGCCCGGACAAGGGCCGCCATCCGGCGGCCCTTGTCACTGGCTCCTCGCGACCCACGAGCACGACCGACGCCACCACCCTTCCCGCACCGCCCCCGAGACCATGACCACCCCGACCACGCCCCCTGCCCGCTGGCTGCCCTTCGTCGTTCTCGGCCTCGGCCTCACCGCCATCTCCTTCGGTGCCATCTTCGCCCGCCTGGCGCAGGCCGAAGGGGTGGACTCGCTGGTGGTCGCCACCTGGCGGCTGGGCATCGCCGCCCTGGTGGTCACCCCGATCGCCCTGCTGCAGTCGCGCCGCGACCTGATCGCGCTCACCGGTCGCCAGATGCTCATGGCGCTGGCCGCGGGGCTGTTCCTCGCCGCCCACTTCGCCACCTGGATCAGCTCGCTGGAATACACCTCGGTGGCCTCCAGCACCGCGCTGGTCACCACAAATCCACTGTGGATCGGCCTGGCCTCCTTCCTGCTGTTCCGCGAGACCCCGACCCGCATGATGCTGGGCGGCATCGCCCTGTCCTTCGGCGGCAGCCTGCTGATCTTCTGGAGCGACAGCCAGACCGCGGGCGCCGGCAGTGACCCGATGTTCGGCAACCTGCTCGCGCTGATCGGCTCCTGGTGCTTCTCCGCCTACCTGCTGATCGGGCGCCGGCTGCGCGCCGGGCTCGGCCTGTCGGCCTACATCTGGCTGGCCTACGGCGTTGCCGCGCTCTTCCTGGTGAGCGCCAGCGGCCTGTCCGGCAGCGCGCTGACCGGACACAGCCTGGCGGCGTGGGCGGTGCTCGCCGGCATGGCACTGGGGCCGCAGCTGCTCGGCCACACCGCCTACAACTGGTCGCTGCGCCATGTGTCGGCCACCTTCGTGGCCGTTGTCACCCTGGGCGAACCGGTGGGCAGCGCGGCGATGGCCTGGGTCTTCTTCGGCGAGGGTTTCGCGCCGCTGCAACTGGCCGGCTTCACCCTGCTGCTGGCCGGCATCTACCTGGCCGCACGCGGGGAACGCCGCTGAGCGCAGCGGGTCCGAAGCCTGCGGCCGGCGGACGGCAAGGCCACGCGCCTCCCCGGTTCCGCGCACGCCGGCGTGTCCGGCCGTGCTGCTATAATCCCCCGTTTGACGTCAACCTTCGGAGTACAACGTGCTGATTTCCAACGCTTACGCCCAGGCCGCCGACGGCGCTGCCCAGAGCGGCTTCATGGGTCTGCTGCCGCTGATCCTGATGTTCGTGGTGCTGTGGTTCCTGATGATCCGCCCGCAGATGAAGCGCGCCAAGGAACACAAGGCCATGGTCGAGGCACTGGCCAAGGGCGACGAAGTCGTCACCGGCGGCGGCATTGCCGGGCGCGTCACCGAAGTGGGCGACGCCTTCGTGCAGATCGAGGTCGCCGCCAACACCGTGGTGGCCGTGCAGAAGCAGGCCGTCGCCACGGTCCTGCCCAAAGGCACCCTGAAGGCCCTCTGAGCACACTCTCCAGGCCGGCCCCATAGCGGGCCGGCCGTTCTTTCGGCCCTGCGCCGTCCCTGCCCGCATCACCATTCCGCCGCCATGAATCGCTATCCGCTCTGGAAGAACCTCGTAATCGGCCTGATCCTGCTGTGGGGCCTGTTGTACACCCTGCCGAACTTCTACGGCGAAGTGCCCGCAGTGCAGATTTCCAGCGGCAAGGCTACGGTCAAGCTCGACGCGGCGGACACCGGCAGCCGCGTCGAGGAAGCCCTGCGCAGCGCCGGCATCGCACATACCGGACGCTTCGCGGACGACAACAGCCTGCGCTTCCGCTTCGCCGGCGCCGAGGATCAGATCCGCGCGCGCGACGTCATCGAGGGCACGCTCAATCCGGACCCGCAGGACCCGTCCTACATCGTCGCGCTCAACCTGCTGTCGGCCTCACCCAACTGGCTCACCAGCATCCACGCGCTGCCGATGTACCTCGGCCTGGACCTGCGCGGCGGGGTGCACTTCCTGCTCGAGGTCGACATGCCCGGCGCGCTCACCAAGCGCCTGGACGCCACCGCGGGCGACCTGCGCACCCTGATGCGCGACCGCAGCGTGCGCCACGCCGGCATCACCCGCGAGGGCAACACCGTACAACTACGCTTCCGCGACGCAGCGCAACGCGAGGCCGCGCGCACCGCGATCCTGAATTCCACCGCCGACCTGCAACTGGTGGACCGCGACGACGGCGCCGACGACCTCAAGCTGATCGCCACTCTCACCGCGCCGGCGCAGCAGACCATGCGCGACTTCGCGATCAAGCAGAACATCACCACCCTGCACAACCGCATCAACGAACTCGGCGTGGCCGAGCCGGTGATCCAGCAGCAGGGCGCCGACCGCATCGTGGTGCAGTTGCCCGGCGTGCAGGACGTGGCCAAGGCCAAGGACATCCTCGGCCGCACCGCCACGCTGGAAGTGCGCATGGTGGACGACACCCCGGGCGCGCTGGAAGCGGCGCTGGCCGGCAACGTGCCCTTCGGCACCGAGCTGTACACCGAGCGCGGCGGCCTGCCGCTGCTGGTCAAGCGCCAGGTGGTGCTCACCGGCGACCGCCTGACCGACGCCCAGCCCGGCTTCGACGGCCAGACCAACGAACCGGCGGTGCACCTCACCCTGGACGCCGCCGGCGCACGCATCTTCCGCGACGTTACGCGCGAAAACGTCGGCAAGCGCATGGCCATCCTGCTGATCGAGAAGGGCAAGGGCGAGGTGGTCACCGCGCCGGTGATCCGCACCGAGATCGGCGGCGGCCGGGTGCAGATTTCCGGGCGCATGACCACCACCGAGGCCAACGACGTCGCCCTGCTGCTGCGCGCCGGCAGCCTGGCGGCACCGATGGAGATCATCGAGGAGCGTACCGTCGGCCCCAGCCTTGGCGCCGAGAACATCGCCAAGGGCTCCAACTCGGTGGTCTGGGGTTTCGTGGCGATCGCGGTGTTCATGATCGTCTACTACACCCTGTTCGGCCTGGTGTCGGTGATCGCGCTGACCTTCAACCTGATGCTGCTGGTCGCCCTGCTGTCGCTGCTGCAGGCCACGCTCACCCTGCCCGGCATCGCCGCGATGGCGCTGACCCTGGGCATGGCGATCGACGCCAACGTGCTGATCAATGAGCGCATCCGCGAGGAGCTGCGTAACGGCGCCACCCCGCAGGCGGCGATTTCCGCCGGCTACGACCGCGCCTTCGACACCATCCTCGATGCCAACATCACCACGCTGATCGCCGGCATCGCCCTGCTGGTGTTCGGCTCCGGGCCGGTGCGCGGCTTCGCGGTGGTGCACTGCCTGGGCATCCTCACCTCGATGTTCAGCGCGGTGATGGTGTCGCGCATGATCATCAACCTGATCTATGGCCGCCAGCGCAAGGTGGCGAAGCTGCATCTCGGCCAGTCGGCCAACTGAGGAAAGGGACGGAACACGATCATGGAATTCTTCCGCCAGCGAAACGACATCCCCTTCATGCGCCATGCGCTGAAGTTCAACATCGTCTCCACGCTTGTCTTCGTCCTCGCCGTCTTCTTCATCGTCCTGCGCGGGCTCAACCTGTCGGTGGAATTCACCGGTGGCACGCTGATCGAGATCGGCTACCCCGAGCCGCCGCGCATCGAGGACATCCGCCAGGCGCTGGCGGGCGACGGCTACCCGGATGCGCAGGTGCAGAACTTCGGCAGCGCGCGCGAGATCCTCATCCGCATGCCCAATCGCGAGGACCTCGACACCTCCCGCATCTCCGAACGGGTGATGGGCACGCTGAACGCCCTGTCCGGCCCGGCGCCCGAGTTGCGGCGTGTCGAGTTCGTCGGCCCGCAGGTCGGCAAGGAACTGGCCACCGACGGCGCGATGGCGCTGCTGCTGGTGATCTTCGGCATCATGGCCTACCTGGCGATGCGCTTCGAGTGGCGCTTCTCGGTATCGGCCATCATCGCCAACCTGCACGACGTGATCATCATCATCGGCTTCTTCGCGGCCTTCCAGTGGGAGTTCTCGCTGCCGGTGCTGGCGGCGGTACTGGCGGTGCTGGGCTACTCGGTGAACGAGTCGGTGGTGGTGTTCGACCGGGTGCGCGAAACCTTCAAGAAGAAGCGCAACATGAGCACCCCGCAGGTGCTCGATCACGCCATCACCGCGATGATCTCGCGCACCGTGATCACCCACGGCTCGACGATGATGATGGTGCTGGCAATGCTGATCTTTGGCGGCGAGACCCTGTACTACTTCGCCCTGGCACTGACCATCGGCATCATGTTCGGCATCTACTCGTCGATCTTCGTCGCCAGCCCGCTGGTAATGTGGCTGGGCGTGTCGCGCGAGCAGTTCGTCAAGCCGAAGAAGGAAAAGGAAGAAGCGGTGGTCTGATCCCCGCACCCGCTTCCGGAAAGAACAAGGGCGCCTGCGGGCGCCCTTGTTCCTTTTGCGCGTCTGGCGAAACGCTCAGACTGCGAAGGCCTGCTTCACCCGCAGCGTCTCGTTGCGCTCGATCAGCCCGATCAGGCGGTCGATGTTGGGATGCTTGCCGGGATTGGCGCGCGCATCCTCGCTGTGCTCGGCATACAGTTCCAGCCCGCGCGACGCCGCGTCCGGGCCGATCGCCCCATAGAGTTGCGCAAGATGGTTGTACACCGCCAGCGAGCCGGCCTGGCCGGGCTTGTTCTCGATGCGGCCGACCACCGCGCCCTGGGCGTCGATCAGCTCGATCGCCGCCAGGTGGGAGACACCCGGCAACTGCTTCAGGTTTTCGGCAAAAGCCATGCTTGTTTCTCTCCGTACTCGATAAGGCACCGTCAGGAGCGGCCTTGCCCGCGATACGGCGTCCGTTGTGCCACGGCTCGCATCGCGGCCAAGGCCGCTTCTACGGCCCGTCCCGACCATTTCCGGCCGGCGGGACGGGTCAGATGCGGCGCGCCAGTTCCTCGGCCTTGCCGATGTAGCTCGCCGGCGTCATCGCCAGCAGGCGCTCGCGTTCGCCCTGCGGAATCGCCAGCGTGGCGATGAACTCGTGCAGGGCCTCGCGGGTGATGCCCTTGCCGCGGGTCATCGCCTTGAGCTGTTCGTAGGGGTTCTCGATGCCAAAGCGGCGCATCACCGTCTGCACCGGCTCGGCCAGCACTTCCCAGCACTCGGCCAGGTCGGCCGCCAGGCGCGCCGGGTCGGCTTCCAGCTTGTTCAGCCCGCGCAGGCAGCTGTCGAGCGCCAGCACGGTGTGGCCGAAGCCCACGCCCATGTTGCGCAGCACGGTGGAGTCGGTGAGGTCGCGCTGCATGCGCGAGACCGGCAGCTTCTCGGAGAAGTGCTTGAGCACCGCGTTGGCCACCCCCAGGTTGCCTTCGGCGTTCTCGAAGTCGATCGGGTTGACCTTGTGCGGCATGGTGGACGAGCCCACCTCGCCTTCCTTCAGCTTCTGCTTGAAGTAGCCCAGCGAGATGTACATCCAGATGTCGCGGCAGGCGTCGATGAGGATGGTGTTGGTGCGCGCCATGGCGTCGAACAGCTCGGCCATCGCGTCGTGCGGCTCGATCTGGATGGTGTAGGGGTTGAACTCCAGGCCCAGCGACTCGATGAAGCGGCGGTTGAAGCCTTCCCAGTCGAACTCGGGCCAGGCCGACAGGTGGGCGTTGTAGTTGCCCACCGCGCCGTTGAACTTGGCGCACAGCGAAACCGCGGCGATCTGCGCGCGCGCGCGCAGCAGGCGGGCGGCGATGTTGGCCATCTCCTTGCCCAGCGTGGTCGGGCTGGCCGGCTGGCCATGGGTGCGCGAGAGCATCGGCACTGCGGCCAGGTCGTGGGCCAGCCCACGGAAGCGTGCGATCACCGCGTCCAGCGCGGGCAGCAGCACTGCATCGCGTCCTTCCTTGAGCATCAGCGCGTGCGAGGTGTTGTTGATGTCTTCCGAGGTGCAGGCGAAATGGATGAACTCGGACACCTTCATCACTTCGGCGTTGTGGCCGAGGCGCTTCTTCAGCCAGTACTCCATGGCCTTCACGTCATGGTTGGTAGTGGCCTCGATGGCCTTCACCGCCTCGCCGTCGGCAGGAGCGAAGCCCGCCACCACGGCGTCCAGCTCGGCCACGGTGGCCGCCGAGAACGGGGCGATCTCGGCCAGCGCCGGGTCGGCCGCCAGCGCCTTCAGCCATTCAACCTCGACGCGCACGCGGTTGCGGATCAGGCCATGCTCGGAGAAGTGGTCGCGCAGGCCGGCCACCTTGGCGTGGTAGCGGCCGTCGAGCGGGGAAAGCGCGGTAAGGGCGAAAGCGGACATGGGAGGTATTCCGGACAAAGAGTGCTATTTTACCGTTCACCCGGCGCTCGGCAGCAGCGGCTTGCACGCATCGCCGACCGGGCGCCGAAAACGCATCGCGTCCTTCCCGTCCTGAGAGTACAAGGTCACAACGTGAGCACTACGGAGAAATACCTCATCCGGGTCGAAGCCGTCGCCGAGTACGTCGCCGACCAGTCCGATCCCGAGGACGACCGCTACGTCTTCGCCTACCACATCACCGTCACCAATGCCGGCACCTTGTCGGCCCAGCTGATCAGCCGGCACTGGGTGATCACCGATGGCGACGGCAAGCAGCAGGAGGTGCGCGGCATGGGGGTCATCGGCGAGCAACCGCTGCTGGCCCCCGGCGAGCAGTTCAGCTATACCAGCGGCACCAGCATCCCGACGCCGGTCGGCACCATGCACGGCAGCTACCAGATGGTGTCGGGGGACGGACACAGCTTCGAGGTGGAGATTCCTCCCTTCATGCTCGCAATGCCCCGCGTCCTGCACTGACATGGATCTCTAACGGCGCTGCCGGCGGCAACCCGGACATACTCCTTATATCGTATGACCGCCACTGCACGCCGCTGACAGAGACTGTCGCAATCATGTGCCGCAGTGAAGCGAATATGCCCGTTGCCGCGGGACTTCGTGGCAGGCACCGGGGCGCCTCGACTCCCATCTGGCATTTCCCGTTGTCGCGTCGGCGGCGAACGGGCATACTCCCTCCTTGGTAAGCTGCATCAACAGCAACGGGATACGCGATCGTGCTCAAGGAACGCAAGGACGCCAGCGGTGAATGGACCGGTCCGCAGGGCACCATTCTCTTCCGCCCGGAAGAACTGGCCGAGGTAATCGCCTCGCCATCGGCCGACAGCGAGGGCGACGTGGACCGCGCCGCGCTCGTCGGCACCTCCGCGCCCTTCGAGAACCAGCGCTTCGTCCTCAAGCGTGGCAAGACCCTGATCGGCCGCCGCGAGGACAACGACATTATCCTGCCGGACGACAGCGTGTCGGCTCAGCACGCCTGGGTGCTCCACGACGAAGGGCGCTACCGGGTGATCAACATGCTGTCCACCAACGGCACTTTCATCAACGACGCCAAGGCCCACGACGGCCCGCTGCAGGATGGTGACCGGGTGCGCTTCGGCCGCGCCGAGTTCGTGTTCCGCACCGGCGCGGCACAGGGTGGCACGAAGCCGCGCCCACGCGGCACACCGGCCTGGGTCTGGGTCGCTGCGGTAGCGGTGCTGGGTCTCGCAGCGGCAGCCCTTACCCTGCTCTAGGGACACGCGCGTCGTGGCCATTACGCTCGGCCGGTACATCCTGCGTGGCGAACTGGGCAGCGGTGCGATGTCGGTCATCCACCGCGGCTACGATCCGCGCATCCGCCGCATCCTCGCCATCAAAACGCTGCGCGCCGAGTACGCCGAACGCGAGGAGTACCGCTATCGCTTCCTGACCGAAGCGCGCGCGGCCGGCACGCTCACCCACCCGGGCATCGTCACCATCTTCGACGTCGGCGTGGTCAACGGCGTGCCCTTCATCGCCATGGAACTGCTCGAGGGCCCCACCCTCGAGTCCTTCGTCGAACGGCGTGATCGCCTGCCGGTGCGCACCGTGCTGCGCATCGTCACGCAGATCGCCGACGCGCTCGACTACGCCCACCGCCAGGGCGTGGTGCACCAGGACATCAAGCCCGAGAACATCGTCGTCACCAGCGACAGCGGCAACGTCAAGGTCATGGATTTCGGCATCGCCCGCCTGCGCCACAAATCCGGCCCGCGCCCGGAAGACGGCAGCCCGGTCGCGGGCACGCCGCACTACATGTCGCCCGAGCAGATCCGCGGCGGCGAGGTGGACGGGCGCAGCGACCTCTATTCGCTGGGCGTGCTGCTCTACTGGCTGCTGTCGGGCCACACGCCTTTCCGCACCAACAACGTCCATGAACTGCTGCGCAAGATCCTCAAGGAGCCGCTGCCGCCGCTCAAGCCGCTCGACCCGGCTACTCCACAGGCCCTGCTCGACGTTGCGCGCACGCTGCTGGCACGCGATCCCGCCGAACGCTATCAGACCGGCGCGGAGCTGATCGAGGACCTGCAGCGCATCGACGACGCCCTCGCCGAGCAGGAGCGCACCTGGCGAGGGCGGCGGTTCATCCCCCTGCGCCTGCGCTGGACCGCGGTGATGAGCGTGCTGGTGGCGGTCACCGTCACCGCAGGGCTGGCAGTGGTCTATCACCGGCAGAACGAGGCGATGACCCGCGTCGCCTACGACTACGGCCTCACGCTCACCGAAACCCTGGCGCTGGAAAGTGCCGAAGACCTGCTGCTGGAAGACCGCATCGCCATTCAGGCGATGATCGACGAAATGGCGCGCAAGCGCGACATCGAGCATGTCTCCGTCAGCGACCGCAACGGCCAGCTGGTGGCCAGCACCGACGGCAGCGCCCCCGGCTCGGCCGACGTCCCGCTGCCCGAGGACCGCCGCGTGCTGCTGCACGGCAGCCAGGCCATCTACACGCTAGACGACGGCCAGGGACGCTCCTACCTGCTGTTCGACGCGCCCGTGCTCTACCAGGATCACGAACTCGGCCGCTTGCGCGTGGGCATCTCCACCGCCGCGCTGCAGGCCGCCAACCGCACCACCCTGGCGGCGATGATCGCGGTGATGCTGGTCACCCTGGTCACCGTATTCATCGGCGCCTACACGCTGTCACGGCGCCTGGTGGTGCCCATCGAGATCCTCCGCCGGGCGCTGGGACAGATCACCCAGGGGCGCTTCGACGGACGCATCCGCATGCACCGCGACGACGAGTTCGAACGGCTGTTCTCGGCCTACAACTCCATGGCCGACTCGCTGGAAGCGCGGATGTTCGTCACCCACTCCGCCAAGCGCAACGCCACCTCCGGCAACGGCGTCCCGCCCGCGCCCGCCACCCGCATGGTGGAGCCGGCGGCGCCCGGCAGCGCCCGGGCCGGCAAATCGCGCGATCGCAACTGACGAACGCGCCTCAGAGGCTGCCTCAGGAGTTGTCCAGGGCTCTCAGCCTGCGCCTGAGTTCCAGCGCGCGAGTGCGGTAACCGCGCGCCGGCTCGAAGGCCGGATCGAGCGCCAGCGCCTTGTCCCACAGGCCTATCGCTTCTTCCAGCCGCTGGTTGCGGTAGTGCACCACCGCGGCCTCGTGGTAGTCGCTCACCAGGCGCTTGCGCAACTCGGTGCGTTGCCGGCCGGCGGGCTCCAGGTCCGGCACGATGCACAGGGCCTGCTCGAAAGCCGCATACGCCTCCTCGTTGCGGCCCGCCTGCAGCAACACCAGGCCGCGCTGCTGGTGCTGAAGCCCGCGTGCGCGCTGCGCCAGCACGGTGAGCCTTTCGGCGGGTACGCCGCCCTCGACGCGCAGGCGGGCGATTCCGGCCTGCGCGGCATCGATGCGACCGGCAGCCAGGTCGTCCTCGATCGCCTGCAAGCGGGGATTGCGAGTCTCTGCCGGCTCCACGGCCGCCCCCGAGGCGGACGCAGCCCTGCTTCTCAGCGGCAGCTTGAGCATCTGTCCCACAGTGAGCGCCTTGGGCCGCGCAATGCCGTTGTAGCGCGCCAGCGCGACGAACGACAAGGGATCGCCCAGGTGACGGGCGGCGATGCCGCCGAGCGTGTCGCCCGGCCGAACCTCGTAGGCCTCGTGCGCCGCCCCGAGCAACTGGACGGGATCGGTCTCGAGCTGGCGCAGCAAGCCCTTGGCCACCGCGCTACGCGGTTCGTGCTGCAGGTAGGCCTGCAGCGCGCTCCGCCCCTCTCCGTACTGCCCGTCCTGGAGCATCTCGATGATGCGGCCGAGTTCGCGCACCTCGGCCTCGGGCCGCTGCTCGCCGGCCTCTGCAGCGGGAGCCTGTATCGCGGCCTCCGCTGCCGGCGCATCAGGGCCGTCCGCGCCGGCGCCTTGAAGGCCGGCACACCCGCCCGCGCCTAAGAGCACGGCGGCCGAGAACAGGCCAAGCAGAGCCAGGGAGTTCGTTCGTGTAGTCGTCATCATCTCATCGCGTGAAACAGGAAGGCCGCCAGCGCCAAGACGCCGGCGGCATACAGCGGCCACAGCTGCCTGTAGGCAAACCCGGATCTCCTTCCGGCGGGTTGCAGCACAGCCACGGTGGCATTGTCGGACTCGGCCCCGGCGCGCGCGACCGCGATCCCGACCCACTGCGCGCACGCATCGCCAAGCACCTCGGCAAGCAGCAGGCCGGCCATCTCGTCCGCCGCGACCTTCGCCCAGAAACCGTCGGTACACAACACGAACCCGGTGTCCGGGTCGACCCGCATCTGCCCGTGCGTGGTCTGCAGCGCGTCGTATCCGCCGAGTCCGCGGAGCAGCTTGTGCTGCTCGGGGTGGGCCGCCGCCTCGGCCTCGTCGATCTGCCCGCTGCGCACCAGTTGCTGCACCAGCGTGTGATCCTCGGTGCGGAACACCGGCCTGCAGTCACGGAAGGCATAGAGCCTGCTGTCGCCGACGTGCACCCACCAGGCGCGCTCGGGCGTGGTCAGCAAGGCCACTACGGTGGCTCCCGCACTCTCGCCGCAGTCTTCGGCATGCTGGCGGATGGCGGCATGCGCGCGCTGGCAGAGGGATTCGAGGAAGGCGGGCGGATCGTCCGGCCGCTGGGCTGACTCGTTCCAGAGCGCCTCGGCCACGTCGATCACCGTACGTGCCGCCAGTTCGCCCCCGGTGCGCCCGCCCATGCCGTCGGCGACCACCAGAAGATGACAGCGGCCGTCGGCACTGGCGAAGCAGGCGGCATGGTCCTGCTGTTCGGCCCGACCACCGATATGCCCCGCCTGTCCTGTCCGTGACTTCGTCCGCCTCATTCTTCCTCCGGCCGGCCACCGCACCCGCTGAGGGCCGGCGGCTCGCGGGCATGACGCGCCGCGCTATCCGCTCGGGATGGTAAGGCGGAACGCGCGGACGGGCAAACGGCGCAGCGGTCCACCGCTTGACACTGCCGGAGCACGGGTGTCGAATGGCGCATGACTGTACGTATTTTCAGCTATCCAGCCAACTCCTCAGGCGCGCCGCGCGGACGCGGCAGCGCGAGCAGCCCGCACGCCCGTTTTCTGACCCTGCAGCACGAGCCGGCCCCCGATGAAGCAGGCTGCGATGCCTCCATCGGCCCCGTGCAAACCCGTTTGTCGGTGGATCATGCCCGCAGCGTGCTGAGCTACAACCGCTCTCCCGACCTGCCCTTCGACCGTGCCATCAATCCCTACCGCGGTTGCGAGCACGGCTGCATCTACTGCTACGCCCGCCCCAGCCACGCCTACCTGGATCTCTCACCGGGCCTGGACTTCGAGACGGAGCTGTTCTTCAAGCCCGATGCGCCAGCGCTGTTGCGCCGCGAACTGAGTCACCCGCGCTATCGCTGCGCGCCCATCGCCCTGGGCAGCAACACCGACCCCTGGCAACCGGTGGAGCGCCGGACCGGCCTGACCCGCCGCCTGCTCGAACTGCTGCTCGAATGCCGCCATCCGCTGGCCATCGTCACCAAGTCGACGCTGATCGAACGCGACCTCGACCTGCTGCGCGAATTCGCCCGCGACCGGCTGGTCCGCGTCACCGTCAGCGTGACCACCCTGGACGACGCGCTGGCGCGCCGTCTGGAACCGCGCGCCCCGCGCGGCGCTCGCCGGCTGGAGACCATCGCCGCGCTGCGGGCGGCCGGCGTTCCGGTGGGCGTGTTCTTCGCCCCGCTGATCCCGGCGCTCAACGACCAGGAACTGGAAGCGATCGTCGCGGCAGCACACGCCGCCGGCGCCGACCAGGCCGCGCACGTGCTGCTGCGCCTGCCGGGCGAAGTGAAGGGTTTGTTCGAGGACTGGTTGCAGACGCACTATCCGGCGCGCGCCGCCCATGTGCTCAGCGTGCTGAGCCAGTGCCGCAACGGCCAGGCGAACGACCCACGCTTCGGCCACCGCATGCGCGGCAGCGGCCCCTTTGCACAGCTCTACAGCCAACGCATGGAACGGGTGCGTCGCCAACTGGGGATGAGCGCGCCGAGCATCGACGAGCTGCGCCGCGACCTGTTCCGCCCGCCCGCGGCGCCGGCGGATGCGAACATGCCCGTACAGGGCAGCCTGTTCTAGGGGGTAGGAGCGGCCTTGGCCGCGATTCGGCCTGTGGGAACTACGGTCGGCCGCGATCGCGGCCAAGGCCGCTCCTGCAGGGCGTGCTCAGCTGCGGTAGTCGGCGTTGATCTTGACGTAGTCGTAGGAGAAATCGCAGGTCCACACGGTGGCGGCGGCCCGCCCGCGGGCGAGGTCGATGCGCACCGTGAGCTCGGCGTGCGCCATGATGCGCGCGCCGGCTTCCTCCACGTAGCTCGCCGCGCGGCCGCCGTGTTCGGCGACCAGCACACTCTCGTCCGGATTGCCCAGCCACACCTTCAGGCGGCTCACGTCCAGATCGTCGATGCCGGCGTAGCCGATGGCTGCGAGGATGCGCCCGAGGTTGGGGTCGGAGGCGAAGAAGGCGGTCTTGACCAGCGGCGAATGCGCCACCGCGTAGGCCACCTTGCGGCATTCCTCGCGGTCGGCGCCGCCTTCCACCACGATGCTCATGAACTTGGTGGCGCCCTCGCCGTCGCGCACGATGGCCTGCGCCAGACGCACCGCGACGTCGATCACCGCCTCGCGCAGCGCGGCCCAGTCGGCCCCCGCCGGCTCGGTGATCTCGGCATTGCCGGCCTGACCGGTGGCGATCAGGATGAAGGAGTCGTTGGTCGAGGTGTCGCCGTCCACGGTGATGCTGTTGAACGACAGGTCGGCCGCTTCGCGCACCAGCGCGTTGAGCAGGTCCTGCGACACCGCGGCGTCGCAGGCCAGGAAACCCAGCATGGTGGCCATGTTGGGCTTGATCATGCCGGCGCCCTTGCTCATGCCGGTGATGGTGACCGTCTTGCCGCCCACCTCGACGGTGCGCGACACCGCCTTGGCCAGCGTGTCGGTCGTCATGATCGCGTGCGCGGTGTCGAACCAGCCATCGACGCGCAGATTGGCCTGCGCGGCCGGCAGGCCGGCGATCAGGCGGTCGACCGGCAGCGGCTCGAGGATCACCCCGGTGGAGAAGGGCAACACCTGCTGCGCGCCCACGCCGAGCACCCGGCCGACTGCGGCGCAGGTTTCCAGCGCATTGACCAGGCCCTGCTCGCCGGTGCCGGCATTGGCCACCCCGGTGTTGATCACCAGCGCGCGGATGTCGCCCTCGGCGAGATGCTCGCGGCACAGCTGTACCGGCGCGGCGCAAAAGCGGTTGCGGGTGAACACGCCGGCCACGCGGCTGCCGGGGGCGAGTTCGATCAAGGTCAGGTCGCGACGATTGGCCTTGCGGATGCCTGCTTCGGCAACGCCGAGGCGTACGCCGGCAACCGGGCGCAGGTCGGCGGGATTCGGGGTGGAGAGATTGACGGCCATGATGGACTCCTGTTCGACAGGCGGAGCGGGTCGCTCAGCTCAGCTTGCCGTGGCAATGCTTGTATTTCTTGCCCGAACCGCAGGGGCAGGGGTCGTTGCGCCCCACCTTGGGCCCGGCCATCGCCGGCTGGCGCGCGCCCTCGCCTTCGGCGGCCCCGCCCAGCGCTTCGTCGTAGTCGGCGTGGTGGTACTGCACGTTCTCCACCTCGGGCGGCGCCTCGGCCTGCTCGAGCTGGGATTCGGTGCGCACCTGAACGGTCAGCAGCAGCTTGGTGACTTCGCCGCGCACGGTGTCGAGCAGGTTCTCGAACAGTTCGAAGGCTTCGCGCTTGTACTCCTGCTTGGGGTTCTTCTGCGCATAGCCGCGCAGGTGGATGCCCTGGCGCAGATGGTCGAGCGCGGCAAGGTGCTCGCGCCAGTGGTTGTCCAGGCTCTGCAGCATCACATTGCGCTCGAACTGGTGCCAGGCAGCCGGATCGACCATCGCCACCTTGGCGGCATAGGCTTCCTCGGCCGCATCGAGGATGCGCTTGAGGATGGCCTCGTCGTCCAGTTCGGGCTCGGCCTTCAGCCATTCGCCCACCGGCAACTTGAGCAGGAAGTCGGCCGCCAGGGCCTGTTCGAGGCCGGCGACCTCCCACTGGTCCTCCACGCTGTCTTCGGGCACGTAGATGCGGAAGGTTTCCAGCAGCACGCCCTGGCGCATCGCCTTGACGGTGTCGGAGATGTCTTCGGTTTCCAGCAACTCGTTGCGCTGCTGGTAGATCACCTTGCGCTGGTCGTTGGCGACGTCGTCGTATTCGAGCAGCTGCTTGCGGATGTCGAAGTTGCGCTGCTCGACCTTGCGCTGCGCCGACTCCAGCGAGCGGGTCACCATGGCATGCTCGATGGCCTCGCCTTCCGGCATCTTCAGGCGGACCATGATGGCGTTGAGGCGGTCGCCGGCGAAGATCTTCATCAGCGGATCTTCCAGCGACAGGTAGAAGCGGCTGGAGCCCGGGTCGCCCTGGCGGCCGGAACGGCCGCGCAACTGGTTGTCGATACGGCGCGATTCGTGGCGCTCGGTGCCGATGATGTGCAGGCCGCCGGCCGCCACCACCTGCTGGTGCACCGTCTGCCATTCACTGCGCATTTCGGCGATCTTCGCGTCCTTCTGTTCGGGCGACAGGGTCTCGTCGGCGCGCACTGCGCCGATGCGCTTGTCGATGTTGCCGCCGAGCACGATGTCGGTACCGCGGCCGGCCATGTTGGTGGCGATGGTGACCACGCCCGGGCGCCCCGCCTCGGCGACGATCTGCGCTTCGCTGTCGTGCTGCTTGGCGTTGAGCACCTGGTGGTCGATCTTCTCCTTCTTCAGCAGCGCGGAGAGGAACTCGTTGGTCTCGATCGAGGTGGTACCGACCAGCACCGGCTGGCCGCGTTGCACGCAGTCGCGGATGTCGTCGATCACCGCCTTCCACTTCTCGCCGGCGGTGCGATAGACCTTGTCGTTCTCGTCGCGACGGATCATCGGCCGGTTGGTCGGAATGACCACGGTCTCCAGGCTGTAGATGGAGTGGAACTCGAAGGCCTCGGTGTCGGCGGTGCCGGTCATGCCGGCGAGCTTGCCGTACATGCGGAAGTAGTTCTGGAAGGTGATCGAGGCCAGGGTCTGGTTCTCGGCCTGGATCTTCACGCCTTCCTTGGCCTCCACCGCCTGGTGCAGGCCGTCGGACCAGCGCCGGCCGGCCATCAGGCGGCCGGTGAACTCGTCGACGATGACCACCTCGCCGTTCTGCACCACGTAGTGCTGATCCTTGTGATACAGCGCGTGGGCGCGCAGCGCGGCGTACAGATGGTGCACCAGCAGGATGTTGCCCGGCTCGTACAGGCCGGCACCCTCGTTGAGCAGGCCCATGCGCACCAGCAGCTGCTCGGCGGTCTCGTGACCCTGTTCGGTGAGCAGCACCTGGTTGGACTTGAGATCCACCGTGTAGTCGCCCGGCTCGGTGACGTTGTCGCCCTCGCCCTCCTGCTTCTTCAGCAGCGGCGCGACCTGGTTCATCTTCAGGTAGAGCTCGGTGTGGTCCTCGGCCTGGCCGGAGATGATCAGCGGGGTGCGGGCCTCGTCGATCAGGATGGAGTCCACCTCATCGACGATGGCGAAGGCCAGCTCGCGCTGCACCCGCTCGCCCTGCGCATACACCATGTTGTCGCGCAGGTAGTCGAAACCGAACTCGTTGTTGGTGCCGTAGGTGATGTCGGCCTGGTAGGCGCCCTGCTTGTCGGCGTGCGGCATGCGCGACAGGTTGCAGCCGGTGCTCATGCCGAGGAAGGCGAAGATGCGCCCCATCTGCTCGGCGTCGCGGCTGGCCAGGTAGTCGTTCACCGTGATGATGTGCACGCCCTTGCCGGTGAGCGCATTCAGATAGGCGGGCAGCGTGGCCACCAGGGTCTTGCCCTCGCCGGTGCGCATTTCGGCGATCTTGCCGTTGTGCAGCACCATGCCGCCGACCAGCTGGACATCGAAGTGGCGCATGCCCAGCACCCGCTTGCCGGCTTCGCGCACCACCGCGAAGGCTTCGGGAAGCAGGTTGTCCAGGGCCTCGCCGCCGGCCAGGCGCTGGCGGAACTCGTCGGTCTTGCCGCGCAGGGCCTCGTCCGACAAGGCGGCGATCTCCGGCTCCATGGCGTTGATGCGGGCAACGGTCTGCTGATACTGGCGGATCAGGCGGTCATTGCGACTGCCAAAGATTTTCTTGAGGAGGCCGGAGATCATGGGGTCCTGTCGGTTCGATTCGGCAAAGGCGCAAGTTTAGCACGCAGGTATTGCGCGCTCTAAGGGGACCGCTTGCCGGACGCCGGGCGGCCGCCTACCATCGCAAGCCGGACCGCGAAGCCCACTCATGACCCAATCGATCCAGCGTTTTCTCGGCGGCGGCGACGCCCTTTCCCGCCTGCAGGACCATGCCGCGCGGCTGCGCCGTTTGCAGGGTGCTTTCGAGCGCTGCCTGCCGCCGCTGCTGGCGGCCTCCTGCCGGGTGGGCAACCTCAAGGGCGAAACCCTGGTGGTGTTCGCCCAGGGCAACGCGGTAGCGGTCAAGCTCAAGCAGATGGCACCCAGCCTGGTGGAGCGCTTGCGCGACCAGGGGCATCTGCTGTCGGAAATCCAGGTCAGGGTGGCGGTTCAGCAGCCGGCGCCGTGGCGCCCGGCACCGGCCGAACGCTGCATCTCCGCGCAGGGCAAGCAGAGCCTGACCGAGTTCGCTGCCACGCTGCCGGCCGATTCGCCCCTGCGCGAGGCGCTGGAGCGCCTGGCGCGCCGCAGCCGCTGAGGCCGCCGGCGGCGCGCGGCATCAGCCGGAGAAGAAGATCCTCTCGAGGGCGAACAGCACCAGCACGGCCACGACCGCCAGCAGGGTGCCGCGGGTCAGATTCCACGCCCACAGGCGGTAGCGCGGATTGCCGGTGAGCAGCCAGGCTAGCAAGGAGCTGCCGATGGCAAACGCCGCCAGCAGCACCAGGATCCGCAGGATCACCATGCGCCCGGCAGCCTCAGCCCAGCGCCAGGTCGAACTGGTGGCTCACCGCGCGCGGCGTGGCGGCGGCCTTCTCGAAGGTGACGATCTCCCACGCGCTGCGGTCTTCCAGCAGCACGCGCAGGATCTGGTTGTTGAGCGCGTGGCCGGCCTTGTGCGCGGAGTAGGACGCCAGCAGCGGATGGCCGCACAGGTAGAGGTCGCCGATCGCGTCGAGCACCTTGTGCTTGACGAACTCGTCCGCGTAGCGCAGCCCGTCGGCGTTGAGCACGCGGTATTCGTCCATGACGATGGCGTTGTCGAGACTGCCGCCCAGCGCCAGGCCGTGCGAGCGCATGAACTCGACGTCCTGCATGAATCCGAAGGTGCGCGCGCGCGCCACGTCGCGCACGTAGGACTGCTCGGCGAAATCGACGGTGACCTCGGTGGAGGTGCGGTCGATGGCAGGGTGATTGAAGACGATGGAGAAGTTCAGGCGGAAACCGTCGTAAGGCTCCAGGCGCACCCACTTGTCGCCCTCGCGGTACTCCACCGCGCGCTTGACCCGCAGGAAGCGCTTGGGCGCCTTCTGCTCCTCGATGCCGGCAGACTGCAGCAGGAACACGAAGGGACCGGAGCTGCCGTCGAGAATGGGAATCTCGGGCGCATCGACGTCCACATGCAGGTTGTCGATGCCCAGGCCGGACAAGGCCGACATCAGGTGCTCGACCGTACCGACCTTCTCACCGCCCTGCTCCAGGCCGGAACACATGCGGGTATCGCACACGGAATACGGATCGGCAGGCAGGCTCAGCGGCGGATCGAGATCGACCCGGTGGAAGACGATGCCGGTGTCCGGCGCTGCCGGGCGCAAGGTGAGGTTCACCTTGCGTCCGCCATGCAGGCCGACGCCTGTGGCACGGACGATGGACTTGAGGGTGCGCTGCCTGATCATGACGATTTTCCTTGTGAGCTCAGCATCTTAACACGGAGGACAGGACAGGCCGGAAGCCCGGATCAATGAGCGACGGGCGCCCAGGCACGGACCGGAGGCAGAGGTCCATGCCGGGGCGCCCGCCGGACGCAGACGGAGGCGACGTATGCGTCAGTCGGCCTGCTTGCGCAGGAAGGCCGGGATGTCGTAGGTCCCCATGCCGTTGGCGCTCATGGCCTCGACCGTGGTGCGCCGCCCGCTGCGGATCACCGCCGGCACGTCGAGATTGCCCATGTCCACCGCGCCGCCGCCGGCCGGGCCGTACGTACCGGTGCCCTGCACCACCTGCATCACCGGCTGGCGTGCGGCGCGCGGGGTACCCAGGCCGGTGGCCACCACGGTGATGCGGATGCGGTCTTCCATCGACTCGTCGAACACCGTGCCGTACTTGACGAAGGCTTCCGGTGCGGCAAAGGCCTGCACGGTCTTCACCGCGTCGCGCACTTCCGACATCTTCAACGAGCGGCTGGCGGTGATGTTGATCAGGACACAACGGGCGCCGGACAGTTCGGTGCCTTCCAGCAGCGGGCTGACCGCAGCCTGCTCGGCGGCGATGCGCGCGCGGTCCAGGCCGGCAGCCTCGGCCGAGCCCATCATCGCGCGGCCCATCTCGCCCATCGCGGTGCGCACGTCCTGGAAGTCGACGTTGACCAGGCCCGGTACGTTGATGATCTCGGCAATGCCGCCCACCGCGGAGCGCAGCACGTTGTCAGCCGAGCGGAAGCAGTCCTCGAAGCCGGCGTCGTCGCCGAACACTTCGAGCAGCTTGTCGTTGAGCACCACGATCAGCGAATCGACGTTGCGGGTCAGTTCCTCGACGCCGCTTTCGGCCACGCGCAGGCGGTTCTCGAAATCGAAGGGCTTGGTCACCACGGCGACGGTCAGGATGCCCATCTCCTTGGCGATCTCGGCCACCACCGGCGCCGCGCCGGTACCGGTGCCGCCACCCATGCCGCCGGTGATGAAGCACATGTGCGCGCCTTCCAGCGCCTCGGCGATCGCGTCGCGCGACTCCTGCGCCGCCGCGCGGCCGGCCTCCGGCTTGGAACCTGCGCCCAGGCCGGTGACGCCGAGCTGGATCTTGGCCGGCGCCAGGCAGCGGCTGAGCGCCTGCGCGTCGGTGTTGGCGACCACGAACTGCACGCCCTGCACGCCCTCGCGGATCATGTGGTCGACCGCATTGCCGCCGGCGCCGCCGACACCGATCACCTTGATCACCGTTCCGGTGGGAACCTTTTCAACGATTTCAAACATTTGCCTCGCCTCCGAGTAATAAAGCAGTACTGCACACAGAACACCCACCGAACCTGTATTTAGTATTGCGAGCGAAGTCTATAACTAAATACCGATTCACGACAGGCACTCATTCACATTGACTGGACGGCCCATCCGTCCAGCTCAGAAATTCTTCTCGAACCATGCCTTCATGCGCCCGAAGACCTGGCGCACGCTGCGCGTCTCGCGCGCCTGGATGCCGCGCCGGCGCTGGGCCACGCCCTCCATCAGCAGACCCATCGCGGTGGCGTAGCGCGGCTGGCAGACCACGTCGGCCAGGCCGCCCTCGTATTGCGGCGCGCCCACGCGCACCGGCATGTGAAACACCTCCTCGCCCAGCTCGACCATGCCGTTCATCACCGAGGAGCCGCCGGTCAGCACGATGCCCGAGGACAGCAGCTCCTCGTAGCCGCTGCGCCGCAGCTCGGCCTGCACCAGCTCGAAGAGCTCGGAGACGCGCGGTTCGATCACGTCGGCCAGCGCCTGACGCGAGAGCTTGCGCGGCGGGCGGTCGCCCACGCCGGGTACTTCGATCATCTCCTCCGGGTCGGCCAGGGTGTGCATCGCCACGCCGTGGCGGATCTTCAATTCCTCGGCTTCCGCGGTGGGGGTGCGCAGCGCCATGGCGATGTCGTTGGTGATCTGGTCGCCGGCCACCGGGATCACCGCGGTGTGGCGGATGGCGCCCTGGGTGAACACCGCGATGTCGGTGGTGCCGCCGCCGATGTCGACCAGGCACACGCCCAGCTCCTTCTCGTCCTCGGTCAGCACCGCGTAGCTGGAGGCGAGCGGTTGCAGGATCAGGTCCATCACTTCCAGCCCGCAGCGGCGCACGCACTTGATGACGTTCTGCGCCGCGGAGACCGCGCCGGTGACGATGTGCACCTTCACCTCGAGCTTCACCCCGCTCATGCCGATCGGCTCGCGCACGCCGCCCTGGCCGTCGATGATGAATTCCTGGGTGAGGATGTGGAGAATCTGCTGCTCGGCGGGAATCGGCATCGCGCGCGCCACCTCGATGACCCGCTCGAGGTCCATCGGGGTGACTTCCTTGTCCTTGATCGCCACCATGCCGTTGGAGTTGAAGCTCTTGATGTGGCTGCCGGCGATGCCGGTATACACGTCGCGGATCTTGCAGTCGGCCATCAGCTCGACTTCCTGGATCACGCGCGAGATCGCATCCACCGTGGCCTCGATGTTCACCACCACTCCGCGCTTGAGGCCGTTGGTCGCCTGGGTGCCCAGCCCGACCACGTCCAGCCGCCCGTCGGGGCGCGCCTCGGCGACGATGCAGGTGATCTTGGCGGTGCCGATGTCCAGGCCGACGATCAGATCCTTGTAGTCCTTGCTCATTTCTTGCCTTTCATAGCCAGGGTGTCCGCCGGGGTGAGGGCGAACCCGCTCGGGTAGCGTAGGTCGGCCACCGCCACCTGTACGCCTATGCCTTCCTGCGTCTGCGGCCAGGCCGCGACGAAACGCGCCAGCCGCTCCTCGAGCGGCGCCTTGTCCTGCTCGCGACCGAGCACGATCACCATGTCGTTGTCCAGGCGCAGCTGCCAGGCCTCGCGCGCCGACAGCACCACGCCGACCAGCTGCCGGCCCAGCGGCGCCAGCAGCCCGGCAAAGGCCTCATAGCGGGCCAGCATGTAGGCCGCCGAGCCCTGCGGCCCGGAGAAGCCGGGCATGGACGCGTTGCTCGCGGCCACGAAGACCTCGCCCTGACGATTGACCAGGCGGGTGTCGCTGCCGTCGGTGGAGGTCCAGTAGGCTACCGCCTGATGCTCCTGCAGGCGCAGTTCCAGCACGTCGGGCCAGCGCCGGCGCACTTCCGCGCGGCGCACCCAGGGGAGCTTCTCGAAGTCGGCGCGCACCTGATCGAGATCCACCGTGAAGAAGTTGCCGCGAATTGCCGCCCGCGCCACGTATTCGAGCTGGGCGGTGGTGACCTGCGCCGGCGGCGACAGCAGCACCACCTCGCGCAGCGGGAAGAAGGGGCGCGACAGGAACCAGCTCACCACCACCCAGGTCAGCCCCAGCGCCGCAAACAGCATCAGCAGGTCGGCCAGCAGGTTGAGCAGCGCCGGCCGGTTCCAGAGGCCGGTAGACTCGCGCGCACGCCCCCCCTGCGCGCCCTTGGCGGCGCTGCGGGAAGAAGCGAGGCGGCTGCGAGCCAGTTCAGCCAAGGCGGGCCTCCGCAAGAATCGCCAGACACAGGGCCTCGAAGCTCAGCCCGGCCACACGGGCGGACATCGGCACCAGCGAATGGCCGGTCATGCCCGGCGCGGTATTCATCTCCAGCAGGTAGGGACGGCCATCGTCGGTGAGGATCAGGTCGGCCCGCCCCCAGCCGCGGCAGCCCAGCACCTTGGCGGACTTCATGATCAGCGCCTGCAGCTCGCGCTCCTGCGCTTCCGGCAGGCCGCAGGGGCAGTCGTAGCGGGTGTCGTCGGTGAAGTACTTGTGCTGGTAGTCGTAGTTGCCGTCCGGCGCGACGATGCGCACCAGCGGCAGCGCGCGCTCGCCGAGGAAGGGCGCGGTCATCTCGGCGCCGGTGACGAATTCCTCGGCGATCACCAGGTCGTCGTAGCGCGCCGCCAGTTCCCAGGCCGCTTTCAGCTGGTCCGCCTCGGTGACCTTGGTTGCGCCCATGCTGGAGCCTTCATGCACCGGCTTGACGAAGATCGGCAGGCCGAGCTCGGCGGCCACCGCGTCCCAGTCGCTGAGTTCGTCGAGGATGGCGTAGCGCGGGGTGGGCAGGCCGGCGGCCAGCCACACCATCTTGGTGCGCCACTTGTCCATCGACAGCGCCGAGGCCATCACCCCGCTACCGGTGTAGGGGATGCCCATCAGTTCCAGCGCCCCCTGCACCGTGCCGTCCTCGCCGCCGCGCCCGTGCAGCACGATGAAGGCGCGGTCGAAGCCCTCTTCCTTGAGGATGTGCAGGTCGCGCTCGGCCGGGTCGAAGGCATGCGCATCGACGCCCGCGCGCTGCAGGGCCTCGAGCACCGCCTTGCCCGACATCAGGGAGACGTCGCGCTCGGCGGAGGAACCGCCGAACAGCACCGCGACCTTGCCGAAATCCACCCCAGCCTCCACGCTCACGCCTCGCTCCCCTCACTGCTCAGTTTGCCGGGCACCGCGCCGATGGAGCCGGCACCCATGGTGATCACCACATCGCCGTCCTGGGCGGCGACCACAATCGCCTGCGGCATCTCCGCAATATCCTCGACGAATACCGGCTCCACCTTGCCGGCCACGCGCAGGGCGCGCGCGAGCGCCCGGCCGTCGGCGGCCACGATGGGCGTCTCGCCGGCGGCATAGACCTCGGCCAGCAACAGTGCATCCACCGAGGACAGCACCTTGACGAAATCCTCGAAGCAGTCGCGCGTGCGGGTGTAGCGGTGCGGCTGGAAGGCCAGCACCAGGCGGCGGCCCGGAAAGGCGCCACGCGCCGCAGCGATGGTGGCGGCCATCTCCACCGGGTGGTGGCCGTAGTCGTCGACCAGGGTGAAGCTGCCGCGCGGCTGCCCCTGCGCGTCGCTGAGGGCGACCTCGCCGTAACGCTGGAAGCGCCGTCCCACGCCGTTGAACTCCGCCAGCGCCTTGATGATCGCGGCGTCCGGCACCTGCACCTCGGTCGCCACCGCGATGGCGGCCAGCGCGTTGAGCACGTTGTGCATGCCGGGCAGATTGAGCACGATGGGCAGGCGGCTGGTGGTGCCGTTGACGCGCACCGCGTCGAACAGCATGCGCCCGCCGTCCGCGCGAATGTTCTCGGCGCGGATGTTGGCGCTCTCCGACAGGCCGTAGCGCACGATCTGCTTGGACACCAGCGGCATGATGGAGCGCACGTGCGGGTCGTCCTCGCACAGCACCGCCACGCCGTAGAAGGGCAGGTGCTGGAGGAAATCCACGAAGGCCTGCTTGAGCCGGGCGAAGTCGTGCCCGTAGGTGTCCATGTGGTCGGCGTCGATGTTGGTCACCACCGAGATCACCGGATTGAGCATCAGGAAGGAGGCGTCCGACTCGTCGGCCTCGGCCACCAGGAAGTCGCCCTTGCCCAGGCGCGCGTTGGCACCGGCCGCGTTCAGCCGCCCGCCGATGACGAAGGTGGGGTCCATGCCGCCTTCGGCGAGGATGCTGGCCACCAGGGAGGTGGTGGTGGTCTTGCCGTGGGTGCCGGCGATGGCGATACCGCGCTGGAAGCGCATCAGCTCCGCGAGCATCTGCGCGCGCGGCACCACCGGGATGCTGCGCGCGCGCGCGGCGATCACTTCCGGGTTGTCGCCCTTGACCGCGGTCGAGGTGACCACCACGTCGGCGGCGTCGATGTTCGCCGCGTCGTGCCCTTTCACCACGCGCGCGCCCATCGCCTGCAGGCGGCGGGTGGTGGCGCTGTCGCCCAGGTCGGAGCCGCTCACCGTGAAGCCCTGGTTCACCAGCACCTCGGCGATGCCGCTCATGCCCGCGCCGCCGATGCCGACGAAGTGGATGTGCTTGACCTTGTGTTTCATCGCTGGCCCTCCGCCAGTCGCTCGCATTCGGCGGCCACATCGAGGGCCGCCTGCGGTTTAGCCAGTTCGCGCGCCTTGCCGGCCATCTCCAGCAGGCGTTCGCGGGTCAGGCCGGCGAGGATGCCGGCCAGTTTGTCTGCGTTCAGTTCGCCCTGCGGCAGCAGGAAGGCCGCGCCGTGTTCCGACAGAAACTGCGCGTTGCCGGTCTGGTGGTCGTCCACCGCATGCGGGAAAGGCACCAGCAGGCTGGCCGCGCCGACCGCCGCGAGTTCGGCCACGGTGAGCGCACCGGCGCGGCAGATCACCAGATCCGCCGCTGCGTAGCGCGCCGCCATGTCGTCGATGAAGGGCAGCAGTTCGCCGTCCACGCCGGCATCGCGATAGGCGGCGCGCAGGGCGTCGATCTGCTTCTCGCCGGCCTGGTGGGTGACCAGCGGACGCTCCCCGGCCGGGATACGCGCCAGCGCCTGCGGTACGGTGACGTTGAGCACCGAGGCGCCCAGGCTGCCGCCGACCACGAGTATGCGCAGCGGCCCCTCGCGTCCGGCGAAGCGCTCGGCGGGCGCGGCCGCCGCCGCAATGTCCTCGCGCACCGGATTACCCACCCAGCGCGCCTTCTTCAGCACGCGCGGAAAGCCCGAGAGCACGCGATCGGCCACGCCGGCCAGCACGCGGTTGGCGAGCCCCGCCACCGAGTTCTGCTCGTGCAGCACCAGGGGGCGCCCGGTGAGCGCGGCCATCATGCCGCCCGGGAAGGTGATGTAGCCGCCCATGCCCAGCACCACGTCGGGCCGGACACGGCGCAGTTCGCGCAGCGCCTGCAAGAAGCCGGCGAGCAGATTCACCGGCAGCATCAGCTTGCGCATCAGGCCCTTGCCGCGCAGCGCGCCGAAGCGCACCCAGGCAGTGTCGTAGCCGCGCGCCGGGACCAGCCGCGCCTCCATGCCTTCCGGGTTGCCCATCCACACGATGCGCCAGCCCTTGGCGCGCAGCACTTCGGCCACCGCGATGCCCGGGAAGATGTGTCCGCCAGTGCCGCCGGCCATCACCAGGAGCGTCTTCATGCGCGCCCTCCCCGCATGACTTGGCGATTCTCCCAGTCCACCCGCAGGAGAATGGCCAAAGCCAAGCAGTTGGCCACGATGCCCGAGCCGCCGAAGCTCATCAGCGGCAGGGTCAGGCCCTTGGTGGGCAGCAGGCCCATGTTCACGCCCATGTTGATGAAGGACTGCACGCCCATCCACAGGCCGATGCCCTGGGCGACCAGCCCGGCGAAGTAGCGCTCCAGCTTGATCGCCGCGCGGCCGATGGCAAACGCCCGCTGCACCAGCAGGGCGAACAGCACGACCACCGCGAGCACGCCGACGAAGCCGAGCTCTTCGGCCAGCACGGCGAGCAGGAAGTCGGTGTGCGCCTCGGGCAGGTAGAACAGTTTCTCGACGCTGGCGCCGAGTCCGACGCCGAACCACTCGCCGCGACCGAAGGCGATCAGCGCGTGCGAGAGCTGGTAGCCGCGGCCGAAGGCGTCCTGCCAGGGGTCCATGAAGCCGAACAGGCGGTCGCGACGGTAGGGGGACAGCCACACCAGCAGGGCGAAACCGACCAGGGCGACGACCACCAGGAAGGCGAACACGCGGGCATTGACCCCGCCGAGGAAGAGCACGCCGAAGGCGATCGCGCAGATCACCACGAAGGCGCCGAAGTCCGGCTCCATCAGCAGCAGGCAGCCGACCAGCACGATAACGCCGGCCATCGGCAGGAAACCACGCTTGAAGCTGCCCATGGCGTCGAGCTTGCGCACCGTGTAGTCGGCGGCGTAGAGGCCCACAAACACCTTCATCAGCTCGGACGGCTGCAGGTTCACCGGCCCCAGGGAGAGCCAGCGGCGCGCGCCGTTGACCTCGCGGCCGATGCCCGGGATCAGCACCAGCACCAGCAGGAGCACGCCGACCATGAACAGCCAGGGCGCGGCCTGCTGCCAGCGCCCCATCGGCACCTGGAAGGCGAGCAGCCCGGCGGCCGTGCCCAGCGCCAGGTAGACCCCATGGCGCAGCAGGAAGTAGTGCGACTGGTTGCCGGTGAAGCGGCTGCCCTCGGCGATCGCGATCGACGCGGAATAGACCATTACCAGGCCGATCAGCAGCAAGGCGGCGGCGGACCAGATCAGCAGGGGATCGAGTTCGCGCGCCGGCGCAGCAGGACGCATCAGCCGGCTCACCGCACGCGCGGCCTCCGCCCCGCCGGTCGGGCGACGCGGGGCGAACAGCGTGGAGAGGGACGGCAGCGCCAGCTTCATCGTGGAGCCACCTGCGGCAGGCCGCGCGCCGCGGCGACGAACACCTCGGCGCGGTGCGCGTAGTTGCGGAACATGTCCAGGCTGGAGCAGGCCGGCGAGAGCAGCACCACGTCGCCGGCTTGAGCGACCTTGTTGGCGCGCGCCACCGCCTCGTCCAGCGCGGCGAAGTGCTCGACCGGCTTGCCGCAGCCGTCGAGCGCAGCGGCGATACGGCCGGCATCGCGGCCGATCAGCAGCACCGCGCGGGCGTATCGCGCGACCGGCTCGCGCAAGGGCGCGAAGTCCTGCCCCTTGCCGTCACCGCCGGCGATCAGCACCACCGGCCGGGCCAGGCCCTCCAGCGCGGCCAGCGTGGCGCCCACGTTGGTGCCCTTGGAGTCGTCGTAGAACAGCACGCCGTCGGCACGCTCGGCCACCAGTTCGACCCGGTGCGGCAGGCCGCGGAAGGTCTTCAGCCCGGCGACCAGCGGCGCCTGCGGCAGGCCGATGGCGCGGCACAGGGCAAGCGCGGCGAGCGCATTGGCGGCGTTGTGCAGGCCGGCGATCGGCAGCTCGGCGAGCGGCAGCAGCGCGGTACCGCCTTCGACCAGCCAGCGTTGTCCATCCTGCTCGACGATGCCGAAGCCGGTCGCGTCGTTCGGGGCATCGATGCCGAAGGCGAACACGCGATGCCCGGCGCGCGCCATCGCGGCAACCCGCTGGTCCTGGCGGTTGAGCACCTGGACGCCGTTGCCGGCAAAGATGCGTGCCTTGGTTTCCGCGTACTCGTCGAGGCCGGCGTAGCGGTCGAGGTGGTCGTCGGTGACGTTGAGCACGGTCGCCGCGTCGGCTGCAAAGCCCTCGGCGGCTTCGAGCTGGAAGCTCGACAGCTCCAGCACCCAGCACGCTGGCAGCGGCTTGCCTGCTTCCAGGCGGTCGACCAGCACGTCCAGCGGCGCCGGGCTGATGTTGCCGGCGGCCACCGCATCCAGCCCGGCGGCGCAGGCCAGGTGGGCGGCCAGCGCGGTGGTGGTGGTCTTGCCGTTGGTGCCGGTGATCGCCAGGATGCGGGTCGCGGCGCGGGCGCCGAGTTCGTCCAGTGCCGCGGCGAACAGGCTCATCTCGCCCACCACGCGCAGGCCACGACGACGCGCCTCGGCCACCACGCCGCCGCGCGGGTCCAGCCCGGGGCTGAGCGCGACCAGGTCGACACCGTCGAGCAGGCTGTCGGCGAAGGCGCCGGTGTACAGGGCGGCACCCGGAGCAAAGCCCTGCAGGCGGGCCACGCCCGGCGGCTCGGCACGGGTATCGGCCACGCGCAGGCAGGCACCCTGGCGCGCGCACCAGCGCGCCATCGCCAGGCCCGATTCGCCGAGCCCGAGTACCAGTACGAGTTTGCCCGCGAGTGCGCTCATCTCCGCCTTATCTCAGCTTCAAGGTGGACAGGCCGAACAGCACCAGCATGATGGTGATGATCCAGAAGCGCACCACCACCTGGGTTTCCTTCCAGCCGCTCAGTTCGTAGTGGTGGTGCAGCGGCGCCATGCGGAAGATGCGCTTGCCGCCGGTGGCCCTGAAGTAGAGCACCTGCACCATCACCGACAGGGTCTCGGCGACGAACAGGCCGCCCATGATGAAGAGCACGATCTCCTGGCGCACCACCACGGCGATGGTGCCGAGCGCCGCGCCCAGCGCCAGCGCGCCGACGTCGCCCATGAACACTTCGGCCGGGTAGGCGTTGAACCACAGGAAGCCCAGACCGGCACCGCAGATCGCGCCGCAGAACACCGCCAGTTCGCCGGCACCGGCCACGTAGGGCACGCCCAGATACTTGGAGAAGCCCGCGTGGCCCGCCACGTAGGCGAAGATCGCCAGCGCGCCGGCCACCATCACGGTGGGCATGATGGCCAGGCCGTCCAGCCCGTCGGTGAGGTTCACCGCGTGGCTGGTGCCGTTGATGACGAAATAGGACAGGGCGATGAAGCCGAAGATGCCCAACGGATAGGCCACCGCCTTGAAGAAGGGCACGATGAGCTCGGTCTCGGCCGGGGTGCTGGCGGTCAGGCCGAGATAGACCGCGGCAACCAGGGCGATCGCCGAAGTCCACAGGTACTTCCAGCGGCTGGCCAGCCCCTTGGGGTCGCGATGCACGACCTTGCGCCAGTCGTCCACCCAGCCCACGGCGCCGAAGCCGAGGGTGACGAAGAGCGTGACCCACACGTACTGGTTGGACAGATCGCCCCACAGCAGCACGGTCACCGCGATGGCGATGAGGATCAGCGCGCCGCCCATGGTGGGCGTGCCGGCCTTGGTCAGGTGCGACTTGGGACCGTCGTCGCGCACCGCCTGACCGATCTTCTTCGCGGTCAGCCAGCGGATCACCCGCGGGCCGAACATCAGCGAGATCGCCAGCGCGGTCAGCGCGGCCAGCACCGCGCGCAGCGTGATGTAGCCGAAGACGTTGAAAGCGCGGGTTTCCTGGCCCAGCCAGAGGGCAAGTTCAAGCAGCATCGTTGTCGTTTTCCTGTTTGCCGGCCGCGGCCGGCGGTGCGGCGAGGCGCTCGGCCACCCGCTCCATGCGCATGAAGCGCGAGCCCTTGACCAGCACCACGGTATCCGCGTCGAGCGCCGGGACCAGCGCCTCGACCAGGGCGTCGACCGAGGCAAAGTGACTGCCGCCGTCACCGAAGTTGCGCGCCGCCACCGCGCTCATCTCGCCCAGCGCGTAGAGGGCATCCACACCCTTGCTCTTGGCGTAGCCGCCGATCTCGTCATGGACCTGCGCGCTGGTCTGGCCGATCTCGCCCATGTCGCCCAGCACGAGGATCTTGCGTCCCGGCGTCGAGGCCAGCACTTCGATGCCGGCGCGCACCGAATCCGGATTGGCGTTGTAGCTGTCGTCCAGCACCACCGCGCCATTCGGCCCGGGACGGCGTTGCAGGCGGCCGCGCGTGCCGGCGTAGGCGCTCAGCCCGGCCACCACCGAGGCCAGCGACGCGCCCGCGGCCAGGCAGGCCGCCGCCGCACCGACGGCGTTGCGGGCGTTGTGCTCGCCGGGCACCTGAAGCTCGAAGCCGGCCACGCCGTCCGGCGTACTGAGCTCGATGTGGCAACCGAGACCGTGCAGCACACAGCGCCCGACGACATCCGCGGGGTGGCACAGCGCAAAGGCCACCACCCGGCGCCCCACGTTGAGATCGCGCCAGTAGGCGGCATGCGGATCGTCCGCGTTGATCACCGCCACGCCGCCGCTGCCCAGGCCTTCGTAGATCGTGCCCTTCTCGCGCGCCACCTCGGCCACGCTGCCCATGCCCTGCAGGTGGGCGCGCTGGGCGTTGTTGACGATGGCCACCGTGGGCCGTGCGATGTGGGTGAGGTAGGCGATCTCGCCCGGATGGTTCATGCCCATCTCGACCACTGCGGCACGGTGACCATCGCGCAGCGCCAGCAGGGTGAGGGGCAAACCGATGTCGTTGTTCAGGTTGCCGGCGGTGGCCAGCACGGCGTCCTCGCCAGCGCCGTCGCTCACCGCCTGCGCGCGCAGGATGGCTGCGCACATGTCCTTGACCGTGGTCTTGCCGTTGCTGCCGGTGACACCAAGCACCGGAATGTCGAAGCGGCTGCGCCAGTGCGCGGCCAGGCGTCCGAGGGCCAGGCGGGTATCGTCCACCACCAGCAGCGGCAGCGGCGCCGGGTCGTGCCCGGCCGCCCAGCGGCTGTCGACCAGCGCGGCCACCGCGCCGGCCTCGGCCGCCGCGGCGACGAAGTCGTGACCGTCGAAGCGCTCGCCGCGCAGGGCCACGAACAGCTGCCCGGCACGGATGTCGCGGCTGTCGGTTCCCACGCAGGTGAAACGGGCTACACCGGTGGCGCGCCCTTCCAGCGCTCGCGCGGCATCCTGCAAGAGCATCATGCGCCCACCCCCTGCTTGCGGTTCCAGGCTCGCAAGGCCAGGCGCGCCTGTTCGAGATCGGAGAAGGGCACGCGCTGGCCCAGCACTTCCTGGTAGGGCTCGTGCCCCTTGCCGGCGAGCACCACCACGTCGTCGGCCGCCGCCTCGCAGATCGCCAGTTCGATGGCCTGGGCGCGGTCGACCACGCGGTCGGCATCCGGCCGGGCGCCGGCGGCGATCGCCTCGATGATCTTCATGGGGTCCTCGCTGCGCGGGTTGTCGCTGGTGATCACCACGCGGTCCGCGAGCTGGCTGACCACCTCGCCCATCAGCGGGCGCTTGCCCGGATCGCGGTCGCCGCCGCAACCGAACACGCAGACCACCCGCCCACGGCGGGTCGCCGCGGTGCTGCGCACCGCTTCGAGCACCTTGGCCAGGGCGTCGGGCGAATGGGCGTAGTCGATGACCACCAGCGGCTCGCCGACCCCGCCCACCAGCTGCATGCGGCCTTCCGGCGGCGTCAGGCGGGCGAGCACCCCGGCCATGGCATCCGCCGCCACGCCACGCGCCAGCAGCGCGCCGGCCACCGCGAGCAGGTTGGAGACGTTGAACGGCGCCACCATGCGCACCTGCAGGTCGTGGCGCCGCCCGTCCCACTTGAGCGCGAAGCGCAGCCCGCCGGGGGCGACCTGCAGTTCGTCGGCCAGCAGCACCCGGGCGCCGGGCACGGCGTCGGCATTGGTCGCCACGCGGGTGTAGCCGATCACGTCCATGCCGCGTTCGAGCTGGCGGCGCGCCAGCGCGAGGCCGAAGGTGTCGTCCAGATTGATCACCGCATGGGCGAGTCCGGGCGTATCGAACAACCGGGCCTTGGCGGCAGCGTAGGCCTCCATGGTGCCGTGGTAGTCGAGATGATCGCGCGACAGGTTGGTGTAGATCGCAACAGCGAAACGCGCCCCATTCACCCGCCCCTGATCCAGTCCGATGGAGGACACCTCCATGGCCGCAGCTTCCGCCCCGGCGGCGCGGAAGCGCGCGAGATGGCGATGCAGTTCGATCGCATCCGGCGTGGTGTTGACGCCCTCCTCCAGCTCGCCGGGAAAGCCGCAACCCAGGGTGCCGACGATGCCGCAGCGCGCGCCGAGCTCACCCAGCGCACGCGCCAGCCACTGGCTCACCGTGGTCTTGCCGTTGGTACCGGTGACGCCCGCCAGCCATAGTCCGGCCGACGGACGGCCGAAGACCTCGTCGGCCAGGTCGCCTGCCAGGGCCCGCAGCCCGCTCACCGGCATGCCGGGCACGGCCGGGGCCGGCTCGGGGCGGAAACCGTCGGCGTCATCCCACAGCACCGCCGAGGCGCCGCGGGCGACCGCGTCGGCGATGTAGCGCCGGCCGTCGACCCGGAAGCCCGCCCACGCGGCAAAGATGTCGCCCGGCCCGGCCTTGCGCGAATCGGCGGTCATGCCCGCGGGCACCACACCGGCGCGCCGCAGGTTCTCGAGGATGGCTCCCACGTCGGCGGCGCTCACATGGCCTCCCGTGCCGGCGTCTCGACCGCGGCGGTAGCAGGGCGTGCCAGTTGCAGCGGCACCAGCGGCGCGTCGGGCGCCACGCCCAGCGCGCGCAGGGCGCTCTCGGTAATGCGGGCGAACACCGGCGCGGCCACCGCACCGCCGTAGTGCTGGCCGGCGGACGGTTCGTCGATCATCACCGCAACGATCAGCCGCGGGGCGGACACCGGCGCAAAGCCGACGAAAGAGGACACGTACTTGTTGGTGTAGCGCCCACCTTCCAGCTTGTGGGCAGTACCGGTCTTGCCGGCCACGCGATAGCCGGCGATCTGCGCCTTGGGCGCGGTGCCGCCCGGGCCCGCGGCCATCTCGAGGATGGCGCGCATCTCCCGCGCGGTCTGCGGCGACATCACCCGCTTGCCTGCCTTGGGCAGGCCTTCTTGGCGGACGAGCGAGACCGGCATCAGTTCGCCGTCGCGCGCAAATGCGAGGTAGGCGCGTGCAAGCTGGATCAGGGTGACCGACAGACCGTGACCATAGGACATGGTGGCCTGCTCGATCGGCCGCCAGGTGGACGGATTGCGCAGGCGGCCGGCCGCCTCGCCGGGGAAGCCGAGGCCAAGCGGGGCGCCGAACCCGAGCGCGTCGTAGAAGGCCCACATCTCCTGCGGGCTGAACTCCATGGCGATCTTCACCGTACCCACGTTGGAGGACTTCTGCACGATCTGCGCGACGTTCAGCATGCCGTGCCGGGAGGTGTCGTGGATGGTCGCGCGGCCTATCGTCATGCGCCCCTGCCCGGTGTCGATCTCCGAGCTGGCGGTGAGCTTGCCGCGGTCGATCGCCAGCGCGGCCACGAAGGGCTTGAGCGTCGAACCCGGCTCGAAGCTGTCGGTGATCACCCGGTTGCGCAGCTGCGCGCCGGTAAGGGTGGCGCGGTTGTTCGGGTTGTAGGTGGGCGCGTTGGCCAGCGCAAGCACCTCGCCGGTCTGGCTGTCCAGCACCACCACCGCGCCGGCCTTGGCCCTGTGCTTCTGGATCGCCTCGCGCAGGGCGGAATAGGCCAGATACTGGATCTTGGCGTCGATCGACAGGGCAAGGTCCTCGCCGTCGCGCGGCGGGCGGATGGACTCCACGTCCTCGACGATCTGCCCGCGGCGGTCCTTGATCACCCGCCGGGAGCCGGATGCGCCGGCCAGCACGCGATCGTAGGCGAGTTCGATACCCTCCTGCCCGCGGTCCTCCACCCCGGTGAAGCCGAGGATGTGCGCGGTGGTTTCTCCGCCGGGGTAGTAGCGGCGGTATTCCTGCTGCTGGTGGATGCCGGACAGCTTCAGCGCCGCGACCTTCTCCGCCACTTCGGGCGAAAGCTGGCGGCGCAGGTAGACGAAATCGCGCGCGCTGGCCAGGCGGTCGTTCAGCTCGGTGACATCCATCTCCAGCAAGGCCGCGAGCGAGCGGGCGTCGGCCGGCGACAGGCGGGCATCGGAGGGGATCGCCCAGATCGAACGCACCGGCGTACTCACCGCCAGCACGTCGCCGTTGCGGTCGGTGATGCGCCCGCGGGTGGCCGGCACCTCGAGCACGCGCGCGTAGCGCGACTCGCCCTTGGCCTGCAGGAACTCGTTGTTGAAGCCCTGCAACCAGGCGGCGCGCGCCACCAGCGCGCAGGAGCAGCCAAGCAGGCCGACCAGCACCAGGCGCGCGCGCCATGCCGGCAGCTCGCGCCGCAGCAGGGGATTGTGGTTGAGGGTGACGGGTACCGGCTTCTTCTTCATCCGCGCGGCTCCACGACGATCACCTGGCCGGCGGCCGGCGGACGCATGCCCAGGGCCTCGCGCGCCATGCGCTCGACCCGTCCGTGCGCCGCCCAGGTGCTCTGTTCGAGCTGAAGCTGCCCCCATTCGACCTCGAGCCCGCGCGCGCGTGCCTGCTCGCGCTCCAGTTCGGAGAACAGCTTGCGCGCCTGATGCTGGGCGGCCACCACGCCCAGGGCGCTGGCCACCACCAGAGCGAGGATGAAGGCGTCCACGCGGATCATGCCGCCTCCGTGCGTTCGGCCACCCGCATCACCGCACTACGCGCGCGGGGATTGCCAGCCACCTCGGCCTCGGACGGCCGCACCGCCTTGCCCAACAGGACGAGCCGCGGCTTCGGCAACTGATCGGCCCGCAAGGGCAGGCGCGCGGGCAGACGGTCGGCACGCGACTCGTCGCGCATGAAGCGCTTGACGATGCGGTCCTCCAGCGAGTGAAAGCTGATCACCGCCAGACGCCCATGGGGTTTGAGCCGCGCCACCGCCTCAGGCAGGACACGGCTCAGCTCTTCGAGCTCCTGATTGATGAAAATCCGTAGAGCCTGAAAGCTCCGCGTCGCCGGGTGCTGACCCGGCTCGCGTGTACGGACCGCCTTTTCCACGATCGCGGCAAGTTGTCCAGTGGTTGCAACAGCCCCCCCTGTCCGAGCAGCTGCAATCGCCTTTGCAATCGCATGAGCAAACCGTTCTTCGCCATAGTCCCTGAGCACCTCCGTGATTTGCCCGACGGACGCCTCCGCCAGCCATTCCGCCACGGTCTGCCCGCGGCTCGTATCCATGCGCATGTCCAGCGGCGCATCGAAGCGAAAACTCATGCCGCGCGCGGCATCGTCCAGTTGCGGCGAGGACACGCCGATGTCGAGCAGCACGCCGTCCACCGCCGCCACCCCGAGCGCGTCCAGTTCGTCACCCAGGGCGCTGAACGGCGCATGCACCAAGGTCAGGCGCGGATCGCCCACCGCCCGCCCGGCCGCGATCGCCGCCGGATCTCGATCGAAGGCGATCAACCGGCCGGTCGCACCGAGGCGCGCGAGAATCGCCCGGCTATGCCCGCCGCGGCCGAAGGTGCCATCCACGTACACCCCGCCCGGCCTGACCGCCAGCGCGTCCAGTGCCTCTTCGAGCAGGACGCTTACATGTTGCTGCGCGGCGCTCACAGGGCGAGGCTCTCGAATCCCAGCGGCAGCGCATCGCTGTCGATGCTCTGCATGGCCTCCAGCTGCTTCTGCCAGCCGGCGTCAGACCACAGTTCGAAATGGGAGCCCTGCCCCACCAGCCACACCTGCTTGTCGAGTTGCGCCCACTGACGTGACGACGGCGCCACCAGCACACGGCCAGCGGCATCGACCTCCTCGGTCTGGGCAAAACCAATCAAGAGGCGCTTGAGTGCCGCCGTGCGCTGATCAAGACCAGGCATTGCGGAAATTTTCTGGCTGATGGGTTCCCACGCTGCCTGCGGGTAGACCAGCAGGCAGCGATGCGGGTGGGCGGTGATCACCAGGGGGGCGCCGTCCGGCACCAGCGCGTCACGATGCCGCGCAGGGATCGCCAGGCGACCCTTCGCATCGAGACTGAGCGCAATAGCACCCTGGAACATTGACCCCCCTGAGGTGACGGGCGAAGCGCTTGTTTGACACTTTCACCCACTTTTCTCCACTAATCCCCACTCTAGTGGAAAGACCAAACCCGGTCAAGGGAGATCCCGGGGGCTTTCCCGTTGTTACACAATGACTTACGAACGAATGGGAGTCGCAGAATAAACCCTGAAAAATCAAGGCATATAGCGCATTTTCATGAGAAACAACTCTAAATGCGCGCTGTCATGCGAAGGCGGTGGGGCAAAGTGGGGAACGCGGGTGAGAAGTGGTGAGATCTCCCACCTTCCCGGGCACAAGGAGGGCGCTGTGCGCAGTGCCATGGAGCATCGCTTCCCTAACCGGGAAAGAACGTAGCGAGTGGGGAAGTTCGCCGATAAGCCGGGTTCTGTCGAACGGCAGCGGTTCGCACCGTGCCGCCGGGCAATCATTCCTCTTGGCGCCGCGTCGCCACGGCGCTCCAGCAGCCTACCCGGGAGCAGCGCGAGCCACGCCATTGCTCCCCTATTTGGCCTTGCCCCGGATGGGGTTTGCCGTGCCGGTCCTGTTACCAGTCCCGCGGTGGGCTCTTACCCCACCGTTTCACCCTTACCTGATCCGTCTGGCGCGGCTTACGCCGCACCAGCCACTGCCGCTTACGCGGCAGCCTCCCTCCGCGCCGAAACGCGAAGCCTCCTCTTCAGGAGGGGACTTTGCCGCCTTGCGGCGGCGAAGCCCGGACGGCCATCGGCGGTCTGCTCTCTGTTGCACTTTCCGTCGCCTCACGGCGCCCGGCCGTTAGCCGGCATCCTGCTCTGCGGGGCCCGGACTTTCCTCCACACCCCCGAAGAGGTGCAGCGATTGCCTGGCGAACTTCCCGGCGACGATTATAACTTGTTGCCTAACCGCCTGCGCGCTCGAACACCGGCGCGCCATCACGCAGGCGGAAGGTACCGACCAGCGCGCCCGGCGGGGAGCCTGCCTCGTTCACCCAGTCCTGCACCAGGCACTTATCGGTGCTGGCCAGATACCAGCGCTGCCCCTGGCGGAGCGCCCAGAGCAGGTCACCGGCCTCGTACACCTCCATCTCGACCAGATCGGTCGGACTCGAATGGATGTTGACCTTGCGCTGGCAAGCCGGCAGGCGGGACACCACCACCGCCTGGTTCACCTCGCTGGTCCAGAAGTAGGGCTGCTCGCGGACGAGAATCACCGCATGCTGGTTGCCTTCGACCATGAAGGCGGTGGCGCTGTTCTCGCAGGCGGCGAGCAGCGGCAAGAGAGCCAGGGCGGCGAGGCGGCGCAGGACGGCAGGCATGACGAGAAGCTCCCTGTTCAGGCCAAGCGCCAGGCGACGGTTTCACCCGCCCGCAGCGGCACCAGCGGATCATGGTCGAGATACGGGTAGGCGGCGGGCACCTCCCATGGCTCACGTTTCAGGACGATGGTATCGGCATTCGGCGCCAGGCCATAGAAGGCCGGTCCGTTCAGGCTGGCGAAAGCCTCCAGGCGATCCAGCGCGCCCGCTGCCTCGAACACTTCGGCATAGAGCTCGATGCCGGCATGGGCGGTGTAACACCCGGCACAGCCGCAAGCCGCTTCCTTGGTGCTCTGCGCGTGCGGCGCGGAGTCTGTGCCGAGAAAGAACCTGGGATTGCCCGAGGTCGCCGCCTCTACCAGGGCGACACGATGGGTTTCGCGCTTGAGCACCGGCAGGCAGTAATGATGCGGCCGGATGCCGCCGGCAAAGATCGCGTTGCGATTGAGCAGCAGATGATGCGCGGTGATCGTGGCGCCGATGTTGTCGCCCGCCGCTCGCACGAAGGCTGCGGCATCGGCCGTGGTGATGTGCTCGAAGACCACGCGCAGTCCCGGGAAGCGCCCGACCAGCGGTGCGAGCACGCGCTCGATGAACACCTGCTCGCGGTCGAACACGTCGACTTCGGCGCCAGTCGCCTCGCCATGCACGCACAGCACGAGCCCGACCTTCTCCATGCGTTCGAGGATGGGGTAGATCTTCTCGATCGCCGTCACGCCGGCATCTGAGTTGGTGGTGGCGCCGGCCGGGTACAGCTTGGCGGCGACGATCGCACCACTCGCCTTGGCGCGGTCGATCTCGTCGGGCGGCATGTTGTCGGTGAGATACAGACTCATCAGCGGCTCGAAGCGCAAACCGTCCGGCGCCGCGGCCAGAATACGCTCGCGGTAGGCGAGCGCCTGCGCGGTGGTAACCACCGGCGGACGCAGGTTCGGCATGATCAGCGCACGACCGAAACGCTGTGCGGTATGCGGCACCACGGTCGCGAGCGCGGCGCCGTCGCGCACATGCAGATGCCAGTCGTCGGGGCGAATCAGGGTGATCGAAGTCATGCTCTTGGATATCCGGTCGGTCTATGAACGTGGGTGCGCGATGCACGAGCATCCGGCAAGGCCAGACTGCGCATTATAGGCGGCGTTCAGCCTGCCTTGAGCTCCAGCGCGCGGGCGTACAGCGCGTTCTTGGACGCCCCGGTGATGTCGGCGGCCAGTCGCGCCGCCGACTTGGTCGGCAGTTCGGCAAGCAACAGGGCGAGCACCCGCTCCGCCTCCGCGTCCAACCCCTCTCCCGGCGGCGCCCCCTCAAGCACCAGCACGAACTCGCCGCGCACGCGATTCGGGTCCGTTGCCAGCCACGCGGCCGCCTCTTCCAAGGGCAGCACGACGCTCTGCTCGTGCAGTTTTGTCAGCTCGCGGGCGATCAGCAAGCGGCGCCCGGACTCGAGCACTCCGGCCAGGTCCTCGACACACTCCGACACCCGATGCGGCGCCTCGTAGAACACGAGCGCATCGGGGTCGCCACGCAAGGCCTCGATCGCGGTGCGCCGGGCAGCGCGCTTGGGCGGAAGAAAGCCGACGAAGCGGAACCCCCGCTCGCCAAGCCCACTGATCGACAGCGCCGCCACCGCCGCGCACGGCCCCGGCACCGCGACCACCGGAAACCCGGCAGCGCGCACCCGCGCGACAGCCCGCGCCCCCGGATCGGACACCGCAGGCGTACCGGCGTCGCTGATCAATGCCACCGAACCGCCCTCTTCCAGCAAGCGCAAAACCTGGCCGGCCGCCGACTGCTCGTTGTGTTCGTGCAGGGCGATCAAGCGCGCGCGGATGCCGAAAGCATCCAGCAGACGCTGACTGTGGCGCGTATCCTCGGCCGCAACCGCCGCTACCGAGCCGAGCACCGCCACCGCCCGCGGGCTGATGTCCTGCAGGTTTCCGAGCGGCGTTGCCACCACGTACAATGACGGCGTACTTGAAAGCGGCGCAATCCCCTCGCTCATGAAACGATTCCTCGCTGGCATTCAAAGGTCGATTGTCGATGCCCCGGGCGCGGGCGCGCAAGCCCGCGGCGGCGCAGCCGAGGACCTGGCGGAGCGCTTTCTCGCCGCCCACGGCGTGCACGCGCTCGCACGCAACGTCCGTTGCCGCGGCGGCGAGATCGACCTGGTCGCGCTGGATGGCGACACCGTGGTCTTCGTCGAAGTGCGCCTGCGCGGCAACAGCGCCTTCGGCGGCCCTGCGGCCAGCATCGCCGCCCACAAGCAGCGGCGGATCATCCTGGCCGCACGCTGGTGGCTTGCCGGCGCCGGCAAAGGAATGGCGCACCACCCCTGCCGCTTCGATGCGGTGTTGATGCGCGCACTGGATGTGCAGAACATCCAGTGGCTGCGCGGCGCCTTCGAGGCCGACTGAGCAAGCGCAGCACGCGCGCTTGGTAAATTCCTGTAAGCGTAACGCCCCGACGACACGCACTCCGGCAGAATCGCTCCTGGCAGCGACGCGCGTGATCGGACGCCTCACCCCGCCATGCTAGACTTGCTGCCCCGCCTGTACCCCAGCCGAATTTCGCACATGGATCTCATCGCCCGCATTTCACGCCAGTTCCACGACAGCGCGCAGACCAAGCTTGCCGCGGTCGAATCGATGGCCGCGCCGCTGGCTGGCGCCATCGAAGTGATGACCCAGTGCCTGCTCAACAACGGCAAGATCCTGGCTTGCGGCAACGGCGGCTCGGCCGCCGATGCGCAGCACTTTGCCGCCGAACTGGTCAACCGCTTCGAGATGGAGCGCCCGCCGCTCGCCGCGGTGGCGCTGACCACCGACAGCTCCACGCTGACCTCGATCGCCAACGACTACGACTACCTGCAGGTGTTCTCCAAGCAGGTGCGCGCCCTCGGCCAAGCGGGCGATGTCCTGCTGGCGATCTCCACCAGCGGCAACTCCCCCAACGTGATCGACGCGATCGCCGCGGCACATGAGCGCGACATGCGCGTGGTGGCGCTCACCGGAAAAGGCGGCGGCAGGATGGGCGAACTACTGCACCCGGACGATGTACATCTTTGTGTCCCGGCCGACCGCACCGCACGCATCCAGGAGGTCCACCTGCTGGCCCTGCACTGCCTGTGCGACGGCATCGACTGCCTGCTACTCGGAGTGGAAGAATGACGACAAGAACCCCATCCATCTCGCGCCGCAACACCCTGCTGGCCCTGGCCGCCCTCGGCTCCGCGGCCACCCTGCAGGGCTGCTTCCCGGTGGTTGCAACCGGCGTTGGCGTCGGCGCCGCGATGGTTGCCGACCGCCGGACCTCGGGCGCCTACGTCGAGGACGAGGGCATCGAGTGGCGCACCGGCAACCGCATCCGCGAACGCTTTGGCGACGCCGTGCATGTGAACGTAACCTCGTACAACCGCAACGTCCTGCTGACCGGAGAGGCACCCAACGAGCAGGTCCGCGTCGAGATCGAGCGGATCGCCACCGGAGTGGCCAACGTGCGCGCGGTCATCAACGAGGTGCGGGTAGCGGGCATTTCCCCACTCAGCGCGCGCGCGAACGACGCGGTCACCACCTCCAAGGTCAAGGCCCGCTTCGTCGATGCGCAGACCTTCGGCGCCCACCATGTCAAGGTCGTCACCGAGGCGAACACCGTCTTCCTGATGGGACTGGTCACCCGCCGCGAGGCCGACCTCGCCACCGAAGTGACACGGACCACGGCCGGCGTGAGCAAGGTCGTTCGCGTGTTCGAGTACATCAGCGACGACGAAGCCCGCCGGCTGGATGCACGCATCGGCACCAGCGGCAAGTAGGCGGAACAGCCATGGACCACCGAGACGCCGGAGCGTTTCAGGTGGACTTGGCGTACTCGCCGCACGCAGTTATACTTTCGCCCTTTCTGTCCACCAGACATCTCAAGGAAGTACGCAATGCCGGGTATTCGCGTCAAGGAAAACGAGCCGTTTGAAGTTGCGATCCGCCGTTTCAAGCGCACGATCGAGAAGACCGGTGTGCTGACCGAACTGCGTTCGCGCGAGTTCTACGAAAAGCCCACCGCCGAGCGCAAGCGCAAGCTGGCCGCCGCAGTCAAGCGCAACCACAAGCGCCTGCGCAGCCAGACCCTGCCGCCGAAGCTCTACTGATTTCGCGCCGGCACTCGCCGGACACCGCCGCACCGGGCGCAGGTCATCGACCTCGCCCGGTGCGGTTTTGCATTTCCGCACGGAGTAAGTCATGTCCCTCAGGACCCGCATCCAGGACGACATGAAGGCCGCGCTGCGCGCCAAGGAAGCGGCACGCCTGTCCGCCATCCGCCTGCTGCTCGCCGCAGTGAAGCAGCGCGAGGTCGACGAGCGCATCGAACTCGACGACGACGCGATCCTCTCGGTGGTCGAGAAACTGGTCAAGCAGCGACGCGATGCCGCGACGCAGTACGACACGGCCGGCCGGCCCGAACTGGCCAGCGCAGAGCGCTTCGAGATCGAGGTCCTGTCCGTCTATCTGCCCGCCCAGCTCACCCCCGAGGAGATCGACGCGGAGATTGCTGCGGCCATCGCCGCCTGCGGCGCCGCTTCACCTGCCGACATGGGCAAGGTCATGGGCCAGCTCAAGCCCCGCCTCGCCGGGCGCGCGGACATGGCCGAGGTGTCGCGCAAGCTGCGCGCCGCGCTTGCGACCACCTGACGGAAGCGCGGCGCGCCGCCGTCGATGATCCCCCAGTCCTTCATCCAGGACCTGCTGGCCCGCGTCGACATCGTCGACGTCATCGAACGCTACCTGCCGCTGAAGAAGGGCGGGGCGAACTACTTCGCCTGCTGCCCCTTCCACGGCGAAAAATCCCCTTCCTTCTCGGTCAGCCCCAGCAAGCAGTTCTACCACTGCTTCGGCTGCGGCGCCCACGGCAGCGCGCTCGGCTTCATGATGGAGTACAGCGGCCTGAACTTCGTCGAGGCCGTCAAGGAACTGGCGGCCCAGGTAGGCATGCAGGTGCCCGACGACGGCAAGTTCGCGGCGCGCGCTCCGGACGACACCCATGAGCGCCTGGTCGAGGCGATGACGCGCACCGCGCAGTTCTATCGCGAGCAACTCAAGCAACACCCCGCCGCCATCGACTACCTCAAGCGCCGCGGCCTGTCCGGCGAGATCGCCGCGCGCTTCGGCATCGGTTACGCACCGCGCCAGGGGCTGGACAAGCTCTTCCCCGACTATCGCGCGAAGGTGCTCGCGGATGCAGGCCTGGTGATCGACAACGAGGAAGGTCGACGCTACGACCGCTTCCGCGACCGCATCATGTTCCCCATCCTGGACCGCCGCGGCCGCGTCATCGCCTTTGGCGGACGGGTGCTGGACAAGGGGGAGCCGAAATACCTCAACTCGCCGGAAACCCCGCTGTTCGAGAAGGGACGGGAACTCTACGGCCTATTTCAGGCACAGAAGGCAATCCGCGACGCCGGCTCGGCGCTGGTGGTCGAAGGCTACATGGACGTGGTCGCGCTGGCGCAGTTCGGCATCGACAACGCAGTCGCCGCTCTTGGCACCGCCACCACCCCGCATCACATCAACACGCTGCTGCGCCAGACCGACCGCGTCGTGTTCTGCTTCGACGGCGACGCGGCGGGCCGCAAGGCTGCCTGGCGCGCGCTGGAGAACGCCCTCGAGGCCCTGCGCGACGACGCCACGCTCGCCTTCCTGTTCCTGCCCGAACAGCACGACCCGGACTCCTTCGTGCGCGCGGAAGGCGCCGAGGCCTTCCGCGCAGCGGCACGCAGCGCCACACCGCTCGGCACCTTCCTCGTGCAGACGCTGCGCGCGCAATGCGACATGGACTCCGCCGAGGGACGCGCCCGCTTCGTCCATGAGGCGCGCCCGCTGGTCACCCGCATCGCCGCCCCGCTGCTTCGCCTGCAGGTGGTCAAGTCGATTGCAGAGGAAAGCGCGCTGACCCAGCAGGAGGTGGAACAGGCCTTCGGCACGGGCAATCCGCCACCCAACCGACAAGCCCGCCGCGCGGACACGGTCACCGCCCCGCCCGCCCGGCGCGCACCGAGGCCGGGAAACGGACGGCGCAAGCCGCCGTCCAAGGTTGATACGCTGCTCCGCCTCGTCCTGCACCATCCGCAATGGGCTGCGCGCCTGCCGGTGGACCTCATCCCGGACGACAGCCCCGAGGCGCGCGCGCTGATCTCTATCATCGACGCGACCAGCGTCGGCGACCTGATGCCCGGCTGCGGCCTGGGGGCACTGATCGAACGCTTCCGCGAAACCGAACATGGCGAAACGCTCGCCCGCGCCGCCGGCGAACTGGTCGAAGCGGAGTTCGACGACGCGATCGTCGAGACCCTGTTCGAGGACGCCCTGCGTGCACTGCACGCCGACGCAATCGCCGCGGAGATCGCCCGATTGACCGCCCGCGCGGCCGACGGAGGACTGGATGCAGCCGGCCGTCACCGGCTGGCGGAACTGCTCCTTGAGAAGAGGAACCTCGCAGGCGCCGGCAAAGTCTGAGTTTTTTAGTATAATTCCCTGTTTACCCAATCATTCTGCCCCCACATCGAGGAGCGCTATGGCCCGCGAAAAGACCACGGATTCGCGCAAGAACAGCCCGAGAGGCAAGGCCTCTAAGGCTGGCAAAGCCGCACAGGTCACCGAAAGCCCGCAGGTTTCGCCGCTCGACGCCGAAGTGCGTCGTACCCGGCTGAAGACCCTGATCACGCTCGGCAAGGAACGCGGCTACCTCACCTACGCCGAGATCAGCGACCATCTGCCGGATGACGTGGCCGATGCCGAGCAGATCGAAGGCATCATCGCCACGTTCAACAACATGAACATCCAGGTCTTCGACGAGGCGCCCGCCACCGAAGACCTGCTGATGTCCGACAACGTGCCTGCCACGGTCGACGCGGACGAGGCGGAAGAAGAGGCCGAACAGGCGCTGTCCTCGGTCGATTCCGAGTTCGGCCGCACCACCGACCCGGTGCGCATGTACATGCGCGAGATGGGCACGGTCGAGTTGCTGACCCGCGAAGGCGAGATCGAGATCGCCAAGCGCATCGAAGACGGCCTCAAGCACATGGTGCTGGCGATCTCCGCCTGCCCGACCACCGTCGCCGAGATGCTCGACATCGCCGACAAGGTCTCGCGCGACGAGATGCGCATAGATGAGTTGATCGATGGCCTGCTCGATCCGAACGGCGGCGGCGAGGAAGCCGACATGTCCGACAGCGGCTCGGACGACGGCGACAGCTCGTCCGACGACGGCGACAGCGACAGTGACAGCGACGACGACGACGACAGCGACGACGACTCCGGCGGCGGCGACAGCGACAGCGCCAACGCGGCCTCCCTGCTCAAGCTCAAGACCGAGGGCCTGCTGCGTTTCGAGGCCATCCGCGGCCACTACGAGAAGATGATGGCCTCGCTGGCCAAGAAGGGTTCGCAGGACAAGACCTACCTGAAGATGCAGCAGGCGATCTCCGACGAGCTGCTCAACATCCGCTTCACCGCCAAGGCGATCGAGAAGCTGTGCGACTCGGTGCGCCACATGGTCGAGCAGGTGCGTGCCCACGAACGCCAGATCCTGCAACTGTGCGTGGACCGTGCCGGCATGCCGCGCACCCACTTCATCAAGGTCTTCCCGGGCAAGGAAACCGACCTCGACTGGCTCAAGGACGAGATCGCCGCCGGCAAGAACTACGCCGAAGGCCTGATGCGCATCCACCCCGCGGTGCTCGAGGAGCAGCAGAAGCTCATCGACCTGCAGGACCGCATCGGCATTCCTCTCAAGGAACTCAAGGACATCAACCGCCAGATGTCCACCGGCGAAGCCAAGATGCGCCGCGCCAAGCGCGAGATGACCGAGGCCAACCTGCGCCTGGTGATCTCCATCGCCAAGAAATACACCAACCGCGGCCTGCAGTTCCTCGACCTGATCCAGGAAGGCAACATCGGCCTGATGAAGGCGGTGGACAAGTTCGAATACCGCCGCGGCTACAAGTTCTCCACCTATGCCACCTGGTGGATCCGCCAGGCCATCACGCGCTCGATCGCCGACCAGGCGCGCACCATCCGCATCCCGGTGCACATGATCGAGACCATCAACAAGATGAACCGCATCAGCCGCCAGATCCTGCAGGAAACCGGCCAGGAGCCGGATCCCGCGACGCTGGCGGAGAAGATGGAGATGCCCGAGGAGAAGATCCGCAAGATCATGAAGATCTCCAAGGAACCGATCTCCATGGAGACGCCGATCGGCGACGACGACGACTCCCACCTGGGCGACTTCATCGAGGACACCGCCACTCTGGCTCCGGCCGAAGCGGCGATGTACTCCAGCCTGCGCGACGCCACCGGCGAGGTACTCGATTCGCTCACCCCGCGCGAAGCCAAAGTCCTGCGTATGCGCTTCGGCATCGAGATGAACACCGACCACACGCTGGAAGAGGTCGGCAAGCAGTTCGACGTCACCCGCGAGCGCATCCGCCAGATCGAAGCCAAGGCCCTGCGCAAGCTGCGCCACCCGAGCCGCTCGGAGCGCCTGCGCAGTTTCCTGGACAGCGACGCCTGAGGCTCCTCTTATCGCACCCGCCCTTGGCGGGCGCGACGGGGGCCTTTAGCTCAATCGGTTAGAGCAGAGGACTCATAATCCTTTGGTTGCGGGTTCGAGTCCCGCAGGGCCCACCAGACACCTCCTTGAACTTAAAGGAAAAAACGGCTGCACCGGCACGAACCGGGCAGCCGTTTTCGTGTTTTGGTCACGAGCCTGCAGTCTGCTCAAAGTCAGTTGCGGGCAGCACCAAAACGCGCCTCCAGCGCATTGAGCAACCTGCCGTGCACACCGCCGAAGCCGCCGTTGCTCATCACCAGTACATGGTCGCCAGGCAGCGCCTCACTCGCCACCGCCGCAACCAGCACATCCAGGTCGTCGTCGCAGCGGGCGCGCTCGCCCAGCGGGGCAAGTGCGTCTTCCGCGCGCCACCCCAGGCCATTGGTGTAGCAATAGACCTGGTCCGCATCAGCAAGACTGCTCGGTAACTGCGCCTTCATTACCCCCAGCTTCATGGTGTTCGACCGCGGCTCCAGTACCGCCAGGATGCGCCCTCCCGGCTGGCGGCGGCGCAGGCCTTCCACGGTCAGGGCGATCGCGGTCGGATGGTGGGCGAAGTCGTCATAGACGGTAACGCCGCCGACCTCGCCACGTACCTCGAGGCGGCGCTTGATGCCCGCAAAGCGCACGAGGCTGGCAATGGCCTGCTCCGGCGGCACGCCGACGTGCCGTGCAGCGGCGATTGCGGCCAGCGTGTTGGCGCGGTTGTGGCGCCCGGCCAGCGGCATGGTCGCGCGGCCCAGTTCGCGCCCCGCCAGGCTGAACACTGCCTCGCCCTCGCCTGCGCCGACCGCGGACGACCAGCCGGCAGCATCCTCGAACCATTCGAGCTCGGACCAGCAACCGCGCTCCAGCACGCGCTTGAGCGCGGGCTCGGCGGCATTGGCGACAATACGTCCGCTACGCGGCATGATGCGTACGAGATGATGGAATTGCGTCTCGATGGCGGCGAGATCGGCGAAGATGTCGGCGTGATCGAACTCCAGATTGTTCAGGATCGCCGTCCTCGGGCGGTAGTGAACAAACTTGGAGCGTTTGTCGCAAAAGGCGGTGTCGTACTCGTCCGCCTCGATGACGAAGAAGGGCGAATCGGTCAGCCTGGCCGAGACGCCGAAGTTCTTCGGCACGCCGCCGACCAGGAAGCCCGGATTGAGCCCGGCATCCTCCAGCATCCACGCCAGCAATGAGGTGGTGGTGGTCTTGCCGTGCGTACCGGCGACTGCCAGCACCCAACGCCCGGCCAGCACATACTCCGACAGCCACTGCGGCCCCGACACATAGGGCAGGCCGCGATCGAGGATTGCTTCCAGCAAGGGGTTGCCGCGCGAAATTGCGTTGCCGACGACAAACATGTCCGGCGCAAGCTCGATCTGCGTGGGATCGTAACCTTCGGTTAGCCCGATGCCTTGCTCGGCCAACTGGGTGCTCATCGGCGGATAGACGTTGGCGTCGCAGCCGGTGACCGTGTGCCCGGCTGCGCGGGCCAGCAGCGCCACGCCGCCCATGAAGGTGCCGCAGATGCCGAGGATGTGAATGTGCATAAAAGCTCCGTGGCCGCCGAAATAGTTCTGTAACCGGCCGGTGTAGAATGGGCGGCATTCTACCCGATGGGGTCACCGCCCCCAGCGACCATGCCCTCCCGTGCAACCCCGTCCAGATCCGACAACCTGCGTCGCGAGATCGCCGCCCTGGCCGCCCGCATGATGGCCGAGGACGGTATCGGCGACTATGGCTTTGCCAAGCGCAAGGCCGCCCGCCAGCTCGGCGCCAGCGAGTCCGAAACCCTGCCGACCAATGCCGAGATCGAAGCGGAGTTGCGCGCCTGGCAGGCGCTATACCAGGATGACGAGCAACTGGAGCGCGTGCGCGAGATGCGCGAGGCTGCGGTGGAGATCATGCGCGAGCTGGAAGACTTCCGGCCCTACCTGACCGGTGGCGTGCTCGATGGAACAGCCGGGCGCTATGCGGAGATCGAGATCGACCTGTTTCCCGAAAGCGCAAAGGAAGTGGAGATCTTCTTCCTCAACGAGGACGTCGCCTACGAGCACCGCAAGCCGCGCCATCCCGGCCCCAACCCGCCGGAGACCGTGCTGGCCTTCGACTGGGGCGACCTGCCGGTTCGCCTGTCCATCTATCCGTCCGGCGCCGAACGGCTCGGCCGCAAACCCCACGAGCGCGCCCGCCTGCCGCAGGTCGAAGCGCTCCTCGCCGCCCCATCCCCGGAGTCCGCCCTGTGAAGCGCCCGCTGCAAGTCGCCCTGATCGTGCTGGTCGCCGTCGCCGCCGCCACCGCCGGCTACCTGACCAACCGCAACACGCAACCGCCCGCCGAGACCGCGGGAGTCAGCCCGGACGCAGGATCGGCACTGCTCGGCCTGACCCTGCCCGATCTCGCCGGCCAGCCACAGGCGCTGTCGCAATGGCAGGGCAAGGTGCTGGTGGTCAATTTCTGGGCCACCTGGTGCCCACCCTGCCGCAAGGAAATTCCCGACTTCGCCGAGGTCAGCCTGAAGCTGAGCGAGGAGCCGGTGCAGTTCGTCGGCCTGTCGATCGATGCGACCAACAAGGTCCAGGCCTTCCAGGACGAACACGCCGTACCCTATCCGCTACTGATCGGCACGCCGCAGACCCTGCAGCTCGCCGCCGATTTCGGCAACCAGGCACAGGCGCTGCCGTTCACGGTGATTCTCGACCGCGACGGGCGCATCGCCCACATCAAGCTGGGCACCTTGAAAGCCGACGAACTCGAAGGCAGAATTCGCGCACTGCTCCCCGCGCAGCGTAGCTGAAGACGTTCGCCGCACTGGACAAAATGCAGCGATTTGCGGCAAACTTGCCGCCATGACGCGCCAAAAACGCAGCCAAAAGAACCAAACACCGCCACCTCCGGCGGCCCGCATACTGGTTCTTCACGGCCCCAACCTTAACCTCCTCGGCACCCGCGAACCGGACGTCTACGGTCGCACCACGCTGGCGGACATCCACACCGCCATGGACGCCCGGGCACGCGCCGAGAACACCGTCGTCGAGTCCTTCCAGAGCAATCACGAAGGCCAACTCATCGACCGGGTCCAGGCTGCGGCAGCCGAAGGCATCGGCTTCATCATCATCAACCCGGCGGGCTACACCCATACCAGCGTCGCCCTGCGCGACGCCCTGGCCGCGGTGTCCATCCCCTATGTCGAGGTGCATCTCTCCAACATCCACGCCCGCGAACCGTTCCGGCATCACTCCTATTTTTCGGATCGCGCGGCCGGTGTCATCTGCGGGCTCGGTGCCTACGGCTACATGGCCGCCCTCGAGTACGCCCTCTCGCGTCTGCGCGAAGCACAACATTAATCATTGCCGACGGCTCCCGCTGGGCGTCGTCCTGTCCGGAGAACAGCATGGATCTGCGCAAGCTGAAGAAACTGATCGACCTCGTCCAGGAATCGGGCATTTCCGAACTCGAAGTCACCGAGGGCGAGGAGAAGGTTCGCATCGCCAAGCATCTGACCGCCACTCCGCAGGCCACCTACGTTACCCAGATGCCTGCCGCTGCGCCGGCAACGGTTGCAGCGACCACAGTCTCGGCATCCGTTGCGGAAGATGCGCTGCCGGAAGGCCACGTGGTCAAGTCGCCGATGGTCGGCACCTTCTATCGCGCCTCCTCGCCGGGCAGCAAGCCCTTCGTCGATGTGGGCCAGAGCGTGAACGAAGGTGATGCGCTGTGCATCATCGAGGCGATGAAGCTGATGAACGAGATCGAGGCCGACGCATCCGGCGTCATCAAGGCCATCCTGGTCGACAACGGCGAACCGGTCGAGTACGGCCAGCCGCTGTTCATCATCGGCTGATCACGCCATGTTTGAGAAAATCCAGATCGCAAACCGCGGTGACCAGCCGCCGGCAGGCGGCGCAGCGGCGCAGCCAAATCGCGCCGTGGCCGCAGGCCACGAGGGCGGCTTCACCGCGGAGACCACCCATGTTTGAAAAGATACTGATCGCGAACCGCGGTGAAATCGCCCTGCGGGTGCTGCGTGCCTGCCGCGAGCTCGGCATCCGCACGGTCGCGGTGCATTCCGAAGCCGACACCGAGGCCAAGTACGTCAAGCTCGCCGACGAGTCGGTGTGCATCGGCCCAGCCCCCTCAGGCCTGAGCTACCTGAACGTGCCGGCGATCATCTCGGCGGCCGAGGTCACCGACGCCGAGGCCATTCACCCCGGCTACGGTTTCCTGTCGGAGAACGCCGACTTCGCCGAGCGCGTGGAGCAATCCGGTTTCGTGTTCATCGGCCCGCGCCCCGATACCATCCGCCTGATGGGCGACAAGGTCTCCGCCAAGGACGCCATGAAGGCTGCCGGCGTGCCCTGCGTGCCTGGTTCCGACGGTGCGCTGCCGGACGATCCGAAAGAGATCGTCAAGATCGCCCGCGCCGTTGGCTACCCGGTGATCATCAAGGCTGCCGGCGGTGGTGGCGGCCGCGGCATGCGCGTGGTGCATACCGAAGCCGCGCTGCTCAACGCGGTGACCACCACCCGCTCGGAGGCCGGCGCTGCCTTCGGCAACCCGGTGGTGTACATGGAGAAGTTCCTGGAAAACCCGCGTCACGTGGAGATCCAGGTACTCGCCGACCAGCACGGCAACGCGGTCTACTTGGGTGAGCGCGACTGCTCCATGCAGCGCCGCCACCAGAAGGTCATCGAAGAAGCGCCCGCGCCCGGCATCGACCGCCGCCTGATCGCCCGCATCGGCGAGCGTTGCGCCGAAGCCTGCCGCAAGATCGGCTACCGCGGGGCCGGCACCTTCGAGTTCCTGTACGAGAACGGCGAGTTCTACTTCATCGAGATGAACACCCGCGTACAGGTCGAGCACCCGGTCAGCGAACTGATCACCGGCGTGGACATCGTCCAGGCGCAGGTGCGCATCGCCGCCGGCGAGAAGCTGTGGTTCAAGCAACGCGACATCGAGTTCCGCGGCCATGCCATCGAATGCCGCATCAATGCCGAGGACCCGTTCAAGTTCACGCCTTCTCCGGGCCGCATCACCAACTGGCACACCCCGGGCGGCCCCGGCGTGCGCGTGGATTCGCACGTCTACAACGGCTACACCGTGCCGCCGCACTACGATTCAATGATCGGCAAGCTGATCACCTACGGTGATACCCGCGAGCAGGCCATCCGCCGGATGCGCATCGCGCTGTCCGAAATGGCGGTCGAAGGCATCAAGACCAATGTCGCGCTGCACCAGGAACTGATGCTCGACGCGCGCTTCATCGAAGGCGGCACCAGCATCCACTACCTGGAGCACAAGCTCGCCGACCGCAACGAAGTGAAGAAGGGCTGAGGGCCGCCGCGCAATGTGGATCTCCGTCACCCTGCAGGCCGAAGCCGACAAGGCCGAAGCGCTGTCCGACGCCCTGATGGAAGCCGGCGCGCTGTCGGTTGGCATCGAGGACGCCGACGCCGGCACCGAGGCGGAGAAGCCCCAATTCGGCGAACCGGGCCATCACCCCACCCGGCTGTGGGACCACAGCCGGGTGGTCGCCCTGTTCGATGCCGAAGCCGATCTCGCCGTGGCGCTCGCCCAGGCGGCGACCGCCGCGGGATTCGCCGCGGTACCGCCCTTCACCGTGGATGAAGTCGCCGAGCAGAACTGGGTGCAACTGACCCAGAGCCAGTTCGAGCCCATCCACATCAGCGATCGCATGTGGATCGTACCCTCCTGGCACGACGCACCCGACCCCGACGCGATCAACATCGAACTCGACCCGGGCATGGCCTTCGGCACCGGCTCGCACCCGACCACGCGGCTGTGCCTGCAGTGGTTGTGCAACGCAGTGCGCGCAGGCGATCGCGTGCTCGACTATGGCTGCGGCTCCGGCATCCTCGGCATCGCCGCCGCCAGGCTGGGCGCGGCCGAGGTGCTCGGCGTGGACATCGACGACAAGGCGCTGCTGGCCGCGCAGGACAATGCCGAACGCAACGGCGTGACGCTGCGCCTGCAGCACTCGCGGGTCGAGCTCGAGGAGCGCTTCGACATCGTCGTCGCCAACATCCTCACCAATCCGCTGTGTGTGCTCGCACCGCTGCTCGCCGCGCGGGTGGCCCCCGGCGGACGACTGGCACTGTCAGGCGTGCTGGAAACACAGGCCGAACAGGTCATCTCGGCCTACGCACCCTTCATCGCGCTGCGCGTAGGCGGCACGCATGAAGGCTGGGTGCGCCTCGAAGGCAGCCTCGGGGAGCGCGACGGGGCATGATGTTCGCCCGCTGCCCGGCCTGCCAGACGGTGTTCCGGGTCCGGCCGGAGCAGCTCAGCGCACGCCACGGCGAAGTCCGCTGCGGCCACTGCTTCAACCCCTTCAACGCGCTGGACCACCTGCTGACCGAGGCCGATGCCCAACAGGCATCCCGCGCCACCGGCTCGCAGCCTGACACGGCGCAGTCCGACGCAAGCACCTCGTCCCCGGCGCACGACACAGCGGAAGCTACGGTCGTACAACAGACCGCAAGCAACGAGTTCCACGACCCGGCGCTGGATTTCGAGATCCCGGAAGTCTGGCGCTCGCCACGCGCCCAGCTGCAAGCCGAGGCCGACAGCCCTCCGCCGGACGAACAGGCCCAAGGTAGTGAACCACCCCCTCGCCTTGCGGACACGCCGGCGGTAATCGACAGCGCTCAGCCCGCGCCGCCAGACGACTTTCACACGGCGGATTTCTCGCTCTCCTTCGCCTCCTCGCTGGCAGAAGCCGGCGCAGGACGCACCGAGCCCGGCAGTGCGAGGGCGGAAGAAGAGCCGGCCGCCATCGCGGAACCCTCGCTTGCGCCGGCGGACAGCTTGCCCGCCGCCGATACCCCCACCGCCGACGACCGCGCAGAGGCAAGCGAGCTACCGCCCGCCTGGCAGGTTTCGGCCGATGCAGACACCACCGAGGAACACTTCGATGCCCGCTACGGCCCCAAGCCCGGCACCGCGCCCGGTCGTCGCTGGCTGTGGAGCCTGGGCGTGGGGGTGATGCTGGGCGCGCTGGCGGTGCAGTCCGCCTATGTCTTCCGCCTGGAGATCACCCGCAGCATGCCGGTGCTGCGCCCGGTCTATCTGGCGGCCTGCGCACAGTTCGGCTGCTCCCTGCCGCTACCGCGCGACGCCGAGCAGATCAGCATCGCCACCTCCGACCTGCAGTCCGATCCACGCTCGCCGGGAAGCTACGTGCTTGACGCCACGGTGCGCAACCGGGCCGGCTACCCGCAGGAATGGCCCCATCTCGAGCTGACCCTGACCGATGCCCAGGACCGCCCGCTGGTACGCCGGGTGCTCGACCCCGGAGAGTGGGCACACGCGGAAACCGCCAAACTGCGGGCCGGGTTCCCGGCCGGACGAGAACAGGTCGTGGAGCTGCGCTTCGATGCCCACGGCCTCCAGGCGGTGGGTTACCGGCTGTACATCTTCTATCCGTAAGCACCGCAACATCATGAGGTGGTAATGCGCGACCGCTAAAAGATCGCCTTTTACCCAGCCCTCGTGCCTCCGTAGAGGCTGCATGGCAGCCGATGCGGCTGTAGGAGCGGGCTTGCCCGCGATGCGGCCTGTGGGGGGAACGAAAGCCGCATCGCGGCCAAGGCCGCTCCTCCAGGGGATGTCGAACAGGGTTTCATCAACGACGCAGCACTACACCAGCAAGGACAGCAAACCGGCATGGAGCCACAGAACACCCCGTCTTCCGAGAGCCCGTTCAAGGGCAAGACCGGCCTGGCGCGCGTATGGAACGCCTTCCGCTACTCGCTCGCCGGCCTGCGCGCGGCGTTCAAGCACGAGGACGCATTCCGCCAGGAGTGCCTGCTGGCCGCGATCCTCATCCCTGCGGCCTTCTTCGTCCCCGCCAACAACATCGGCAAGGCGGTGTTGATCGGCAGCACCCTGCTGGTCCTGGTGGTGGAACTGCTCAACTCGGCCATCGAGGCCACGGTGGACCGCGTATCGCTGGAGCACCACCGCCTGGCCAAGCGCGCCAAGGACATCGGCAGCGCCGCGGTGCTGCTGGCCCTGGTCAACCTCGCACTGATGTGGGCGCTGGTGCTGCTGGGTTGAGCGCAAGGCGCTCGGCGCACAGCGACCGAGACATATCAGGCGGATAGGCGACGGAGCGAGCACCGCGCAAGGCCGCCACCGGCCCGCGCAGTAGATTTACTCACAGATTCTCAACGCGTCACCCGGGTCGTACCACCATCGCGCAGCAGCCGGACGCGCTCCCCGGGGCGGAACTGCTCGCCTTCGTCCTCCTGCACCACCGCCAGGTAGCTGCCGCCCTCCAGCCGCACGGTGATCTCCACGCCCTGCCGGCGGGTCACACCTTCCTCGATCGCCGCACCGGCCAGGCCGCCGGCGACCGCACCGAGGATCGCCCCGGCCGCGGCACCTCGGCCGTGGCCGATCGTGGAGCCGGCGAGACCGCCGACCGCGGCGCCGGCACCGGCGCCGACAGGCGTCTTGGTGCCTTCCAGCAAGACCGGGCGCACCGACTCCACGGTGCCGAACTGTACCGTCATGGTGCGCCGCGCCTCGGTGCGCTGATAAGTACCGCCCCCGAGACCCGAGGCGCAGCCGGCCGCAGCGAGCGCGGCCGCCACCGTCATCACCAGCGCAAACTGCGTCAGGCGTCTGCTTGCTGCCATGCTTCCTCTCCGAAGGCCGCCCGGTAACGGGCGGCGATTTCGTCGCGCGACGGCGCGTGGTTCTGCCCACCGCGGTGCGCGATCTTGATCGAGCCCATCAGCGAGGCTAGCCGGCCACAACGCTGCCAGTCGTAACCGTTTGCAATGCCGTAGAGCAGGCCCGCACGGTAGGCATCGCCGCAGCCGGTGGGGTCGACCACCTCGTCCGGCTTCACGCACGGGATGTCGATGCGCCGGCCGCCGGTGTAGATCTGCGAGCCTTCCGCACCCAAGGTGACGATCAGCGCCTCCACCCGGGTGGCCAGTTCCTCGAGCGCCAGCCCGGTCTTCTCGCGCAGCAGGCGAGCCTCGTAGTCGTTGACCGAACAGTAGCTGGCCAGTTGCAGGCAGTGCAGCAGTTCTTCGCCGGAGAACATCGGCAGACCCTGGCCCGGATCGAAGATGAAGGGGATGCCCGCCTCGGCGAACTGCGCCGCGTGGCCCAGCATGCCGTCGCGCCCGTCCGGGGCGACGATCCCCAGGCGCACCCCGGCGGCGTCGCCCACCTTGTTGAGATGCGAGTGGTTCATCGCACCCGGGTGGAAGGCGGTGATCTGGTTGTCGTCCAGGTCGGTGGTGATGAAAGCCTGAGCGGTGAAGGTGTCCGGCACGCGCCGCACATGGTCCTGGCGCAAGCCCAGGCGCTCCAGGCGGTAGCGGTAGGGGTCGGCGTCGTCGCCCACCGTGGCCATGATCAGCGGATCGTCGCCGAGCAGCTTCAGGTTGTAGGCGATGTTGCCCGCGCAGCCGCCGAACTCGCGCCGCATGTCGGGCACCAGGAAGGCGACGTTGAGGATGTGGATCTGCTCGGGGAGGATGTGGTTCTTGAAACGATCATGGAAGACCATGATCGTGTCGTAGGCGATGGAGCCGCAGACGAGAATGGACATGAGGGCTTACCGGGAGGATGTACGAAACCCCGCATTATCCCGGATAAAGTCGGCTGGACGAGCAAAGACGAACCGTAGGAGCGGCCTTGGCCGCGATGCGACGGTCGTTCCATCGTAGGCTGCGATCGCGGCCAAGGCCGCTCCTACACGGTTCGGGCGCCTGCGATCCGGTCGATGCCCGCCTCACGTGACTCGTGCGCACCGATCACTTCGTCCATCACCGCCAGCAAGCGGCGGACGATGCCGTCCCAGTCCGCGTCCTGCACGCTCGCCCGCGCGTTGCCGGCAAGGCGCCGGCGCAAGGCCGTATCGCCGGCAACGTGTCGTGCCGCGTCGATGAAACCGGCGTCGTCGCCCAGCGGCACCAGCCAGCCGTTTTCGTTGCTGCGCACCCGCTCGGCCGCCGCTGCGTAGTCGAAACCGACCACCGGCAGACCGCTGGCCAGCGCCTCGGTGGTGACGTTGCCGAAGGTCTCGGTCTGGCTGGGGAAAAGGAACAGGTCGGCGGAGGCGTAATGCGCGGCCAGGTCTTCGCCGCTGCGCATGCCCGCGTAGATGAAGTCCGGGCGCTCGGCCTGCAGCGCGGCACGTGCCGGTCCATCGCCGACGAACAGCAGACGGGCGTCGGGGTGGCGCTCACGCAGCGCATCGAAGGCGCGCACCGCCAGCGCCAGGTTCTTCTCCGGCGCCATGCGCCCGACCACCGCGGCCACCAGCGTCTCGTCGGAAGCGCCCCACTCCCTGCGCAAGGTCTCGGATCGGCGTGCCGGGCTGAACAGCCCGGTATCGACGCCGCGCGCCACCACCTCGACCCGGCGCACGCCGCGCGCCATCAACTGGCCGGCCAGTTCCCGGGTGGGCGCCAGACATACCTCGCCATTGTTGTGGAAGCGCCGCAACCAGGCCTCCACCGGCTGCTTGAGCCAGCCCACGCCGTAGTAGCCGCTGTAACTGTGGAAGTTGGTGTGGAACTCGGTGATCACCGGCAGGCGCAGCTTGCGCGCCGCCGCCACCGCAGACCAGCCCAGCGGTCCCTCGGTGACCACCTGCACCACATCCGGACGGCGCAGCGACCACAGCCGCTGCAAGGCGCTGCGCGCCGGCAGGCCCAGCTTGAGGTGGTTGTAGCGCGGGATCGGCAAACCGCGCGACAACACTTCCTCCAACCCGTCCGCGCTGGCGGGCCGGTCGCCCTGCCCCTGGCGCGGGCGAACCAGCTGCACCTGGTGACCCAGGCGCAGCATGCCGTCGACCAGGCGGCCGGTGGTCATCGCCACGCCGTTGACCTCCGGCGGATAGGTTTCGGTGACCACCGCCACGCGCAGCTGGCGTTCGGCGGTTGCAAGATGCTGCATCACGAGCGGCGTATCCATGAGCGCGCATCCTGCGACCGCTACGCGACAGGACGATGACCCGCCGATGACGATCCGGTTACCGCACCCGTCATGGCGCCGTAACCGGCAAGTCACGTTCACGCAACCTGGGCTTTCGAGAATGACGCAAACCCAGGACGGCCGACGCGGCCGTCACCCTCACCCCCGGCCCCTCTCCCGCGGGCGGGAGAGGGGAGATTCGAGAGCCGCTTCGCGGCCTTACATTCAAGAGGACCCGCGCCATGCTGCAGAAAACCCCGCAACTCGCCCGGAAGGCCGGCCGCAACCTGCACGTCGGACTGGCCAACTGCGACACCGAGATCCTCGAAGCGCAGAAACTGCGCTACCGCGTGTTCGCCGAGGAGATGGGCGCCCGCCTGTCCTCACGCACACCGGGCGTCGATCGCGACATCTACGACCCGTTCTGCGAACACCTGATCGTGCGCGACGAGGACGCCGGGCGCATCGTCGGCACCTACCGCATCCTGTCACCGTCGGCCGCTCGGCGGGTGGGCGGCTATTACTCCGAGAACGAATTCGACCTCACCCGCCTGCAGCACCTGCGCAGCCGCATCGTCGAAATCGGGCGCTCGTGCATCGACGCCGACTACCGCAGCGGCGCGGTCATCGCCCTGCTGTGGGGTGGCCTGGCGCGCTACATGCAGGACAACGGCTACGACTACCTGATCGGCTGCGCCTCGGTGAGCATGGCCGACGGCGGCCACACCGCGGCAAGCCTGTACAATCGCCTGCAGGACTCCCATCTCTCGCCGCCGGAGTACCGCGTCTTCCCGCGCTGCCCGCTGCCGCTGGAGCGTCTGCGCGGCGACCTGCCGGCCGAGGCGCCACCGCTGATCAAGGGTTATCTGCGCGCCGGCGCGTGGATCTGCGGCGAGCCGGCATGGGACCCCGACTTCAACACCGCCGACCTGCCGATCCTGATGCCGATGAACAAGGTGGACGGCAAGTACGCCCGGCACTTCATGGGACGCAAGGACTGAACACCACCGCCACCTCCGCCAACGCCACGAGTTCACGCCCGCTGCGCGCCTGGCGCACGCTGCGCACCGCCCTGCATCTGGTGCAGGGCGTGCTGACCATTGCCCTCGTCTTCCCGTTCTGCCGCAAGGACACGCAGCTCACGCTGCGCCAACGCTGGTCGCAGCGCCTGCTCGGCATCCTCGGCATCCGCCTGCAGGTCGAGGGCCCGCCGGTGGCGCCCGGCTGCCTGCTGGTGGCCAACCACATCTCCTGGGTGGACATCTTCGTGATCAACGCACTGGCGCCCTCGGCCTTTGTCTCCAAGGCCGAAGTGCGCGACTGGCCGGTCGCCGGCTGGCTGGCCGCGCGCAGCGACACCGTGTTCCTGCGCCGCGGCAGCCGCGGCCACGCCAAGATCGTCAATGCGGAAATCGCCGCCCTGCTAGACGCCGGGCGCAATGTCGCGGTCTTCCCGGAAGGCACGACCACCGACGGCAGCCACGTGCTGCACTTCCACGCCGCGCTGCTGCAGCCGGCGATCGCGGCGGGACATGCGGTACAGCCGCTGGCGCTGTCGTATCACTTGTTCGACGGCACGCCCACATCCGCACCCGCCTATGTCGGGGATATTTCTTTAGGGGCATGCTTCTCGGCCACCATCGGCGAACGTACCATCATCGCCAGAGTGCAGGCTGCCGCCGCAATCGACACCACGGTGATGACAGATCGCCGCACAGTGGCCAGGGAAACACACGACCACATCGCGCGCGCCATCCGTTCGGAGAAATTACGTCCTCACTCGGGCGAATTTTCTCTCGCGTCCACTCTAGCGGACGAAGAAACCACGCAAGCGTGCAAGCCAAGCCCGCCCTGATGTCGCAGCGTCCGGCTGGCCGGGCTCGGTGCCTGGCGCCCTCAGCGCAGCGCGCACGATCCCGGCATACAGTAGGGCCGCTTCGCCTCGCGCATCACGGGCCGTGACTTCCACTAACACGGACTCGGCCTGTGGGTCCAGCGGCAGCGAGAACACCCAGCCGGAGCCAGCAAGGCGAGGATCATCAAACGCCCGCTGGACATCCTCACGCGGCAGTCCGGTGGCACAACCGTGCAGAACGCCATCCACCCTGATGTCGATCTCCTGCACCGGCCCATCATCGAGCGAAGCGGCCCAGCCACGTAGGAACAACTCTCCACCCGGCCCGAAACGGCGTTCGTCCACCCAACCCCACGGTCCGTAGCGGAAAGCACCCAATACGGTGAGGTCCAGCTCGCCATGGCGGGCGATCACATGCAGATCCTGCTCATGGGCAAGCCCGCGCGGAATGCGGTGGTAAGAGAAACCATCACCGCACGCGACCCGTACCGCATTACGCACGTAGTCTTCGGTAACATAGGTCGTGCCATACGAACTCCCATCCAGATCTGCGTTTTCGCTGAACGGACGGAAGCTGATGCCCTCGACAGGCATCTCCTCGCCAGCCGGCAAGAGACAGGCGTCATGCGCACTGAAGCAGATCGCCCCGCCCTCGGCCACGACATCCTTGAGTCTCGCCAACCAAGCGTGAAACAGGCGATCCGGCAAATGGGAGAACAACGAGGCAACCCATATCAAATCGAAACGGCGTGCGGGCCGAAAGGCCTCTGGCTGATAGGCCGACGGCACGGCCTCCACCCGAAAGCGCTCCTTTACGAAAGCAAGTGCCTCCGGTTGAATCTCGGACGCCCAGATCGTTCCGTCGGCCAGAGTGGGGGCCAAGAAACGCAGCAGGCGGCCGTAACCACAGGCGAAATCCAGCACTGCCGCTTCGGAACGCTGATCCATCCCGAGGAGAGTCCACACCTGCCTGAAAGCGCGATACTGCTGCAACCCCACGTTGAAGTACTGGCTGAAAGCCGCATTCGCATCCTGGTGATGTCGCAATGAATGCAGCAGCATCTGGTCCTCTGGGTGAATGCTGCAGTCAAGCGCTTCCCGCGCCCTTCCGTTCAAGCCGGCATGTTGCGCCACAAGGTCGCGCATATAGGGGTCCGCGCACATCTTGCGCGCCTGTTCAAGCAACTCCGGTGCAATGTCAGGCATGTCGCCTCCTGGGGTCGCTCTGGGTACATATCAGCGTGATCGTCCCTACATTCAATCGGGTTTTCCTCGTTGCGCAGAGAAGACGAAGAAGGGGAAACCCAGATGGCCCTGCCATGGGCCCCAATACATCGCAGCGAAGGCATCAGCGAATCCGGCCTGACGAAGATCGTTCAGGATGTCCCAACCGAAGTTCTGATAACACAGGGAGCCTTCCTTCGAGACCGGGTTACCGTGTATCTCAGGCGGCAGGTGGTGAATCACGCCCTCGCTGCCCAGCGAAGCACGAATGCGCGTCTGCTCGAGGTCGTAAAAAAAGGGAATGCTAAAAACCAACCTTCCACCCGGCGTCAGCACCCGATGGAGCTCAACAAACGCCTTGCGGTAGTCCGGCACATGTTCGAACACATCCTGCGTAATCGCCAGATCAAACTCGCAATCGCTGAACGACAACGCAGTCAGATCCTCATGCCTCACTCGGTGCAGGCGACGCCAGTGCATCAAGACGTCGCCGCTATTGTGCTCTGGTCCCAGATACTCGCTACCAACCAGATTGGGAAACATGGTTCCCAACATCCGGTACGAAGGCGTCGTCTGCTCCGCGACATACGCCCTTTTCGTCCCACGGAGATCAACGCGCTCCTTGAGAAAATCGACCACCGCACGCATCCGGCTATTAAGGCCGCACTCCCCGCAGGTACACGTCTCCGTCCATGCTGGATGTATCGAACTCCCTCCTCCGGTACCGCCGAAACTCCAGTCGATGCGCATGCTCGTCACTTTCCCGCACGCCGAGCAATACGCTGGGAACGTCATAGGATGACGGGAATACAGAATCCTGTCGTCGATCCGGTCGAAAACCGCGAACGCATCGGCGAGCTCGGGAGCACGAGCATCGTATTCCGCTTTCGCCCGAAACTCACCCAACCAAATGGATGGAAAGGCTCTACCATTCACTCATGCACCTCACTCGTTATCCCTAAGCAACCAGCCCACGACCGCAGTAGTGGTCGTCGAGAATCAACTCGTTGATCACGGCCCGCTCGGCGTCTGCGGTCTGCTCCACGAAAGACTCGAACAGGCGCGACGCGAGTTGAGGCGGCACGGTGAAATCCGGTAGCAACTCGGTTCTAGCTCTCAGCGCATCATCGACGAACTCCAGCGCCCCAGCGCGGATCTCTGCCCTCACAGCACGCGTCGCCAGCTCAGCCGGCGCAAGCGCACGATGAACTGGCTGCGGATGGCCATAAGAATCGAACTCATATCTAACCACCTGCGGGTCGTCCGAGCTGAACAGCTTCTCTGCGATGAAACTCTGAGCGATGAGCGGCGGACCGGCGGCGGCCGGTTTCGCTTGATCATGGAAGCACCCCTCTGCCAGAACACCATGCTCACTTGCAACGCCCGCAGCACGCTCATCCGTTGCCATGTAGTAGCCATGCACATCGCGCCCGAGCAAGACATTCAGCCGGCGCTGGATGGTACCCGAATAGCCTATATCGACCACGGCCACACGTCCTTCGCCATCCAACCCCGCCCCCTTGAGATAGCTCATCAGCGGTCCGTGCTCTTCGGCAACCTGTCGCATGACCCGCGGCAGCAATGCCTCAAGAACCGGTAAAAGTTCGTCAACGTCCTCGTCCCGCACCTCTACCTTGCGCCCCTTGCGCCATAGTCCTCTGTCGTGCAACGACTGAAGCTCCGACTCATCCAGTTCCACCCCAAAACGCTCCCGGACGTATTCATCCAACGTACTGGGGCCGTAGAACGTACGTGCAATCGCCAGCATGTCATCCATGCCAGATATCGCTGGAACATTCACCGCACGACGTGACACCACCAGATAGGCGGCAGACGGAGTTTTGTCTGCGACAGCCGAGTACCGGCGGAACACTTCCAGCAAGAACTGCCCTTCCCGCGCAAGGAAGTAGAGCCGCCGTACGCCGTCAGCCTCCGCCCGAACCGCAAGCCACTGCACGAATGACAGGGCAAGAGGCCCCGCTATCGCGTAACCCAGTGCGCGCGGCCCAGCCTCTCCGACGAGGCAGGTCGAATCAAACCTATCGAAGAACGCAGGCGAAAAAAAGCGCTGCACAATCAGCCCGAGGGCGAGATCCGCATCTGGCAACGCGGAATCCTCAACCATTTCGACCAACGGCGCCATCCGCGGCAGCGCTCGAGCGAGCTCCACCGCGCGCAAAACATGCAGTGTACGCATGCCGCGATCTGCCGGAATCTGAAAATCCGAACGCTCGTTGTCCCCGATCACCAGCACCTCGTCCGCCCTGACCGCTTCCATCGCAAGCAGGTGATCGTATAGCGCCCCGCTGTCCTTGCGCACGCCCACTTCCGACGAAACATATAGGGCGTGCCAACCTGCCACCCCACACCGTTGCAGCATCAGCTCCACATGCCGACGCGGCAGGTACATGTCGCTCGCCAACACCACCCTTTTGCCCGCACGCAACGCTTCGGACAACAGGCGCCTGTAGTCCTCACGCGCGGAAACCGCTGCCAGCTCGACCTCGTGCTCGATACGCGTCAAGACATCAACGTCGCTCGCGGATAGCCCGGCGAGATCCGCCATTTCCTCAAAGATGGCGGACAGATCAACATCGCGCCCGACCCGAGCGCGGGCGGAGTTCTCGGCCACGGCCCGCCAACGCAGGTACTGGCTCCCAAGTTCGCCTCCCACTCGGCGGGCCACAATGTGCTTGATCTGCTCCGGCTCTAGCAAGGGCCTATGCAATAGCGTATCGAAGACGTCGAACACCACCAGTCGCACATCCGCGGCTGAAACCACCGCTCGAGCCGCATCTGCGGTGCGCTGCACAGACTGTTCGAAACGCCAGACCGACCAGGACGGCCGCAACTCATCACGAAGAATCGCCAGCGGTTTGCCCGAACTGCGAGCCACCACGCCCAGCAGACGCTCCATGACATGCGCCAGAGTGCCGTCCGTCTGACCTGCCTCCTCGTCGAACTCGTTCAGCTGCACGCCGCTGTTCAACAACGGTCGCAAGACGTCGGAGCGCGCCCAGAACATCGAACCGACCGGAAAGTCAAAATATCCGCGCGGAACCCGCCCGACTCCTAGCCGGTGGCACCACGCTGCTCCCTGCTCTCGATTGGCCAACCAGGTGCTCGCCACGTATGGCACTCCGGCATAGCACTGTGGAAACACCATGCCAGCCCCTTCAGTGAGTAGCGAAAAGATACGCCGTACACGGTCTTCGCTACCGAACAGCGAGCCCAGGAGATAGTCACGCCATCCATCGGTCGCCCCCCGGTTATATAAGGACCTCTTCGAGTGGATATGCGCAATGAAATCGAACTCGCTCAAGGCCTGACCGAAAGTGCATAGCATCGGCGCAATATCGCGCCCACGGTTCGGCACTACCTCCACCCTCAGACCAGCGAGCCGCGGCAATTGCTTGAACACCTTTCGGCACGTGGTCTCGGCGCGGCTGTCCGGAACAGAGACGAACAGATGAAATTCGAATGGAATGCAGCGAAGACTGTCGGAAAACTCCGCAGCCAGTTCCGGATAGAACACATGCGCGTGGACCGCAACCCTACCCGGAGCGACCGCCAGGGGCGCAACACCGGTAAGGTCCACTAGGCCAGCAGCAGCCTCCGCCTGAATGCCGCGCACACCTCGCTGACGCCACATCTCGTAGTGCCCCATGCCGCGGAACAGGAAACCCGCATGGCGATAGGCCAACTCCACCAATGCATCTCGCCGCCGTACCGGCAAGCGCCAGTAAACCGCGCGACCGAGCCGGCGAATCCGCGTCCGCACAGCAGCACTGCTCAACAATCCTGACATATCCCGCCAATCAACCAGGCTGCACGTCCGTGCAGCGCACACCGCAAGTAGCGGCGAAAGCCGCCCAAGCGCCCATTGAACCTCGCTCTTCGCGCAATCTCGCCGCCCGACGAAGTCGTGTCGTCATGTCGGCCGACCCGCTTTCGAACGAGGCGGTCAGCCGCTGCCACAGTTCCCTGACCAAGTCGGGCTCCGTCACAGGAATTTCGGTTTCAAGTGAAACCACTGGCAGCCCGCAGGCGTGAGCCTCGAGCGCTCCAGCATCATGGCCAGGAGCCTGCCGACAACCAAGGTAAAGATCGGCTGCAAGTAGCCAAGGCTCGAACGCCGGATCATCCAAAATGAATAACCTGCGCAGCGCCTGCGGCAGCGCGAGCGAATCGCCCTGCGCGTCAGCCCAAGCTTCATCGACCTGTCCCAGCCACACGAAAAACACGCCATTATGCCTGTTCCCTACGGCCATGGCGGCGTGTGCAAACTGCAACAAACCGCTACCGGCACCCCCGGCCCCGCATCCAATCACAATCCGGCTACCATCCGGCAAGCCAAGCATGTCCCGCCGCACTTCTCGCAATCCCTTCCTCAGCCCTTGCGCGGCAGGCACGTCGGCAACATACGGCGCCCAATCACCATCCCAATCCCCCACCAATGGATAGTCCGCCTGCACAACCGTCGCAGCATCGGGCTCCAGCAAATTCATCAACTCGGTCGCCAGGGCCGCGGTGGGCACCACAACACGACATACGCCAGCAATACTCCTATCCCGGCTCAGGCCTTCAGCGCTCTCCAAACAAAGGACAACGCTCGTATCGCCACCGTTGCCCGAACGCAAAACATCCAAATACAGCGCCATACCCCGAAAGGGAATGCCCCCCATATCAGACGCTGACGCAACCGATCCAAGCTGGTCATCCTGCTTCATCCCGCACGCGGCCAACAGCCGCTTGCGGCGTCGCTCCGCCATCAGGTCGCCACGCATGGTTGCGAGGATCAGGTGAGGCTCCTGCTTCGCTCGTGTCGAATCAAGCGTCGTGGCGGGCAATGTCCGCCGGCTGAGTTCGCCCTTCAGCAGACGCAATGGAGCCGTTAGTTTCCATGAGGTCGACGCCAGTAGCGCATCCCGTTCGGCCTCCACCAGTTCTAATCTTCCGGCCAGATCGTTCTCGACGTAGGCATTCCGCGCGCGCTCACGCGCAAGTGACTCCAGAACGAACTGATGACTGGACACCTCGCGCCGGGCCTCAAGCAGTTGCGCCATTGTTGAACGCTGCCGGCAACGAGCATCCGCCAAGGCCATGCTCAGCAGCGTCAGCACCTTGCGCGGCGCGATCGCCGCTTCTCCCTTGCGCTGAGGTAGCAGCGCCCTGTACTCGGCCACCATCTGCCCCGCGGTATGCACCGGCTGCTGACGCAGCCTTCCCGCCATCTCGGCAAGCGCCCGGCGGTCGCGAGCCATGTCGTATAACCGCGCAATCACGACAGCAGCCTCGGGCACCACGAGATAGCCGGTCTGCCCGTCAACAATACGCTCGGAGAATGCGCCAAGATCACTTGCCAGCACAGGCACCCCCAGCGCGTGCATCTCGCTCAGCGTGTAGCTGAACGTCTCCGGCAAGGATGACAGCAACAAGGCACAGTCCGGGCCGAAAGCGGCTACATGCGCTGCCATCTGCGCCTGTGAGTAGCTCTCGACCACCTGCACGTTCGGCTGTCCCGCGAAGGCCCTGCCGAACTCACCGCAGCCTAGCAACATCACATCGGCGAAAGCGGAGACGCCAGGCAGCACCTCACGCAACAAGTCCAGACCCTTATGCGGCGCTAGTCGCCCGGGCACCAATAGCTTCAAACGCTCAGCTGGGCGCGGTAGAAGCGGCACGGGCACCGACGCCAGGCCATGTGCGATTAACCGCCATGAGCGCCCGCGCAACAAGGGAAACAACTCCACATAGCGCTCATGTACCGACCTGCTTGGCGCTACGATCATCACAGACTCATCCGCCAGCCGGGCACCGTAGGCCGTGCGAAGGGCCTGCCAACGTTTCACGTCAGCGTGCTGCCAGAAAACATTGAGCGGATTGCTCGCAAAGCACCGCGCAAGGGAACTCGGTCCGCACTCGACACAGGTCTGCTCGAACCAGCCAAACAGCGCCGGACAGAACGGAAACAGATCATGCAGCACCACAAACGTCGGCAATCCGGTATCAAGCGCGTCGAGCGAATGACCGATCAGTGAAGACACCACAACCGCACGGACATCAAAGGCAGCGATCAAATCCGCCAGTATCTCGCGGTACTGAGCATGCTCGGTATCGCAATAGCCGATTGGTCCATCCAGCGTCCACGCGATCAACACCTCATCCGCGAGCATCGGATCTACCAACTCGAGCCTTACCCCCGCATGGTTGCGCCAGCTACGCGACCTCAACAGCAAGTGGCGCGCTTCGCCAGCGTCCGCCCCCGCCAAGTCGTGGACCCAGCGCATCACCCCACCGCCCCAGCTGTGTGCCACATGAAGCCAGACCTCATCTGGCAACGGGCGGGCGGCTACCGAATTCACGGCTGGCACATTCACCACGTCCATACCCACATGGGGGGCCGTGTCCTGCCACAGCACCTCCCGAGCGGGTAGCGGCGGACGGCGTTCGCGCTCACGGCTCACCTCGGCCGCCTCGTCTGCGCCAAGTGCAGCGCGTGCCGCGTCAATCGCGTCGCGCAAGGGCCGCAAAGGGTCGTCCACGATGAAACGTCGCACTACCTCCGCATACTCAGGATGCAAGGCATTCAGGCGTTCATCCCCCTGCTTCATCAACGTACCGCGTTCGTGCGCAAAACTCACGCCACCGCGGTGGTACACAAAGACGTCTGCGCAAAGCAGGTTACGCCACCCCGCCTTTGCCGCCCGTCGGCAAAGATCGTTCTCCTCGCCATAGCCCCGTGCGAAAGCCACATCATCGAGCACGCCAACCGCGTCCAGGCAGGCGCGCCGAACGAACATGCAGAAACCAACACCACTGGGCAGATCCATCGCCACGCCGGACAAACGGCGAGAGAAAACCTCATCCAACGCCGCAAGCCCCAATCGGCCGGGCACCTCACCTAACCAGCCCTCGTAGGGATACGAGCAGATCGTCGCATTGTTGGAGAACGGTGTGATAGTCGCTGCGTCCGGATGAGAGTCCGCACAACGCAGGATGCGGTCCAGCCAATTGCCGCTTACCTCCGTGTCGCTGTTCAGCAGCACCACGTCACGCCCGGGATGCAGTGCGAGCGCCCGGTTCACCGTGCGGACGAAACCGAGGTTGTACGGATTGCGCAGCAAGCTTATTTGTCCGGCGTCGGCCAGTTCCTGCAACCACGCGGAGAGCGTCGGCTCCGGAGACGCATCATCCACCACCACCAGCTCGAACATTGTCTGCTGCCGGCAGGCCAGAACACTTTCAAGACAGCGGCGCGTATCGGCTTCGCCCGCGTACACGGGAACGATTACATCCAGCATTAGCCCAAATTGCCCCTTCGTTACCAAACCGCTGAATCACGGATCGCCGATCCGAGCCCAGGATCGTCCTTGTCGACCTTCATGCGTAACTTTACCGCGCGAGGCGGGCGACGACACACCACAACCCCAGGCATCCCGGCCACACCGTCAGCGGGCAACTCATGAGAGAACCTTGACTCCCGCTGCGATGAGCACAAGAGCCAGTGAAATCTGGATGAAACGCCCCGAGAACCTCCCCGCGAGCAAGCTCCCGGCAACTACGGCCGGAATCGAGCCCAGCAAGAGACTTGCGAGCATCCACCAATCAACCAGTCCGGCCAAGAGATATCCGATCCCGGCAATCATGGCCAACGGGATTGCATGCACGATATCCGTTGCAACCAATCGATGCGGCGTCATGCGCGAAGGATACAGGTACATCAGCATCACGCTACCAAGCGCTCCCGCCCCAACCGATGTCAAGGCCACGCACACTCCGAGGACAGCCCCAGCAGCAGCGCCCACCGAACGCCGCATCGACTCTCTGGACTGGCGAAGACCACCGAACCCGTCACTCGCGAGAGCTGCCAGTTTAGGCCCGACAAGCAGCCCGACCCCAGCAACCAAGACGAGCACCCCGATTGCCACGCTAAGCCACTCTATCTTGCCAACTCGCAACCCAAGGCTCACGAGCACGACTACCAATAGCGCCGCTGGCAAGCTACCCGACCACAAGCGCCCTGCCACCTGCCAGTCGACATTCCCGTTGGTCTGGTGGACTCTGGCGCCGACGAGCTTGGTGATGGCAGCGAACCACAGATCGGTCGCAACCGCTGTCGTCGGCGGCACCCCAAAGACAAGCAACAACACCGGCGTCATCAAGGCGCCGCCACCCACCCCCGTCAGACCAACAACAAAACCGGTCAGCGCGCCGGCAACAGCATAGGCACCATCAATCATTTCTGCGATAGAGACGTTCGAAAGTTGCGGATTGGAGAAACCCGGATCTCACTCATGACGGTATCGTCCCCCGAGACATGGCCGCCGCACGGTTGCCCGATGCCGGATGCCGGTCACGAAGGACCGAAAGCTGTCGCATTACGCTGCTTATGCATTAATCAACAATTTTTCCATGGTATCATTTAGGAAACACACATTCCATTCAATCATGAAGCAAATTGCGACAGCCCGCGAACGCAGTCTTTACGGTCTGGATTCCGAACAGACTTGGAGCACCGAGCGGGCATATGAGCACCTGCGGGAAACGGGGTTCGCTGACACTAAGCGCACAGCCGAACGCCGGCTGCAGTCCTGCAACCTTCTCCCGCCGGAACTGAACGAGGACCGGCTGACTGATGAACTGGGGTTTCGCCCCAATCGAATTGTCCTCGACTGGGCGATACAGCAAGCACGCAAACGCCGCGAGCGAGTTCTTTTTGCCCAACTCTGCCCCTTGCCAAACGGCAAGCCATGCCTGCATGTCAACGATGCGCGCGGCGCGCGCTTCTGGACCCCAGTTGCCGTCGAAGACACGGAGCACTTGCAGAACGCGGTCCTAGACCTACAGCGACATCTCGGCAAAGCCATTGCACTGTTCCCGCACGGTGCGCTGCTAGGCCACCTCAGAGGAATGACGGCCAACCCCCAGATCCGTATCTTTCTCGAGGCGTATAGACCTTTGCTTGAACTCAGCCGCGGCACAGATTCATCTTCTGCAGTCAGGGCGGCCTCGTCGCCTCACCTCAACCGACTCGAGGCCGAGAGCATCCACATCATCCGCGAGGCGGTCTCCGAAGCAAGGAATCCGGTGATGCTGTTCTCTATCGGGAAGGACAGTTGCGTCATGCTGCATCTTGCGCGCAAGGCCTTCCATCCATCGCCCCCACCGTTTCCGCTGCTGCATGTCGACACGCGATGGAAGTTTCAGGAGATGTATCAGTTTCGCGACCTAGTTGCGCGCGATAGCGGCATGACGCTCTTGGTGCACGTCAATCCGGAAGCGATCGCCAAGGACATCAACCCCTTTGACCATGGCTCCGCGCTGCATACCGACATCACCAAGACCGAAGGACTGAAACAAGCGCTCGACCACCATCGGTTCGACCTTGTGTTCGGCGGTGCTCGGCGAGACGAGGAGAAGTCGCGCGCGAAGGAGCGTGTGTTCTCCTTTCGAACCGCAACACACCAGTGGGACCCGAAGAGGCAACGCCCAGAACTCTGGAACCTCTACAACACCAGAACGAACCCAGGGGAAAGCATCCGTGTTTTCCCGCTCTCGAACTGGACCGAGTTCGACATATGGCACTACATCCATCAGGAACGGATACCGGTAGTACCTCTGTACTTCGCCAAGCCCCGTCCTGTGGTCGCGCGCGCAGACATGATCATGCTGGTCGATGACGAGCGCTGTCGGATGCTGCCTGGCGAAGACATCGAGATTCGCACCGTTCGATTTCGGTCGCTTGGTTGCTACCCGCTCACCGGAGCAATCGAATCCGGTGCGAAGACGATCGAGGACATCCTCGTTGAACTGGCCAACTCTCGCCAATCCGAACGCCAAGGACGGAAGATTGACACCGATGGAAACAGTTCAATGGAGAAGAAGAAGCAGGAAGGGTACTTCTGATGAGACAAGCCAAGAAGGCAGCGCCAGCTATCTGCCGAGCCCCTACCAGCACCATCGCTTCCGCGGGTGATCTGCTCGCACTTCAGGCCGGCCAGGACACGCTACGCTTCATCACCTGCGGCAGCGTGGACGATGGAAAGAGCACATTGATCGGGCGCCTTCTCTGGGAGTCCCAACAGATCTTCGACGATCAGTTGCTTGCGCTGGAGGCCGATTCAAAGCGACACGGGACGCAAGGCAAGGATCTTGACCTCGCGCTGCTGATCGATGGGCTGGCAGCGGAGCGGGAGCAAGGCATCACCATTGACGTGGCGTACCGCTTCTTCTCTTCGCCCAAGCGTAGGTTCATTGTCGCAGACAGCCCCGGTCATGAGCAGTACACCAGAAACATGATCACAGCCGCGTCCACCGCGGACGTCGCGGTCATTCTTGTCGACGCGCGCCTCGGCATACTCACGCAAACGCAAAGACACGCCAACCTGGTTTCCCTCATGGGCATCAGCCACGCGGTGCTGGCAATCAACAAGATGGATCTGGTCAGCTTCGATCCCGACGTGTTCAGCGCCATCAGGAGTGACTTCGACAAGCTCGCAAGCAGATTGCAACTCGAGCACACGGCCACAATACCGATCTCGGCGTTAAGAGGCGACAACATTCTCGAGCGCTCCGAGCATACTGCTTGGTACGACGGCCCGACGCTGATGGGATACCTGGAAACCGTCGCGCCGTCCTCGTCGGAGAGTGAGCGCTTTGTGTTCCCCGTCCAGTGGGTTAACCGTCCGCACCCTGATTTTCGCGGTCTGAGTGGTACGGTGGCTAATGGGAGGGTGGCGCAGGGCGATACGGTCCGGATCACGGCGTCCGGCCACACCGCCCGCGTCGACAAGATCGTGACGTATGACGGCGACCGGCACGCTGCCGGAGAGGCGGAGGCCATTACGCTAGTACTCGACCGCGACGTCGACGCCTCGCGCGGCGACATCATCACAGCCGCCGACGCTCCTCTGGAAGTTACCGATCAGTTCGAGGCAACGGTCATCTGGATGCACGAGGACCCCGGCCTGATCGGCCGCAACTACGAACTGAAACTGGCGACTCAGTGGGCGACTGCGTCGATCACCTCGATCAAACACCGAGTCGATGTCAACACCGGCGCCCATGAGTCCTGCCGACAGCTCGCGATGAACGATATCGCGCTGTGCAATCTCGCACTCAGCCGCCCTGTTGCCTTCGACAGCTATCGAGCCTCCCGAACGATGGGTGGATTCATCCTGATCGATCGATACTCACGCGCGACCGTCGCGGCAGGACTCATTTCCCATAATCTGCGCAGAGCACAGAATGTTCACCGCCAGAGCCTGACCATCACACGCAAGGATCGCGAGAGACAGAACGGTCACAACGGAAAAGTCATCTGGTTCACCGGGCTCTCGGGAGCGGGAAAATCTACCCTCGCGAATGCACTTGAGCAGGAGCTCCATGCGCAGGGCAAGCGCACATACATCCTCGATGGTGACAACATAAGGCAAGGGCTGAACAAGGATCTCGGATTCACGGAGCGAGACAGAGTCGAGAACATCCGCCGGGTCGCCGAGGTCGCGAAGCTGATGATGGATGCCGGATTGATTGTCATGACTGCGTTCATCAGCCCCTTCCGCGCTGAGCGCGAAATGGCATGCCAGCTCATCGGCAAGGACAACTTCATCGAAGTCTACGTTGGCACCACCCTGGAGATCTGCGAACAGCGTGACACTAAAGGCCTATACAAGAAGGCCAGGGCAGGGTTGTTACCCAACATGACAGGCATTGGCAGCCCCTACGAAGCGCCCGAGCAACCCGACATCACCATCGACACCGGCACCACCCCGCTGCCCGATGCCGTTCGCACCCTGATTGAGCGGATCAATGACACGCCCTGACAAGCCCGGCGAGGTTCACCGCGCGCCTGCCCGAGCCAGCCAGTCAGGCCCGTTCTCGCAGTCATTCTCCAGTACTAGATCCCGCTTCTCACTGCAGTCCAGAAGCATGCGCTGCAACGGTTCATCGCCACTATTGATGTACTTCCAGAAATCGATGCCCAGCTGCACGTCACCGGGAACACCAACGGCAATCAGTTCCCTGTCTGCCGAGAGGAGGCGCACGATCTCACCTACGCCACTCCAGCGCAGGAACCAGTCAACCAGCGCTGCTGCGTACTCCTTTCTGCCCTCCAGGACCAGAAGTGCGGGCTTTCCGGCACACAGCGACGCCCCCCTTACCAGACTCGCAGCTTCACCACGATCTACCAGGTTGTAGAGAACTCCTACACCCTCACCAGACAATGCCGACGAAGAACACGCCGACACTGACTCTTCCCCATCCCGCACCAGCAGTATCCCCGCGCGCCCTTCCGCATGACGTTGCAGCATGGGGGACAGCGAATCGTGAGCCACCACTACTCGATCGAATGACATCCAACCGCACTGCACCGAACGCTCTTCGAACTCCTCGCTCCATCCAGCCGCGAACTCGCCCAAGACCCTTTCCAGGTCTTGAGAGGCAAGCGTGTCGAACATTTCGCAGGCCAGGCGAGTAATCCAATCGTCGCCGATCTCCGGAACGCGTCCCAGACCAGCGGAATGATTCAGCTCCGGTGCCACACTGCGCCGCATCGTCTGCACCAGAGTTGACGACACCTCCTCCGGACCGACCAGCCAGCGAGCCAGCGCCGCGCACACCTCATCAGGGTGGCGAAGCAATTCGTCGTAGCGGACAAGGGCCGAATCCGCCCCGCTTGCCACTGACAACGCGCCCAGCATGTGCCCAACCCAGAGTTCGAGGCCAACTCGGCGCGGGAGCCCGTCCCGCCGGTACAGAGATTCGGCGCACACCCAAGGGTCGCGCAGCGTGATCACATAGCGCGGTGCAGCACCGCATTCTGCAAGTGCCGCTGCATACAGCGGGACGAGGCGGCACAGTCGCGGATCCTTGATCGCCAAGGCCTCTGGAAACCTTGCTTTGCCTCGCTTGCCGAACTGCTCCCACAAGACATCCACCACATCTGCGACATCCTGCAGGTAACCAGCCATCGTTGGGTTCCGAGATTCCGGCGCCGAGTCATACCAGGCCGAACCGCGGCGCCGCAGAATACGTTCATTCACGCCGACGATTGCCGCATTCTCCCAGAGACCACGCTTGTTGCATTCGTGCGCCCCCAGAACGTCCGCCCCCAGACAGTACCCGGCAACTTTCAGAATCTCTGTTACGCAAGACGTACCCGAGCGATGCGGTCCTAGGACAATCACTGCGTCCGTCACCCCCCCCTTCATGAATACGCCCCGTACCATCCGGAAAGATCCCGGCCAATGAAGCCACCAAGAGAGTCGATCTTCGTCCGATAGAAATCGACCAGAAAGGCCGCCAGAGACGCGCGAATCTCGGCCCCCGGTCCGGCAAATACTCGCCGGGCAAGCTCAGCATCCATCAGATCGGACCGCCCGTCCAAGCCGATGAATTCGGAAACTTCTCTCAGGAAACGTGCCGGCGACGATGCGAGATCATCGTAGAAGAACCACCGGAAACTCGTTCCCTCAGGAAAGTAGCGACTCCAGGTCCTGATCGTCCGCTCATAGTCTCCCCGAAGCACAGACCCCCTGGACTGGAAGTGATCTCTGAACCAGGCATCTGACGCCTCAGCAACCGTCATCTCCGACCGGCTCAAGGCCATCAGCGCCGAGGACCACGCGCGCTCGATCGGATTCCGCAAGATGAAGACAACCTTGGTCGACGGACATACCCGGGATATCTCGGCTACGGTTTCATCCTCGAGAATCGAGTAGGCGGGAGTAATGTCACCATTTATCCGATTGGGATCCGAGAACAGCCCGAGGTACCAGGCGACCGGTTGCGACGTACGCAAACCGTCCCAGTAATGAACCTCCTTCCCCGCCGGAAACGCGATTCGCGAATCCGCCCGCAACTGCTCATAGAGCCAAGTCGTTCCGGCCTTCTGAGCGCCTATGCACATGAAATTCAACACTGATAGCCGTACTCCTGAAGCAGGCTTCTCGCACCTCGTGCTTCCGCCGGCAGAGAATGCTGCCAATCAACCGGAAGTGCCCGCAGGGACTTCCTGAACTGCCGTTGATCCACTTTCCCGTGCTCAAGCCCAAATCCAACACGTCGATCCAAACGCTCCATCTCCTGCGCCGGGTTCAGGCAGAAGTCCTCGTACCGGATTCTCAGGTACTTGTCAGGCTGCAACCGAGCAAACCGCTCGCCCATGCGATTGACCGCTTCCCACACTGCCAAGGACCGGACCGGCCCATGCGCCAGGCGTTCGCCCTCAGGCCCGAGAATACGGTCACCGTGCAGAACGGCTTGGCGCTGATTCCCGGAGAATGCCATCTCCACTCCGTTTCGAACGACGTGCACGAAGAACAAGCCTTCGAGACAGCTGCTCAAGGGTTCGAGCATGAGGATCGACCTCGGATTCTTCAGCAACCAGCGTTGCCCGGGGGGCTTGCCCGCCAGATGCTCCTCGAGTGCGCGCCCCACCTTACGGCACCACTTCACCTTGTCGAAAGCATACGGGTCGCTCAGGTACTCATCGACACTCGTATCGTAGAGATCGGCAAATGGCAGGGAGTCATTGCTCACGTTCAGGCGAGACCCGGGGAAGACGCCTGCCATTCGCAGATAGTCCACAACGGCGCGAGTTCCCGAGCCCCCAAGCCCACCAATAACCACCGGCCATCCATCCATCAATGCCGCACAACTCATTCTTTGCCTCAATCCGACACGACGCAACCGCCAAGATCCACCGAGCCAAGAAACGTGTTCTTACTACCCTCGCAAACGATTCGACATACCCCGACATGCTTGTCCAGGAGTGTCGTGGCACTCTCGCTGCGGTCCTTCTCCAGCCGCACGGTCAAGGAATACTCACCGTCGGCAACCCGCATTGGCAAGGAAAACCGCGCTTCAACGGTCTGCGCGTCCCGCCAGACAATCTGATCGCCAGCCTCGCTGGCAACGAGACCATACAGGTTGTACCCCCTGATATCCCGCAGCACGATCGCCACACTGAGGCTGCCCCGATAGCTCGCAGGTACGTTTGCACGAACCATGACGGGCAATGTCTGGCCGAAACGGACACTGCCCGCGTCACCGTCCGTGCACACCTCGACTGAATCGATGAATGCCTGCTCGGAGCCGAATCTCACCCCGGACTCTGCCGAGCGCCAACTCAAGCTGGAGGCCCTGTCGGCGCCTCGCTGCCTGACGAGATAGTAATAGTGCTCGACGACGGTCTCTGGATCGCCGCTGGCCTCAATGCTGCCCTTGTTCAAGCAGATCGCGCTGGTACAGTAATTCTTGATCAACTGCAGATCATGCGCGGCGAGAACAATACTTGCGCCGCCATCGATCAGCTTCTCCAGCCGGTCGAGACACTTGGCCTGGAAACCAACGTCGCCTACCGCCAGTGCCTCATCCACAATCAGGAGATCTGGCTCCATTGCGGTCGATACAGAAAACGCAAGCCTCAGGAACATTCCCGACGAATACGTCTTCACTGGATCGTCGAGCGCTTCGCCCAGCTCGCTGAAGTCGGCAATGGCATCAAACCGGCGATCAACCTCCTCATCGGAAAGGCCATACATCGCCCCCATCAGCCGGATGTTCTCGCGTCCGGTCAGCTCAGGATCGACCCCTGCACCGAGTTCCAGCAAAGCCGTCACCCGCCCATGGACTTCGAGCGTTCCGCCCGTTGGCCGCAAGGTACCTGCGATCATCTGCAACAGTGTCGACTTCCCCGCCCCATTCGGCCCGATCAGTCCCAGGATCTCACCGCGCCGGAGTTCGAAGCTGACATTGTTTACTGCGAGCTTCGGGGGAACGGGTCGCCGGATGCCCAACAACTCGAACAGGCGATGTTTCGGCGTCTCATAGGATCGGTACGCCCGCTCCAGCGAAACGACACGCAGCAGCAACTCAGAGGACATCGGAAAAACCGCCTTTCAGACGCCTGAACCAGAACCAGCCGAACAGAAACACGACGCCTGCAATTACCCAGAACGAAATCACATCCCGAACCGAAGGCATCGAATCCTCCAGTACCAGTGCGCGCAGGCCCTCGATGACGTGGGTCAAAGGATTCATTAGGAGCCAGAACCGGACGCCCTCGGCCACCGACGACAAGGGGTAGAACACGGGCGTGAAGAACATCAGCGCAGACACTGCCAGCCCGATGACCTGCGCCGTGTCATGGACGTATACCGTCAGAGCGCTCAGGAACCAGCTCAATCCGGTCAGGCCGAGTGCGAGCGCAGGCAGATACAGCACGAGGAACACGAAACCGTTCTCGACGGGATATCCCTGCAGCCACAGGAAGGCGCAGAGCACGACGAAATTGATGAGAAAGTAGCCGGCACCGATCAGCACGCTCACGCCGGCGAGCAATTCGACCGGGAAAACCACCTTGCGTACCAGATGTGGCTTCTCGAGAATCAGCGTCGGAGCGCGTGTTACGACATCGGAGAAAAAGGAGAAAACGACAAAACCCGAGTACAAGAATAGCGGCAGGTCGTGCCCCCCCGCACCGCTCCCCCAGCGCAGCGGCATGACGAAGGAAAAGATGAAAGAGAAAACACCGATCATGAGAACCGGCTGAATAACCGGCCACAACATGCCCAACCACGACGAGCGGTAACGCGATGCTACCGTCGCCAGCGCCAATGAGTGGATCAAGCGCCGATTGCACCAGAACATCACCAGGGGATTGTGCAAGATGATTGATTGAAGCACGTCTGTCCGAACAGGAGATCAGGGTTTCCCGTAACAACAACGGAGCGATGTGGACGACACATCGCTCCGGGGTTCACTAAGCCAGATACCACGCACCGTCTGCGCGCGTTGACCTTGTGGTCACTTCAGGCGTTCGAGCTCCTGCGCGAAGAACTTGCGGAGCATCTCAAGATCGACGTCACTGGAAGCCTTCTCGCTCATCTCGCGATCCCAGCTCTCAAGAATCTTCTTCCGGTAGTCCGCGTCGATGCGAGCGATGATCGGCCCCTTCACTTCGTCGAACCCGCGCTCGCGGCGCTCAACCCGTTCGACAAGCTGAATGAGATGAAGCCCGAAGCGGGTCTCGACGATGTCGCTGAGCTCGCCAGGGCTCCGCAGGGCAAAGGCCGCACGCTCGAAGGGCTCGACCATCTTCCCACGCCCGAACAGGCCCAGATCCCCGCCCTCCGGCGCTGAGCCAGGATCTTGCGAATGCGCGATGGCCAACGCCTCAAAAGAATCACCCTGGCGGACACGTTCCCCGATCTGCCTGAGCTTCTCGATGGCCTCCGCCTTCTGTGCATCACCTTCGAATCTCAGCAGGATATGCCTGGCACGCACCTGCTCCGGCACGACGAACTCCGCCTTCCTAAGCAGGTACTCCTCGCGGGCGAGCTCGGTGAAGTCCGGTGGCTCCGTGCTGCGGGCAACGTGCTCGCGCACCACTTCTGCAAGGATCTGCTTGCGCGACTTCTCGATCCGCGCCTGGACCTTGGGATCGGCCGCCACACCCAGGGCCTCCGCCTCCCGTGCATACAGCTCCAGCCTGATCATGCCGTCTATCAGCGCAAGATGCTGCTGGGGGTCGGTCAGCACCCGCCTGATGACCGCATCCGGCACAAGCGACAGCTCCCTGCGCACGTCGCCTGCGGTGATGCTGACATCCTGGGCCGTGCCCAGCACGACCTTGTCATCAATTGCGTGAGAAAGCAGCGGAACGAAGCCTGCCAGAAGAACGATGAAACGGCGTTTCAGCATTGTTCGAAAACACTCCTGTCACTAGAAAAAGATCGAGGGGCCGAAAGCCCCCCGAAAGAATCACAACGATGGGATGGATCAGTTCGAGTACGTGAAGCCGCTCGGCAGCACGATACGGAAACGGCAGGCGTCGGCAGAGCTTCCACCGCAACGGGTAGCACCCGCCGTGCCGACCGCCGGCCTGACGTTCAGATAATACAGGGTGTTGGGCGCCAGCTGGCAGTGCGAACCCCAACTCGGTGTCCCAGTTGCCGGATCATATGCCGAAAGTGTGGTCGAGTTCAGCTTGCGGCAGCCCCCCGTCACCGAGTCGAAGTCCCCCGGCGTGGTGCTCAGCGAGATGTCGTAGTTATTCAAGCTTTCGCCGGTCTCGGAACGCGCGATCTGGAAGGAATGCGTCGCGTAGAAGGTACCCACTCCATAGGGCACCCGCATCGACCAAACCTCGCCTACCTTGACAGTGTCGTACAGGCTGCGCGAGCCGCCATAACGGCAGTTGTTGTACTGATCGGGCACGCAACGCGGCACGAACTGCTCGGTCCAGGCACCACGGTCGAACACGTAGGTCGTTGCGTTGGGCTTCCACACCGGCGTCAGCGGATCGGCACCGCCACCGCCGCCGGATTGCGCGGTAAACGTTGCCGTCACCGCGCGGTTATTGGCCATCGTCACCGTGCATGAGGTGCCGGATTGCGAGGAGCACCCCGTCCAGGCTGTAAAGTTCCACCCCGCCGCCGGCGCAGCGGTCAGCACCACGTTCGACGCGCTGTCGAAGTTCCCGGAACATTGCGCCCCGCAGTTGATCCCCGCCGGATTGCTGGTCACCGTGCCGCTTCCCTGGACGGTTACCGACAGCGCGTACTGCGCGGGTACTCCGCCGCCGCCATCTGGCACTTCAAGGCAGCCGGCCTGTACCTGGGCGCGCACCTGGCCGGTGGACACCACCACATCCCCCACCGTGGTACACGTCTTCTCGACGCCGCCTTCGGTCAGCACAAGCTGCACTTGGGCATGTGCGGCGCCAAGCGAGCACAGCAACGCTACAAGGAGCGAGTTCTTGATTGAATTCCACATAACATCACCTTCTGACCGAAAACGAAAAACGAAACCGATTTAATTCTAGCAAATCACGCGACACCTTCACGGATCGAGAGTGTAAAAAAAAAGGAGGGGCAGAGCCCCTCCTTTCTCTTACGTCAGCCTACGCTTACGGCGCGATGGAGGTCACGTAACCGTGGCTCCAGCCCATGCCGTAGTTCAGCACGGCGGAGGCGTTCATGCCGTTCTCCAGCGTGGTGGCGGCAAAGCCGATCACCGGCAGGCCCGTGAACACTGCACCAGCGGTGTTACCGGTCAGATCACCCGCGTTGGTGAAGTTGAGGCGCATCCAGCCGCTGTTGTAACCGGCCGCATCGACCGCAACGTTGGCCTGCAGCGGGGAGCCGAACACCGAGCTGTTCGCGAAGGTGATGACCTGGCTCTCGTAGCAGATGGTGTCAGCCGGAACTCCCGGAGGAGCCGGGGAGAAGCCCACACCAGAGACGGACACACGCTCGTCTTCTTCGCGGTCGAAGAAGCGGAAGCCAACCTGCACATCCGAGCAACCCACCGGCACCGACTGGAAGGTCGAGGCATCGTCGAACGGAGCGTTAGCCGCCACACGAGCGTCACCCACGTTGCTGGCCGGAGCGGTCGGTTCGCGCGAATCGACGTAGTAGTACTTGGTCGGGAAGGTCACAACCCAGTCGGTCTTGGCGTTGTTCACCGGGTTGACCGAGAACTGGTTGACCACCGCGGTGCGCGACAGCACTGCCGACACGGCGTTCGGACCGGCAGCGAAGTCGTCGATCACCGGAGTACCAGCGACGTTGTCGATGACTTCAGCAAGCGGCGGGTTCGCCTGATGCAGACCCGGCTGGGTGCTTTCCGGAATCACGACCAGGTTCTGGCCCGCGATACCAGCGCCATCAAGAGCACCGGCGCCCGGGTTGTAGAAGTTGGCCAGAACGGTCGGATCGTAGGAGATCGCCTTGCCTTCGGTGGCCTTGACCAGCGAGGCAGTGCCCTTCAGCACATTGATCGGCTCGAAGAAGGCAGCCTGGGTGGCAGCGATGTTGGCGGTCGAGAAAGCAGCGCGCACGGCGTTGCAATCACGGGGCACGCCATCAACGTGCTTGGAGTTGTGACCCACGGAAGCGGCAGCGAAGGTCAGATCCGGCGAGGCAGCACCCGGGTTGGTCGGCACCTGGTGACCCATCTGGATCACTTCGATGTAGCCTTCCTTGGTACGGGACAGATCGGTCGGACCACCGTCGTTCGGGCCAACACCGGTCTGGGTGATGTAGTCGAAGTTGGTGAAGTCGACATAGCGACGGCCGGTGCCGTCGTTCAGCGGCAGCAGTTCACCCGCGGTGCAAGAGGTGTCGCCGGTCACCAGACGGGCAACGGTGCCGTCGGGCGATTCGGTGACGGTGGCGTTCCACACGTCGTACGGGGACAGCACAACGTTGAAGTCGCGCGCGTCACGGGAGTTGTGGGCTTCGCGGAAGCGAATCTTGAACACAACAGCGTTTTCGCTGGTGTTGGTAATGCTGATGTTGGTGTCGAAGCCGTTGTTCACCGTGTAGTACGGGAACAGCAGCACTTCACCCAGCCCATTCTGCGACACGTTGACCGCCTGGGCGTGCGGAGCCATCAGCGCAGCAGAAGCCGCGATGGCCGCTACCACGGGTTTCACCCGGAAAGCCGACGAGAGAGTCTTCTTAATCACACTCATGTTGTAAATGTCCTCTTGCTAAACAATGATTCAAGGAATCGACAGTCGGCCTTACTCCTGAACCGACCCTCCTTACCGAGTCAAACGAGTGACGGGGGGGATTTAAGCACGATTTCCAAAATTTGCAAATACCATCTTTACCCCCCGCCGATCCGTGCCATTCAACGCGAACTGCTACTATGCCACCATTCACCACCCGCGCGAACCCAACTCTCTCGAACCGGGCGATCGACACGTATCAACGAACCGTCCGCCCCAAGGGTATGGTAGGCCATGAATATGCGAACGTCCGCAACATCGCCATCAACCACCACCTCCTTGACTTCGGCGCCGATGAAGCTGACAGCCGACCCCAAACGGCTGCGGAAGAGCTTTAAGGAGTGCGTTTCCCGGTACGCGGGGGTTTCGAACTCGTAGGCCCGTTCCGCTGCACCATCGACCAAGGCGTCCCAACGTTGCTGAGCTCTGGCAGCGATGCGCTCTTCGTCGGTTTGCTGGACGCTCGTTGTCGCACATGCGGCTACGACAACGCACGCTGCAAGCCCTAGAACACACCTCTGCAACAAGCTCAACACCACCGAACGCTCAGACCATAGCGCTAGTTTCAGCATGACCCATTTCTCTCCCATCAACAAGGTAAGTTGCAAATAAACAACAGCGAAGGCCGCGCACCACACGGCCATGAGCTTTCGAGCGCACCGCGGGCGCAAAGTTCACGGACTGGATCCGGGCGTATGCGGCGTCCTGGCGCGATCAGCGGGCGTCCGGCGCAGGATCGTCTGGCTGCCATCCACCAAGCTTGCGCAGCGACTCGCTCACTCGGTTACGCATCTCGTCGGTGACTGCGCGCAGGTCACTCTCGTTCCGGACGACTCGCGGCGTAATCATGACCAGCAGCTCGGTCCGGTTGCCCCGATTGGTGGTGGTAGAGAAGAGACTGCCAACCACGGGAATGTCCTGCAACAGGGGCACCCCCTGCTTGCCACGCGTGGAGTTGTCGCGAATCAGGCCGCCCATTACGACCGTCTCACCCGAGCGCACCGCCACCCTGCTCGAGAACTCACGCTGAAGGAAACTCCGCTGCCCTGTTGCAGTGTCGATCTGACCTACATCGGTAACCGCCTGCTGCACATCCATTGAGACCATACCGCCCGCGTTGACCGAAGGCGTTACGGCCAGGGCAACGCCCGTATCCTTGTATTGTATGGAGCTCGTCGTCACCCCGCCGTCCGTAACGGAGGTGGCCGAGCGGATCGGCTGCTGGTCGCCCACCTGGATGGTGGCGGTATGATTGTCCTGCACCAGAACACTGGGACTCGAGATCACGTTGATGAGGGATTTCTCGGCCAGCGCAGTCAGCACCGCGCGGACCTGTCCTGCCGAGTTAACGACGGAGTATGAGAAGCCCGGGTTGATCGGGCCAATGGCGCTGCTGCTGCCGCTGGTCAGCTGGCCCGTTCCCGACCACGATCCATGCGAGTCGTTGAAGTACCATTGCAGGCCGTACCGAAGGTCGTCTGTCAGGGTAACTTCAACAATGCTCGCTTCGATGAGCACCTGGGTCGGCGCAATGTCGAGGCGCTTCAAGGCGGCCTCGATCTTGCGGTACTCGGACGGCGGCGCGTACAGCAACAGGGCGTTGTTGCGCTCATCTGCAACGACACGCACACCGCCTTCGTCGAGCGTTGCCTGGGTGAACCCTCCCTCGGCACCTGCCGCGCTGCCAGCGCTCGCGCCGGCAGCCATCTGATTGCCGAACCCCTGAACCCCCAAGGCAGGGGCGATGGCGCGCTGCGCTCGCTGCGGAGCGGCGGAGGAAGACTGTGACTCTCCCCCAAGCACGGCGGCAAGCAAGGAGGCCAAATGCTTGGCTGTACCGTTCTGGACAGGGTAGACGTAAAGCTGCGGATCGCTGCCACCGCTGTGCGGCGTATCGAGCTTGGCAATCCACTCGCGCGCAATGTCGAGGTAATGGGCGCGGGGAGTAACGACGAGCAAAGCATTGAGACGCTCGATGGCTACGACCCTGATGACCCCGGCTATCGGCGGGGGGAGTTGCAGTGCTCCGGCCTTTGCTCCCGCCTGCGCCTCGGCCTGCGCACGCTGCCCGCCTCCCGCCGCCGCGGAGGATGTTGCTCCGGTACCCGCGAGGACAGCCCGGAGACCTGCTTCAACCTCAGCAACGGAGGTGTATTGGAGGGGAAACAGACCAAGCGACATGCCTTTCAGGATGTCGATATCGAACGTTGTGACGATCTCCAGCCAGCCATCCAGCTGCGTACGGGTTCCCGCCAGCACGAGCAGATTGCGGAAGCTGTCCACCCGGACGAGCGCCTCCGGAGTCACCACGGGCTTGAGGATATCGGCCATCTCGACCGCACCGACGTACTGGAGCGGAACGATGACCATGCTGTGCCCTGCAGGAAGGCTGGACGTACTCGAAAACGCCGGCGCGACACCCCTCAGCGTCTCGGGCCGCCCCACGTGATAGACACCGGCAGCATCTCGTGCAACGAGCAGCCCGTTGGCCTGCAACGCCGACTCGAAGACGGAAAACACCTGGTCACGCGGCAGATCCTTGAGCGTGTGCAGGGTTATCGAGCCACCTAGGGGCTGGTTGATCGAATAGGGCACCTTGAGGATGTCGCCCAGCACGGCATGGACGAAGTCCGTAACCGGCACCTGCTCAAAACGCAGCGAGACCTTCCCACCACTCAAACGCACCGAAGGCGTAGGACGGGGAGTGGCAAACATGCGATCGGTGCCACGAACAAGCACAGGCGCGCGACCACTTTCGTCCGGGCCGCCAGACGCATCGGCCGAATCCTCCGCGTCGTCGTGCAACGCATCCCGCTCAGTCTGATCAGCGCCAGGCTCCCCGGAATACCGCTCCTGGGCTGGCTCAGGTGACGTACTTGCTGCACGCTCGGGCGTTGCGGCACAGCCGCCGAGCATGATGGCGATCATGAAAACAGACAGCGAGGCTCGTAAGCGGACATTCATTCTCGTTACCCAATATCGCACGATGCGACCTAGTTTCTTTGACTGGCGCGGATTGCACCATTCGAAGGAGCCTCCACGACTGCCGGATCCAAGCGCGCGACGGGCAAGGCGTCGGACTGCGACCGCGGAGACGGGCTCGCTTCGCCCCCCGCACCCACGCCGGGCTTCGGCTCCGCCTGAGGCTCGACAGCACGAGCGGGGGCTGCCGGAGGCGCCACCGGGCCCGCAGGCTGGGGTTGGTGCTTGAGTTCGAGCGTCGCCCGCCCACCTTCCTTGCGGGAAAGCTCAAGCCTGAGACCGCTTACGGAGCGCAGCACCCACGGGCCGATACTCTCGCCGACCCGGAGACGAATCACTTTTCCCGCAACCTGAAAAACCCCCCCTCCTTCTGCGCCGGAACCAAAAAGCCCCAGGACCTTAACGTCTCGCAAGGGATCGGGTTCATCTTTGCTAGCTCCTTCCGCGACATCGGGGGCAGGAGGACGACGACTCTCACTGAACAAGGGACGCGCAGCGAGACTCTCTTCCGGAGCCAGTGCAAAGCGCGCGCCCGGAGACGACGGAAGCTGATATAGGCTCGCATCCGGAAGACGCGGCGGAGGTGGCGTCCAGCGCTTGTCGCCGGCTATCCAGATCGTTGCGGCACCGCCCAGCATCGCAGCACCAACCAGCAGGATCAGATGTACTGGTTTCGGCATCATGGCTTCAAATGGATGGCGCTCAATCTAAGCTGGACGCGCGCCTCGCCGGGATCCGGAGCGCCGCGACGCGAACGGACAGCGGTGACGGTGTACCCATCCACCTGAATCGAAGGCGACTGCGCTGCAAAGGCTACGATCAAGTCACGCAGGGCAGCCGGCGAAGCGTTCAAGGTCACCGTAAGCGGAACAACCTCGAAGCCGTCCGAAGGCTGAGTGGGCAGTATCTGACTGCCGCTAACGCTCAGACCGGACGCAGCAGCCAGCCCGCGCACCCGCTGCTGCAGATCCGCGCCTACCCTGTCAAGCGGATAGTCGACGGGGTAAGCATGGCGCTGCAGGTACCCCTGCGCCCGCGCCAGAGCCGACTCAATGCGCGACGCGGACTCCCGCAGCCCCAGCAGCCGGGCGTAGCGAAACTCCAGCTCATCCCTGGCCTGTGCCGCCCAGTTATAGCGGAACAAAACCTGATCCACCACCGGCAACATGAGGACGAGCGCGCCCAGCGCCGTTACGGACAGCGCGACTTTGGCACGCCGACTCAGACTCATCGCTCTCGCTCCGATACACCCTGGGCATCGGATGCTTCCGGGGGCGCCACCAGGTTGAACTCGATAGCGAAGGTCTCCCGCCCGTCCGGGGTACGCGTAATCGCACCCGGCGTGCGAACGGCGTCGATACCTTGAGTTCGTCCAAGCGCCGCGATCAGCTCAGCCGCATTTGCGGCAACCCCTCCAATACGGATGACGTCTCCCGCCGCTTCGAGGCGGGTCAGATACGCGGTATCGGGCAGCGTGATGGTAAGCGTGTCAAGCAGGCGAGCGAGGTCAGGGCGCTCGGCCAGCGATCCATGCATCGCAGCAATGCGCTGAGCCGCGTGCACGAGCGCTTCGCGCTGTTCAGCGACCGCGGCGGTCTCCTGCATCAGGCGCGCATACTGCGCCTGGGCATCGAACACCCGCTCACGCTCAAGCATGAAGGGCGCCGCGACAAGCGCCAGCAGCGCCAGCACCGAAAACAGGATGGCACCAATGATCTGCATGCGCTTGCGGACTTCACGCCGATGACGCAGCGGCTCACCGAACCCTCGGATGACCACCGCTCCCTGCCCTCCCGGCATCGCCCAGACCTCTGGGGGGCGCTCAGGATCGAAGCCGGCTGCAATCAACTGCCGCGTCACGTGCGGACGGGCGGCAATCACGAGGGTGATGTCAAGACGGGCGTCTGACCGCCGACTGGCTCGCCACCCCCAGACGGTTTGCTCTGCGGGAAACGGCGTACTGGACAGAACATCGAGTTCAATTGCCGCTTCCAGGTCTTCCGCGACCAGGTCGGGCAGCACCAGATCCCGCACCAGCATCGCGTCCTCGTCCAGCACATGCGCGTGCAAGCCAGCCACATGGGTGCTCGGGGGAAGTTCCCGCTCCCATGCACCGCAACACACCACCTGCCTGCCATCGGACATTCGGACACGCACCGCCTCGCTCGGCGCCAACCAGGCAAGCGGCCGCCACTCCAGGGCCTCAAGCCAGCCTTGTCGATAATTTCGCCAGACCTTGCCGAGATCCAGTCCGAACAGTGAAAGTTGTCCAGCATCGCGAGCCATGCAGCTACTCCTGCGCCCCTGCGCGCACGGCCTCGACCGCAAGTTCGCGCCACGGCACACCGCCCGCGCCAGGGGCTGCCAGATCTATCCAGAGCACGCGCGTCAGCCGCATTCCGTCCACTGTTCGACTCGCCTCCATTCGATACAGACTGTCCGAGGTTGATGCCAGAAACTGTTGCTCCAGCGCCGTGGTGTCAATGACGGGATCGTCAGCCAGGCGCGCTGCAAGAATGCCATCGACCAAGTCGAGACGCCCCTTGGCGAGCACGGCGAGCACTCCGGCCGGCGCATACCTGGGATCGACCCCGGACATGGCACCATGGACGGTAACCAAACTGCGGATTCTATCATGAACGTCAAGACTCACTCCGAGCACCTGAACGAGATCGTCCACCGTTGCAAAGCCCCCTCCTCGGGTAAGGAAGGGCGTTCCCGCGGCAACGTACTGGTCGTTCTCGGCACCCGACGGCAGCGCTGCATCGTCCGGGTCGCGCCAATCCAGGATCCGGCTGGCCAGAACCGTAGCTTGCTGGTCGGGTAGACCAGCCGCATGAACAAAGAGCGCATGGAGAAGCTCAAGCGGAGCGGCATTCAGATTGATGAAACCACCTGCGGGAACCGCACTGACAGTCAGAATCTGGCCTGCGAAGCTTACGTCGGCGCGAAACGGGCGCACCTGCCGTTCGGTCGCATACTTGAGCTGCACGGCAACTCGGCGTATTGCGGCATCGCCCAAGGCCGCATGCTCGACGAACAGCCGGTGATTGACCGCTCCACGCAGATCCGCCCGGTTACCGGCGATAAGCGCGGTGACCAGTACGGCCAGCGCCGCGACAAGCCACATGACGACAACCAGCGCGACCCCGCGGACATCCCGGCTAAAGCCGACATGCGAGGTACTGGTGACGCGGACTGAGAGCGAGGCTTCCATCATGCGTCAGGCAACCCGATCAGGACGCGTTCGGTCACGACCGCCGCGGGACGCGGCTGATCGGTCGAATTGAGCAACCTGACGACAAGCGGTGGCCAGGTACGACCTCGCAGCGACAGCGCAAGGTGAAGCACTTCCGGAAGTACCGTTTCGTTCTGCCATTCCTGCGTCCATTGCGCCTCACGGACACCGAGGTAATGCACCCGCATGGATGTGACGCCGTCCAGAAGCACGCGGGGCTCGAATGCCTCCCAATCGGGCACCTTTTCGGGCCCTCGATAGGCAGCCATGTAGAGCACGAGACGGTGATGGTCCACCCCTGTTGCTTCGAGTTGCAGGCGCAGATGCATCACCCCCCCGACACCGTGACGTGCGGGCAGCACACCCAACCATTCGATAGATTGAGGCCCACCCTGGAGCCACACTGTCTGCGATTCGGCGTCCAACGCAACGCGTTGCGAGGACGAGGCGCTCGCGAGGGAGCTCTGAAGCAAGGCACTGACGAGACGCAGATCATCATTCACCAAGGCCTGCGCCTCTAGTCGCTCGCCAGTCTGCCCGATGCTACGCAGCGCACCGAGCAAACCGAGCACGATGAGCGAGAGCAGTGTCAGTGCAACGACGACTTCCACCAATGTGAAGCCGCCTTGCCCGTGACCGGATGCGTGTAGCCGTTTCATGGACTGAGTCGCTCGGGCACCAGCGTGAGAAGCACCGCGTGTCGACGTTCGCCACGTTCGGACCATTCGACGTGGGCTTCGATCTGCTGCAAACCGACAGGCGGGAGCGGATCAAGCGCAAGAGGGTAGGGCTCGCTGCTCAGGCGCCAGTCGAACTCGCCATCTACGGTCGAGCCCTGGGCATGAAGCCCCTCGCGGGGCACACTGGCGTGCAACGCCAGAAGGGATTGTGCGAGGATAAGCGCCCGACTGCTGCGATCCGTCGCCTGCGCGCCGCGCACACTGCCGCCAGCAGCGTTGTACAGCACACCAAGCGAGAGCGCCATGATGGAAAAGGCGACTAGCACCTCCAGCAGGGAGAAGCCGCGCACCCGCTTGGACGAAGTCCGCTTGAACGTCATCCTTCGTGAGTGCGCTGTGAGATACGACCGAGCAGCCAGTCCACCTGGATGCGCACACCGCTGCCGCCCGGACGCAGGATGTCGATCAACCCTCCTGTAGAGCTACCGTCCGGATAGAAGCGGATTGCTGCGCTTGTAGCAGCACCTTCAGAATCGGCCACCAACAACTGCAATTCGACCTGCTCCGGATAGCGCTCCAGCCTGCCCTCAACGCCATATTCGCGGCTTTCGAGTTCAACCTGGAACGCCACATCGCGCCCAAGCCTCATTGCTTCAAGACGGGCGTATTTGAGTCCCGTCAGGACGTTGCGTACAGCAGCCCGGTATTGCATCGAATCGTACGCCTTGACGACTGCAAACGGCATGCTGACCACCAACAGCGCCGCGATAGCCAGCGCCACCATCAACTCGAGCAGAGTAAACCCACGCATTGGATCCCGAGTGGGCGACCAGTGAGCAGGAGCACCAAGACTCACAGCCAGTTGCCGATATCAGCGTTCTCGCCTTCGCCACCCACGGCGTTGTCCGCACCGTAGGAATAGATATCGATGTCGCCGTTTCGCCCAGGCACATCGTAGCGGTACGGGTTACCCCAAGGGTCGGACGGCACGCCGCCTTTGCGCAAGTACGGACCATTCCATCCTGCGGGCGCACTAGCAGGACGCGTCACGAGAGCCTCCAGGCCCTCCTCACGGGTCGGGAAACGGCCAATGTCGAGTTTGAAGAGCTCTGCAGCTTGCTCAAGGTCCTTAATCTGCACCGCGGCGGTCTTGCTCTTTGCACCACCGAGTTGGCTGAGTACGCGCGGCCCGACCAAACCGGCCAGTAGGCCGAGGATGGCCAGGACGACCAGAATCTCCACCAAGGTGAAGCCAAGCGATGGACGGCGGGGGAGGGAGACTTGGTTCATTGCACTTCCAAAAAAACGCCACGCGGCGAAGCGGTTCGCAATTGTAAGGCAGCCGGCTGCCGGACAGCAGCGCATGCATCCTTTCGTTTCATTTGGAGAACTCCCGCAGTCGGACGAGTTCCCATTCGTGCTGCAGCTTATAGTGCCAAGTCATTGACCGAGAGGATACCCATCAGTATCGACACAATGATCGCTGCAATGACGGCACCGAGAACCAGTATGAGCAATGGCTCCAGCATGGTCAGGAGGCGCTTGACGCCCGCCTGGACGTCGGCATCGTGCACTCTGGAGAGTTCCAGCAGCATCGCATCTAGCCTACCAGTCTCCTCTCCCAGACGAACCATGTTCAGTGCCAATGGACTGAACAAACCGGTAAGGTGCAAGGCGTCGGCGAGCCGCCCACCCTGCTTGATGGCTGCCGGCACACTCGACATGGCGTTGCGGAGAACCAGATTTCCGATCGTGTCGCCAGCAATTTGAAGCGCGCCGACGATTGGCACTCCGCTGCCAAGCAATGTCCCCATGCTGCGCGCAAAGCGAGTCAGTTCGTACTTACGAACCAGCTCACCAAGGACGGGTACACGCAGCAGCGCCCGATCCAGCCACAGCCGCCCCCGCTGCGTTGCCAACCAGCGACGTCCCAGCCACGCGGCAGCTCCCGCACCGATGGCAATCAACCACCCCCAAGCAGCGACAACCTCGCCCAAAGCGACGATAAGACGTGTTGGCAGGGGCAGCGCCTCGCCCATGTCCTCGAAGAGCGTCTCGAACTGCGGCACTACGAAGCCCAACATAAGGACTACGGAGATGCATGCCACAACGATCAGGATGGCGGGATAGATCAGCGCAGAGATGACCGATTCGCGCAAGGCCTTTACCCGCTCGAGGTGCTCTGCGAGTCTGCCAAGCACTTCACCTAGATTTCCACCCGCTTCGCCAGAACGCAGCATGCTGATATAGAAATCGCCAAACAAACCGTGATGCTGCTGAAGCGCCTGCGACAGTCCCTTCCCGCCTTTGACCGACTTGAGTAGGTCCTGCAGGAGGCTGACCATCGACGGCTTTTCGGTCATATCGATCAGAATACGAAGGGCACGATCAAGCGGCAAGCCCGCCCGCAACATCACGGCGAGTTCCGATGTCAAGTTATGCACGTCGGTCCGATCGGGCTCGTGGCTAGCGAAACGCCAGCCTCTCGCTCCAGTGGAAGTACCTGCACTTTCGACTGAGGGGGTGGGGCGGGCGCCAGCGGACTCCTTGAGACTAACGGGCGTGAGGCCTTTGCTGCGTAATTGCCGCAATGCGCTTTCGCGACCGGAGGCGTCCAGCGTTCCGTCGAGCACCCTGCCGGCCGCATCCGCAGCGCGGTAGACGTACTCAGCCATTGCTCTGGTCCTGGGTCACGCGCAACAACTCCTCCAGAGAGGTGGTACCCGCGGCGACCTTGCGCAGACCGTCTTCGTACAGCGTCACCATGCCAGATCCACGCGCAACATTGTGTAGCGTGGTTGCGTCCGCACCGGCAAGGATGGCCTGATGGGTCGCTTCGTCCATGACGAAAAGTTCATGCACCGATGTCCGTCCGAGGTAACCCGTATGCTTGCACTGGGAGCAGCCTACAGCCGTATGTATGGTGTTGCGCCCGACAGGCATGAAACGGTTCAGTCCTGTCTTGGTCATGGTCTCGGGCGGAAGTTCGATCTGTGCCTTGCAGTGCGGGCATAGCACTCTCAGCAGGCGCTGGGAGAGCACGCCGTTGACGGTTGAGGTGATCAAATAGCGTTCGACGCCCATGTCTTCGAGCCGGGTGATGGCACCTGCCGCCGTATTGGTGTGCAGGGTAGACAGCACGAGGTGACCGGTGAGCGAGGACTGGACGGCGATCTGCGCGGTTTCGGTGTCGCGCATCTCGCCGATCATGATCACGTCCGGGTCTTGCCTGAGGATGGAACGCAGCGCGTGGGCGAAGGTCATCCCGATCTGGGCATGCACCTGAACTTGATTCACACCGCCGAGCTGGTACTCGACAGGATCCTCAACGGTGATGATCTTGAGCGCCTCGGCATCGAGCTTGGCGAGAGCCGCGTACAGGGTAGTGGTCTTGCCGGAACCAGTGGGACCTGTGACCAGCAGGATGCCGTGCGGCCGCTCGATGAGTTCGCGGAAGCGTGCGAGCGTATCGGCGGAGAAGCCCATATCCTCGAGTTCGAGCCGAATGCTGGCCCGATCCAGCACGCGCATGACGACACTTTCGCCGTGCACGGTGGGCAAGGTGGATACCCGCAGGTCCAGTTCGTGCCCCTTGACACGGTTGCGAATACGTCCGTCCTGCGGAAGTCGGCGCTCGGCAATGTTCAGATGGGCAAGCAGCTTGATGCGAGAGGTTACCGCTGCGGCAAGCGCGGCATCCGCTACTTCGGCCTTGTGCAGTACGCCATCCACACGGTAACGGATGTGCAGACCGTCTTCATAGGGCTCAATATGGATGTCGGAGGCGCGCAGATCGATGACTCGCGAAATGATCTGATTGACCAGACGGATCACCGGCGCCTCGGAGGCGAGATCCTTCAGGTGCTCTACGAAATCGCTCCCCCCTCCGAGCGACCCCGCCAACATACCCTCATCCTCCTCGCTCTCCTCCGGCTCGGAATAGAGGCGCTCTAGAGCGCCCTGCAACTCACTTTCGAGCGCCAGACGGGCTTCGATTGCGCGCCCCGACGCCAGGCGAAGTGCCTTGAGCAGGAATGCATCCTGCGGCTCAGTCAGCGCAACGATCAGCTTTTCCTCGCTCACTTCAAGCGGCAGAACGCCGTGCGCAAGCAGGTAGTCCGGCGTAAGGCCAGGCGCCTCAACCGGCATGTCTGGGAAGTCGGCAGATGTAACAAGTAGCACGCCGAGCTGCTCGACCAGAGCCCGCGCGACGTCGGCTTCAGAGACCAGGCCGAGCCGTACCAGCACCCGCCCGAGCAGCCCGCCCATCTCGCCCTGTGCCGCGAGCGCTTGCTCGAGATCGCGAGCTCCCAACTTGTTGGAGCGGACAAGAATCTCGCCGATGCGCGGCCGCGCGACAGAGACTGTTTCTTGAAGGGTGGCGGAGGAAGAGTAAGTCATGAATTCCGAACCCGATCATTCGGGGATCGCGGGAGGGATAGGAGTTTACCGCGAAGCCCGAAGCTGTGGTTGTGGCCCTTGGCCTGGCACGCCATCGAGCACACGGACTAGCCTACTGGTTGATCTGTGCCTCGGTCGGCCTGACCGGAGCATGGTCGCGCCGTCCACTCGTCGGCCATATCCGTGCAAGCGGAAACGTGGGTACAGCCTCCGGTGCGGTCGGTGGACGGCGGCGGCTCCTGCAGTGCACCGATGAGCATGAAAATGCTTCGCGCCAAACCCTGCCGTTTCGCAGCACCGGAGAGAATGGCGTGAACGCGGCGCCAGCGCGAGTGCGCGGCGAGCCTGCGTTCGCTCACGGTGAGTGCACCGCGCCAAGCTGGCTTGATCCGGTCGAATCCGAGCCGTGTTCTCAGTTCGCTACCCTGCTCAACAGCCCCCCAATACTGCGTCTTCGCATGTGCGAGGAGGTAAGCAGGACGTGTGAGCAGACGCGCGATACGACGAAGCGCTCCGGACGCCCCTACCTGATTGTTCCCATGCTGGCGATAGTGAACCAGCACTTCACTGACTGGGACGACCTCTCCACCCGCGGCAGCAAGGGCGAGCAGCCACCAATCATGATGAGCAACGGATGTTGGGAGAGGAAGTGCTCGCTCGGCCAGAGCGCGATTGCCCGCCATCGCGCAGCCTGGAACAAGATTGTGCAGCAGCGCAGAAACAGTTGCAGCCTGCGCTGGGTGACGCAAGCCTGCACCTGAGAAATGCGATGCGGACAGCAACCGCCCCCTCTCGTCGATCCAGGCCAAGTCCGAATATGCCAGACAGGGTTCAGTTGCATTCACATGATCCCGCAGCGCGCGCCGCAGGCGCTCAACCTTGTGCGGAAGCCAGACGTCGTCCTGATCACAGAGCGCAAACCACTGACCGTCCGTCGACAGGAAGTGCTGAAGTAGCAAGGCGAAATTTCGGGTTGCACCAAGCGTGGCTGGCGAACGCTCAACCATGACGATGCGCGGGTCACGAGCAGCGTAGCCGCGCAAGATGGACAGTGTGTCGTCATCACTGCCGTCATCGCTCACCAGTAGACGCCACTCTCGGTCTCGTTGCTCAATCAGGCTGTCTAGCTGAGCAGGAAGGAAGCGCGCCCCTCGATAGGTCGCGAGAAGGATGTGGAGCACCGGGACAGGGTCGAGAACGCTCATCTCATGGCCCGTAGGATACGATCGTTGGCTGCGTGTACGTCGAAGGCCTGCTCCGCAAACTTTCGCGCAGCCTGCCCCATGCGGCAGACCAACCCGGGGGCATCGACGAACCGAAGCATGCAGTCGGCCAGCGCTCTCGAATCGCGCGGAGGGACAAGGAGCCCGGTTTCACCGTCAACTACGGCATCTCTGCATCCGGGCATATCAGTGGTGATGACCGGACGCCCCATGGCCATAGCCTCCTGAATACCGCGGGGAACCCCTTCACGATACCAGGTTGGCAGGACATAGACGCTCGCCCGTGCGAGCCAAGGCCGAACGTCATCAACGTGGGCCTGCCATTCGACGACGCCCTCGGATGACCATTCCAGGAGCTCCGAGTGAGATACGGAACCTGGATTCTGGTCGGGGCTGCCCAGCAGGATGAAGCGCACCTCAGGCCGCAACCGCCTTACCAGCCGCGCGGCCTCAACATACTCGCGCACCCCCTTCTCCACCAGCAGACGCGCCGCCAGGATAAATACGAGCGGCTCGACTACGGATGATGCAGGGGCAAAGTGATCGAGATCGACCCCGATTGCGCCAACACACTCTGTCTGATCGGGCGAGACCAGGCGCAACATGCGGAACATTTCTTCATCGTCACGGTTGAGAAACAGGACCTTGCGCACGCCTGCCAGACCCAGCCGATAGAGTGCCACGACGGCCCACCTGAGGAAGCGACGACGTAGCGCGGGCCCCTGCGGCGGATCGGAGAACACGTATCCAGCACCCTCCACCATCGCGTAGCGACGCGGGATGCCCGCCAACCGTGCAGCGATACCACCATAGATCACGGGCTTAACGAAGTAAGCAAAGCTGCAGGCCGGACGCAGGCGCAGCAAGAGCCCGACCAGGCGCGCGATGTCGAGCACATCGCGCAGAGGATGAAGGCCGGCGCGACCTAGACTGTAGTCGAGCGGTTCTGCACCAAGCGATGCAACCCGTGCGCGGCCAGCATCGTCGTAATCCGGCGCAAGCGCCACGACGCGCCAACCGGCCGCGACCCACGCACGGATCAGCGGCCCACGAAAGTTCCACAGCGATAGAGCCTGGCTGGAGATCACCACTAGCGCAGGCTTTCTGGAAGCATCGCCCGCTCTACCTCTGGACAAGACCCTTCCCCGCCTGAATTTGCACCGGCTCTCGTGTCTCCAGGCAGATGGCCGTGAGCTTCTCGCCCCAAATGCAGCCTGTATCGAGTGCCATCAGGTTGTCCGTAATCTTGAGCCCCAGGGCAGACCAATGACCAAAGACGATAGTTGTGTCGGTGCTGGCGCGCGCGGGGTGCGCAAACCACGGAATGTGACCGAAAGGCGCCTTCTCCGGCACACCCTTGGTGTCGAACTCCATCTGGCCGTCCCGCGAACAGAAACGCATTCGGGTCATTGCGTTGACAATCACCCGGATACGGTCCCATCCCTTCAGGGATGAATCCCAGGCACGTGGCTGATTACCCCATAGATGGTCCATCAGCCGTCCCCAATCGGGCCCCGCAAGCAAGTTCTCCACCTCTTCGGCGAGCACGCGGGCCTGCGTCACGGACCACCCAGGCAACAGGCCGGCATGAACCATTGCAAACCCGTCCTCCAGATGCATCAGGGGGCGTTTCCGCAACCAGTCGACCAGATCGTCACGATCCTTCGCTTCGAGCACCTGCTGCAGGGTATCGGCTCGCTTGCGACCCGCTGCGCCGGAGTACGCCAGCTTGAGCAGATACAGATCGTGATTACCCAGCACGGTGATCGCAGATTCACCGAGGCTGCGAACGAAACGAAGGGTCTCCAGCGACGCAGGCCCCCTATTCACCAAGTCGCCGACCAACCACAGGCGATCACGCGCCGGATCAAACTGGATCTTGTCAAGCAGGTCGCGAAATTCTCTGTAGCAGCCCTGAACGTCGCCTATCGCATAGGTCGCCAAGATCGGATACCTCAGGCTTCCAGTTTGATGGACTCGGACACCAGAACAGGACGCGGCGGATTATAGGGTTGATACTCCGGCACCCAACGCCGAAGGTCTCGCCGCACTTGGTCATCTGACAGAGTCCGGCCAGATTGTATCCAGTGCAGCAGCGCATTCAGATCAAAGTCTGGAGGCAGAGCCGAGCGTGCGACGCGCAATTTGGGATGGTGAGTCGGGCGCGTCAATTCGCAATCTGCCAACACTTCTTCATACAACTTCTCGCCGGGGCGCAAGCCGCTGAACACGATAGAGATCTCGTCATCGCCATAGCCGGATAGGCGAATCATGTCGCGCGCCAGATCGAGCACTCGCACAGGCTCCCCCATGTCCAGCACGAATACCTCACCCCCAGCGCCCATGCTGGCAGCCTCCAGCACCAGTTGCGCCGCTTCATCGATCGCCATGAAGTAGCGCGTGATCTCGGGATGAGTCACGGTAACCGGCCCACCGCGCTCGATCTGAGCCTGAAACTTGGGTATGACACTCCCGGTGCTGCCCAAAACGTTACCGAACCGGACCATCTCGAAACGAGTCGCCGGGGACTGTTGCTGCATGTACTGACAGATCATCTCGGCCAGGCGCTTGCTGGCCCCCATGACGTTGGTTGGATTCACCGCCTTGTCGGTCGAAACCAGCACGAATCTCTCGACACGCACGGCGGAGGCAGCCCGAGCCACTATCCACGAACCGAGCACGTTGTTCCGAATCGCCTGCCACGCGTTTCGCTCCTCCATCAGCGGCACATGCTTGTATGCCGCAGCATGAAAGACCACTGCGGGCGCATAGCGCTCCATGATCTCCGACACGCGCCGCCGGTCCTTGATGTCGCCGGCGACAGCCACGAGATCGACCTCAGGAAACACGTCGGCAAAGTTCTCTGTCAACGCATAGAGCGCATACTCGCTCTGTTCGAACGCAACAATCTGCGCCGGCTGGAATCGGGCAATCTGCCTACAGAGTTCGGCACCGATCGATCCGCCCGCTCCGGTCACCATCGCCACCCTGCCCTTGAGCATTTGCCGGACCTCAGGCGTGTCGATACTGACAGGCTCCCGACCAAGTAAATCCTCGACGTTGAGTCGCCGCATCTGTGAAACGGTGTCGTGCCCGTGAATGAGCTGCCCGATCGGAGGCAGTGTGAACACACGAATGCCCGCGCGGATGCAAAGATTGGCCACTCTGCGATGTTCCGCGCGATTTGCGCCTGGCATGGCGATGATGGCGTGCCGGGTCCGCAAGACCGATGCCCACTCACCGATCTCCTCAAGCGCACCCAACACCTTGACGCCGCACACTTCCCGATGACGTTTGCGTGGATCATCATCGAGTATTCCCACGACATACCATTCGCGCGAGCGAGTCAGTTCTTGAACCAGATTGGCGGCTTCACGACCGACCCCGAGCACCAGCACAGGCTTGCCAACCGCCCGCAGCGCACCAAAATCACGGTGCTCCTTGAAGATCCGATAGGCAACACGCCCGCCCGCCATGATACCGGCGAGAAGCAACGGATAGAGGAGAAGCATACTGCGCGGCACCAGCGGCGACGGATAGAACAGCACTGCTCCCAATGCCACAGCGAGCACGCTGAAACCGACTGCACGCAGGATGCGCAGCAGGTCAGGAAGGCTGGCAAACGCCCAAATACCGCGGTACAGACCCGAGGCCCGGAAAATCACCCCCTGAACCGGCAACAGAAGAAGCAGACCCTGCCCCATGAGCTGAAGGTAATCTGCACTGACCTGAAAATCCATGCGTAGGAGAAAACCGCCCACCCATGCAAGCACCACGGCCAACAGATCGAATGCAAAAACGGCCATGGAGCGCCAGTTTGCGGGAAGACGATATTTCATGATGGCGCGCATTTTACTCCATGCGGAGAGCGGACCGATGCTTGCCATCAGCATGCGCTCGCCAACGACGATCCACCCTGACCCCCAGCAACAAGACAACCGCGGACCATGCCAGCAGGGCGCACAAACCAAGCCACTTCGCGTACCAGAGCATTACCAAGCCAAGCACTGCGCCACTGAGCATCAGGAGTATCCATTGTTTGCACATCCGGTCGTGCCGCCCATACATCAGGACCATCCGCTGGTAGTAGTGCTCACGATGAGCTTCCCATACGCGCTCGCCACGAAGCGCTCGACGAAGCAGAGTGACCGTGGCATCCGCAAGAAAGGGGGCAAAGACGATCAGCGGAAACCAGGCGGGCCAGATCTCGTGCAGGACTCCGTACACGCCCAGTGCTCCAGCCATGAAACCCAGCGGAATGGCACCCACATCGCCCGAGAACACCTTGGCCGGGTGCCAGTTGTAACGAAGAAAGGCCATGGACGCTCCTGCAACCGCAGCACAGACACCAGCGAGCTCGTATTGCCCGGCCGATGAGAAAGCAAGGCCATACGCCCCGAACCCCGTTGCGGCCATGCTACCGGCAAGACCGTCCGCACCATCCATGAAGTTGTAAGCGTTTGTCGCCCATGCGATCAGCAGGATCAGGGCCAGCAGTAGCCATGTGGGTACGCCGTTTTCCACCTGGAGCAGGACATAGGTCGCAACCCCCAGGTGCACCGCAAGCCGCACCCAGAACGGCAGATGGATCGCATCGTCCAGCATCGACACCAGCGCAAGGATGAGGATCGCGATCGGCCAGCAAATTGCGACTTCCAGCCACAGACAGGCCGCCAAGGCAGCAACCACGATGCCGAGGCCGCCTCCATGCGGCACTGGCGCCGAGTGCAGCGATCTGTGGCCAGGCAGATCCAGCCCGCTTCTCGCGAACAGCAACCTCGCGCGCACCACGAGCCAGCATAGAACCGCGCCGCCGACGGCCACAAGCACCATGTCAATCATGCCTGTACTCCACCTTGGCCCAGCATCTCGGCAATCCCATCTCTCAGACCCATTCGCGCCTGCCAGCCCAGCTCGGCGCGAATGCGGTCGCTGGAGTAGCACTCCGCATCCAGCAACCTGCCAACCACCTCGCTACGCAACGGCAAGCACAAACCGGCCAGGCGCCCGGCACCGTCCCCAAGCGCGCCAGCCAGGCGCAGCAGTCCGGCCGGCATTCCCCGGCCAAGCTCGGACAAGCCCAGCGCATGGCGAATTGCGTCCTGCAGCTGCCGAGCGGAGTAGGCAACCGGGTCGGCAACGATGAAGCTTCGACCGGGAGCCCGCTCATGGACGAGGGCAACGAGGGTCGCGGACACCGCATCATCAACGTGCAGCACCGAACGCGGCGCGGCCGTCCTCGGCAAGGGCGGGAACCAGCCCGCGCGAATGGCTGCGGCCATGCGCTCCAGGTTGCCTCGTCCGCCACGTCCATAGGTCATCGCCAGCCTCAATACCACAGTACCCATTCCGGTACGCCGCCCACACTCCTGCAGGGCTGTCTCAGCCATGCGCTTGCTTTCTCCGTAGGCGCCCACCGGCGGGATCTGGCACAACTCGTCGTACACAGCCTTGCCGTCATGCCCCGCGGCCTTCACGCTGGAGAGAAAGACGAACCGTGAGACGCCTTCCCGCGCGGCAAGCTCGGCGAGCCTTGCCGTCGCCTCGTAGTTGATCTTCCGATGGAGATCGCCCGACTGCCCGTCACCTTCTCCGAAGGCGTGGGCATGACCTGCGCAATGGACGATCGCATCCATACCCCGGCAGGCGCGCTGCAGCCCCTCGGCATCCTCAAGAGCTGCGGACACACATTCGACGCCGGGCAGTGAGAGTGAGCCACGAACCAACGCCCGGGGCTTGCAAGCCGCGGCCGTTAGCCGTCCGATCAGCCGTCCGCCAATGAAACCGGAAGCGCCGGTGACCAGTACTTTCATGTCTGACGCCCCATGAACAAGTGACGGAACCGCCCGTAGTCTCGGATCAACCATTGATGAGGCGGCAATTGTCGCATGACGCGACAGGGCCGGAACCCAGCTTCGCTCGCAACAAGGGGGCGAAATGTATACTCCGGCCCGAACCCGAACCGAACTCATGTCCGTGCGCCTTCCCTATTCCCTGCTCTGGCTGCTCGCCCTGCCCCTGGTGCTGCTGCGCCTGGTCTGGCGCGCGCGACGCCAGCCCGAGTACCTGCACCATGTAGGCGAGCGCTTCGGCCGCTATCGGCCGCACACCGGCGGTCCGCTGATCTGGCTGCATGCGGTATCGGTGGGCGAGACGCGCGCCGCCGAGCCGCTGGTGCGTGCGATGCTGGCGCGCTGGCCGGAGCACCGCATCCTGATCACCCACATGACGCCAACCGGACGGGCCACCTCCGCGTCCCTGTTCGGCAAGGAGTCGCGGGTGATGAATGCCTACCTGCCCTACGACCTCGGTACGCTCGCGGCGCGCTTCCTGCACCATTTCCGCCCGCAGCTCGGCGTGATCATGGAAACCGAACTGTGGCCCAACCTGCTGGCCGCCTGCGAGCGGGCCGGGGTGCCGGTGATGCTGGCCAACGCACGCCTGTCCGAGCGCTCGGCACGGCGCTACGCGCGCTGGCCGACGCTGACCCGCGCCACGCTCGGCGCACTGCGCGCCATCGGCGCTCAGACCGCGGCCGACGCCGCGCGATTGGCCGGTCTGGGTGCCCGCGGAGTGGTGCAGACCGGCAACATCAAGTTCGACATCCTGCCGCCAGAGGCGCAACTTGCGCTGTCGGGCACCTTCCGCGCACGCATCGGTACGCGCCCGGTGATTCTCGCGGCCAGCACGCGCGAGGGCGAGGAGGCGCCGCTGGTCGACGCCTTCCTGCGGCATGCACCGGCCGATGCGCTGCTCATGCTGGTGCCGCGCCACCCGCAGCGTTTCGACGAGGTCGCCGCGCTGGCAGCCGGGCGCGGCGCGACGGTGCAGCGCCGCTCGGACGAACAGGCGGTGCGCGGCGATACGCGCGTCTGGCTGGGTGACTCTATGGGAGAGATGTTCGCCTACTATGCAGCCGCCGACGTGGCGCTGATCGGCGGCAGCTGGCTGCCCTTCGGCGGGCAGAATCTGATCGAGGCCTGCGCGGTCGGCACGCCGGTGGTGCTCGGCCCGCACACCTTCAACTTCGCGCAGGTGGCGGAGCAGGCCGAAGCGGCGGGCGCGGCGCTGCGCGCGACCGATGCGGACGCCGGCATGCGGCTCGCTACCGAGCTGCTTGCCGACCAAGCGCGGCGCTCGGCCATCGGGGAGGCTGGGCTCGCCTTCGCCCAGGCGCACCGCGGCGCCACCGCCCGGACGATGGCGGTGATCGAACCGCTGCTTACTGCGCCGCCAGCAGCGCGTTGAGCTGCTGCACGTCCTCGTCGTCCAGCGCGCCGGCCGCGGCCTTGAGGCGCAGCTGCGCGATCAGGGTGTCGTAGCGTGCGCGGGAGAGCTGCTGCAGGGTGTCGGCCAGCTGGCTTTGCGCATTCAGCACGTCGATGTTGATGCGCACGCCGACCTCATAGCCCAGCCGGTTGGCTTCCAGCGCGGAGGTCGAGGACACCTGCGCCGCCTCCAGCGCTCCGACCTGGGCCAGACCGCTGGTCACTCCAAGGTAGGCCTGGCGCGCGGCCAGCGCGGCATCACGCCGTGCGCCATCCAGGTCGGCATCCGCCTTGATCTTGAGCGCCGCCGCCTCGCGCTCGCGCGACGAGATGCCGCCACCGGCGAACAGCGGGACGTTGAGCTGGAGGCCGATGGTGCTCGAATCGGTCCTGGTGCCCCCCTGGACACCCTGGGTGAAGCCGCTGTTGCTGCGACCGTGCGTGGCCACCACGTCGAGCGTCGGGTAGTGGCCCGCGCGGCTGCGCTGCACCTCGCGCTCGGCGATCTCGCGCAGCAGCTGCTGGGCCTGCACGCCGTAGCTGCCCTGCTCGGCCGCATTCACCCATTCGCCGATATCGGCCGGTTCGGGGCGGAGCAGTTCCACCCCGGGACGCAGCCGGGCCAGTTCGCCCGGGTCCTCGCCGACGATCTGCACCAGCGTCTGACGGCGGACCACCAGTTCGTTCTGCGCGGCAATCTCCTGCGCCACTGCGAGGTCGAAGCGCGACTGGGCCTCATGGACGTCGGTGATCGTCACCGTACCGACCTCGAAGCTGACCTTGGCGATCTCGAGCTGTTCGGCGGCGGCGGTACGCAGCTGGGTGACCGCGTCCAGCGCGTCCTGCGCGTTGAGCACGTTGAAATAGGCCTCGGCCACCCGCAGGATCAGGTCCTGCCCCGCCTGCCCGAACTGCGCCTCGGCCAGCGCGGTCTGCAGTTCGCCCTGACGGTACTGCACCCAGTTCTGCCAGCGGAACAGCGGCTGGGTGAGCTGCACCGTGTAGCCATTGGTGTTGTACTCGCGCTCGCTGGTGCCGAGCCCGTTGCGCACATCCGCCTCGTTCCAGGTGGTATGGGCCGACAGACCGACATTTGGCAACAGCCCGGCGCGCCCCTGGACGACCTTCTCCTGGCCCGCCTGGTGTTCGGCACGCGCTGCGGCGTAACGGGCGTCGTTGGCCTGGGCGCGGCGATAGACCTCCAGGAGGTCGGCGGACCACGCCGTCGTGGAGAACAGACCGGCGATCAGCACCGCGAGGACAGGCTTCATGGATGGCTCCGGAGTCAGATCAGTATTGCGGCATCTTCGGGTCAACCTGGGCGGCCCACGCCGCCACGCCGCCAGCCAGGTTGATGACATTGCCGAAACCCTGGCGTTCCAGGAACATGCACACCTGCGCGCTGCGCCCGCCGTGATGGCAGACCACCACGATCTCCCGGGCCGGGTCCAGCTCGGCCAGGCGCGCCGGCACAGATGCCATGGGCATCGGCAGCGAGCCATCGATGTGGCAGTACTGGAACTCCCAGGGCTCGCGCACGTCCAGCAGCAGCGGACGGTTCGCCGGCGGATCGGCCAGGCGTGCGACGAGTTCGACGGGCGTCATCTGGCGCATGGTGGCCTCAGAAAACGAAACTGTCGTGCCGCGGCGCGTTCTTCAGCATCGGCACCAGGGATTCGAATACGTCTTCGGTCTGGAACTGGCCGTCGCCCACGCGGGTCACCAGCCGGCCCTTCATCACCGGGGCCTCGCCGACGAAGGCGAACAGACGGCCGCCCGGCTTGAGCTGCTCCAGCAGGGTGCGCGGCAGCACCGGCAGGCCGCCGGACACCACGATCACGTCGTAGGGCGCGCGCGCCGCCCAGCCCTGGGCCGCGTCGCCCTCTTCCACGATCACGTTCTCGACGCCGTAGCGTGCCAGGCTGTCATGGGCCAGGCGCACCAGTTCGGGTTCGATATCGACGGTGCGGACCCACTCGGCCCGCGCGGCCAGCAGCGCGGCAAAATAGCCGGAACCCGCACCGATCTCCAGCACGGAGTCCGACGGCTCGACCTGCAGGGCCTGCAGCACCTTGCCTTCGATCACCGGCTTGAGCATCACCTGAGCACAACCGATCGGCACCTCGATGTCCGCAAAGGCCAGCGTCTTGTAGGCTGCAGGCACGAATTCCTCGCGCCGCACGGTCATCAGCAGGTCGAGTACGGTCGGATCCAGCACCTCCCACGGGCGGATCTGCTGCTCGACCATGTTGAAGCGGGCTTTCTCGAAGTTCATTCAGGGCTCCCTGGCGCGAATATTAGCACACGCTAATTGAGATAACGCAGACGATGGAAAAACCTTCGCATTCTATCCCACTTGCGGGTCCGGCTTAAGCCGATACCAGGCGGCATACAAGGCCGGCAGGAACAGCAAGGTCAGCAGGGTGGCGACCAGCAGCCCACCCATGATGGCCACCGCCATGGGGCCGAAGAAGGCACTGCGCGACAGCGGAATCATCGCCAGGATGGCGGCGGCGGCGGTCAATACGATCGGGCGGCAACGACGCACGGTGGATTCCACCACCGCTTCCCAGGGACTGCGCCCGGCTTCGGTGTCCTGGCGGATCTGGTCGACCAGGATCACCGAGTTGCGCATGATCATTCCGGACAGGGCGATGGTGCCGAGCATGGCGACGAAACCGAATGGCTTGTCGAACAGCAGCAGGAAGGCGGTGACGCCTATCATGCCCAGCGGCGCGGTGAGCACCACCAGGATCACCCGGCCGAAGCTCTGCAGTTGCAGCATCAGCACGGTGAGCACCACCAGCAGGAACAAGGGCAGGCCGGCCGCCACCGAGCGGCCGCCCTTGGCGCTTTCCTCCACCGCGCCGCCGGTTTCCAGCCGGTAACCGAGCGGAAGGGCGGCGCGGACTTCGTCGATCCCGGGCGCCAGTCGCGCCACCACCTGGGCCGGCTGGGTGCCGTCGTAGAGCGAGGCGCGCACGGTAACCGTGGGCACCCGGTTGCGTCGCCACACCACGCCCTGCTCGAAGCCGTATTCGGCGGAGGCCAGCTGTGCCAGCGGCACGCTGCCGCCACCGGCCACCGGCACCGCCAGATCGGGCAGCAGGCCCAGATGCACGCGCTCGGATTCGGCCCCGCGCAACACCACGGCGACGGTCTCGTTGCCTTCGCGGAACTCGGTGACGGTCGTACCCTGCAGCGAGGTTTCGAGCAGGCGGGCAAGATCCCGGCTGGAGACGCCAAGCAGGCGCGCCTTATCCTGGTCGATCTGCAGGCGTACCGCCTTGGAGGGCTCCTCCCAGTCCAGATGCACGTTCGACAGGTGCGGACTGCCACGCATCAGCGCGGCGACCCGGTGGGCAATGCGACGCATCTCCGCCGGGTCCGGCCCGCTCACCCGGTACTGCACCGGGAAGCCCACCGGCGGGCCGTTCTCCAGCCGGCTGACCACCCCGCGCAGTTCGAACGCTTCCTCGTCGAACAGGCGGATCAGGCGCTCGCGCAGGGCCTCGCGCGCTTCGCTGCCTGCAGTCAGCACGACGAACTGCGCAAAGCTGGTCTGCGCCAGTTGCTGGTCGAGCGGCAGGTAGAAGCGCGGACTGCCGCCGCCCACCCAGGCGACGTAGTTCTCCACCCCGGGCTGCTCGTCGAGAAAGGCTTCCATGCGGCGCACCGCGCGCTCGGTGGCCTGATGCGACACGCCTTCGGCCAGCCGCAGGTCCACCAGCAGCTCCGGACGGGTCGAATCGGGGAAGAACTGCTGCGGCACAAAGCGCACGAAGACGAACAGCGAGGCGGCGAAGATCGCCACGGTCAGTGCGATCACCACCCAGCGATGGGCCACGCAGGCCTGCACCAGCGCACGGAAACGGGTGTAGAAGGGCGTGTGGTAGATCGCGTGCTCGTCGTGCTGCTGGTGCGCGTGCGCAGCACGCTCGGCGAGCCGCGCACCGAGCCGCGGCGACAGCCGGCCGGCCAGGCGGGCGAGCATGGACGGGCGGCCGTTTCGCTGGCTGAAATCCGGCAGCAGGTGATAGCCCAGCCAGGGCACGAACAGCACCGCCGCCACCCAGGACACCAGCAGGGCGATCACCGTGACCTGGAAGATCGAGCGGGTGTACTCGCCGGTGCTGGAGGCCGCAGTGGCAATCGGCAGGAAGCCGGCCGCGGTCACCAGCGTGCCGGAGAGCATCGGCATGGCGGTCGATACGTAGGCAAAGCTGGCCGCGCGCGCGCGCTCCCAGCCCTGCTCCATCTTGGTGGCCATCATCTCCACCGCGATGATGGCGTCGTCCACCAGCAGGCCGAGGGCGATGATCAACGCGCCCAGCGAGATCTTGTGCAGGCCGATGTCGAACAGGTGCATGAACAGGAAGGTGATGGCCAGCACCACCGGGATGATGATCAGCACCACCACGCCGGTGCGAAAGCCCAGGGACAGCAGGCTGACCGCCATGACGATGACCACGGCTTCGACCAGCACCTTGACGAACTCGCCCACCGAACGCTGCACCGCGCGCGGCTGGTCGGCCACCCGCTCCAGCGACAGGCCGAGCGGCAACTGCGCCTGGACCCTGGCCACCGCCTCGTCCAGATGGCGCCCGAGGGCGATGATGTCGCCGCCGGCGCGCATCGACACGCCCAGCCCCAGCGCCTCGCGCCCCATGTAGCGCATGCGCTCGCGCGGCGGATCGGCAAAACCGCGCTTCACCTCGGCCACGTCGCCGAGGCGGAAGCTGCGCCCCCCCGCACGTATCAGCGTGTTCCGCACCGCGTCCAGGTCATCGAAACGGCCGTCCGGGCGCAGCCACACGCGTTCGTCGGCGGTCTCGAAGAAGCCGCTGCCGGCCACCGCGTTCTGCGCTGCCAGGGCATTCGCGATGTCCGTCAGCGTCAGGCCGAAGGTGGCAAGCTTGGTATTCGACAGCTCGATGTACACCCGCTGGGGCTGCTCGCCGAAGAAACTCACCTTGGAGACGTCGGGCACCTTGAGCAGCTCCGCGCGGATGGCGTCCGCGTAGCGCTTCAGTTCCGCGTAGTCCACCCCGTCGCCGAGCAACGCGAAGATGTTGCCGTAGGTGTCGCCGAACTCGTCGTTGAAGAACGGGCCGGCCACGCCTTGCGGCAGCGTATGGCGGATGTCGCCGACCTTCTTGCGCACCTGGTACCAGACATCGGGCATCTCGCGCGGCGGCGTGGAATCGCGGGTATGGAAGAACACCATTGACTCGCCGGGGCGCGAGTAGCTACGCACCACGTCCAGCTGTGCGACTTCCTGCAGCTTCTTCTCGATCTTGTCGGTGACCTGCTCGGCCACCTCCTCGGCACTCGCACCCGGCCATTCGGTGCGCACCACCATGACCTTGAAGGTGAAGGGCGGGTCCTCCGACTGGCCCAGGCGGGTGTACGAATACAGGCCGATCAGCGTCATCACCACCATGGCGTAAAGCACCAGCGCCTGGTGGGTGAGTCCCCATTCGGAGGCGTTCCATCGGCTCATCGGCGGGCATCCAGTCGCACCGGGGCGTCCGTGCTCACCACGCGGACCGTCTCACCCTCGACCAGCTTGTGCACGCCACCGGCCACTACCCTGGCGCCGGCCGGCAATGCGACGCGGACAATGACGATGTCCTCGCGGTACTCGTCGATCTGCACCGGCAGCGGGCGTACCCGGTCGTCCGTGTCGACAAGCCAGATCGCTGGACTGCCGTCCACCTGCGTGAGCGCCGACAGGGGTAGCTGCAGACCGCCGGTTTCCTTCATCGCGAAGGCCACACTGGCGGTCGCTCCCAGCGGCATGCTGTCATCCGCCTGCGGCACCGAGACGCGGACCGCGAAGCTGCGGGTGGCGGCATCGGCCGCCGGGGCCAACTCCCGCACCACCGCCTCGAAACTGCGCTCCGGCCTCGCCCAGGGGCGCACGATCGCCGGCGCGCCCGGTGCCAAGCCCGCGATCCGGCTCTCCGGCACGTGGATCAGCACCTCGCGCGTTTCCGGGCGCGCCAGGCGCAGCACCGGCTGCCCCGCCGCCAGCACGGCACCGGCCTCCTGGTAGGTATTCAGCACCACCGCATCATGGTCGGCCAGGAGGTCGGCGTAGGACGCCTGGTTGCCCGCGCTGTCCGCCTGGGCGCGCGCGGCGCGTACCGCAGCTTCCGCGGCCTGCAGCGCGGAGCGCCGCCCGTCCAGCGCCGAGGCGCTGATGAAGGCGCGCGCATGCAGTTCCTCGGCGCGGGCCAACTCCGCACGCGCCAGCGCCAAATCCGCCTCCGCAGCCGCCAGCTGTGCCGCAGCCGCCCCGGCAGCGAGCCTGACATCCTGCGGATCGAGCCGGGCGAGCACATCGCCGCGCCGCACCCTGTCGCCGACCTGCACCGTTCGCGTCACCAGCTTGCCGCCGATGCGGAAAGCCACGTCGGTCTCGTGGCGCGCCCGTACCTCGCCCGCGTAGATGCGCACGGAACCACCATCCGCCGCCCCGGTCTGCTCGACCACGCGCACGGCTCGCGCTTGCGCCTGCTCCACCGGTGGCGGCGAGCAAGCGCCCAGCAGCAGCGCTGCGACGGCCATGGCGACCAGTCCCGACGCCGTCCTCATGACTTTTCTCCATCCACACGCCGCACCGCGCCAAGACCGTGCATCAGCAGATCGAACCAGGTGTCGAGAAAACGCCCGGCGTCGAGGTCACGCGCACAGCACGCACCGAAGGAATGACGCCACATCGCCAGATGCAGCAAGGGCGCCATGAATACGTTGCCGATGAGTTCGGTGTTCACCTCGCGGAACACCCCCATTTCCACGCCGCGCTGCACGGCGGTGCGGATCAGCTTGAGACCGCGGTGGATCACCGCTTCGTGGTAATAGGCGGCCACATCGGGAAAATTGCGCGCCTCGGAGACCATCAGCTTGGGGATGCCGCCCAGTTCGGTATTGCCGATGCGCTCCCACCAACCGTAAAGGAACTCGTGCAGCAGCGCCCGCGGGTCGTCGGCATACTGTTCCAGCATGGCTTCGCCTGCTTCGATCGCCGGCACCACGCCCTCGGCGATCACCGCCTTGAACAGCGCCTCCTTGCTGTCGAAGTACAGGTACAGCGTGCCCTTGGACACCCCGGCCCGCGCCGCCACCTCGTCCAGCCGGGTGGCCGCAAAGCCTTTCTCGACGAACAGCGACAAGGCTGCTGCGGTCAACTCCTGTGGCCGCGCCTCCTTGCGCCGGCGGCGTGGCACCGTCGTATTTGCTGTCTTCACCATGATCTTGCGCCATCCATGTCCGTCTCCTCCGAAGCGATACGGCCGCCTGACGGCAGACGACTGGAAGTTAATAACTGACCGGTTAGTAATTTAGTGCACAAGACCAAATCCGTCCAGCAGACAGTGCAAGATTTCCTGGAGCTTGGCACGATCGCCGCGGATGACTCACAAGGCAGCGAATGAACGACACATGTCAGTGCAGACCACGCGCTGGCGGACGATGGTCAGAACAAGAGTTCGATGTTCCCGCCAACTGCCCAATGCCGGCTGCGCTCGACGGCGTCATGCTCGCGTGGCCAGAAATGGCCGACGATGAGCTCGCCGATCACCCAGTCGCGGTACAAGGGCTGAGCCCACGCGCCACGCACGCCGTATTCGCTGACCGATGCCGATGACGTGTTCCCGCTGGCAAGCAGTTCGAGCGAGAGACGGCGCTGATCGCCGAAGACCCGGAAAGCCCCCAAGCTGGATGACCAGGCTGCCCCGTCGTCGCGCCGGGTAATCACGACGCTGTTCTGCCAGGCAAACAACAACACCGGCGAGTAGGCATGCTCGTAGTCGAACGAGGTGTTGCTCCCCGCGCCGTCGCTACTGGTCCAGAAAAGCGTTTCACGAAAGCTGACCGCATCACGTGGCGAGATGGCCCAACGCTGACGATAGCGCAGCTGGATATACGGTTTGTACGCGCTCCGTACGCCGGCACGCAGATCAAGCCGCTCCCGGAGTGCATAGCCGACGCCGGCAAAACCAGTCGTATCGCGACGGCGCGATTCGTCCAGCAATTGCCGTTCGCGTGTAAAGGCTTCCTGGCGGTCGGTCACCAGATCACTCTCGTTGTCCTGACCGAAGAAGAGATATGCACGCTCCTTCAGGTTGGGCAATTGGACCCTTGCGCGCAAGCGCACACCGCCATCCACGTTGTCACCGCGACGCCATGAAGCCTTCAAACGAACACTCCCGGACACCCGCCCACCGTCCTCGAACGGCCGGTCGCCAAACCAACTGTCAACCTCTCTCGCCAACCACTCGGTCGTGTCTCGCAAGACGGCGCGACTGCCGGAGAGCACTCCTTCGTCATCCGCGACGGCAGAGACATTCGTGAGTGAACTGGATTCGGCCGCTACCACGGCCTCCGTCGCCAGCACGCCCAACACCGTACAGCCCAATGCAAACGCGCGCATATCCCCTCCCTCGCCGTACCTCGGCTCAGAGTATAGGGCTAGCGCCCCGCGCCGAAACCTTGACAGTCTGTCACGCAGCACCAGACACTTGCGGACACTTTGCGCCGACGCCACATTTTCGGGAACCGCACACGCATGCTGCAACTCAGCCTGGAACACGGCCAGCCCACCCCGCTGGTCGAACAGATCGTCGGCGGCATCCGCAACCAGATCGAGGACCGCATCCTGCGCCCGGGCATGCGCGTGCCGCCGATCCGCCGGCTGGCGGAAACCCAGGGGGTGAGCCGCTTCACCGTGGTGGAGGCATACGACCGGCTGGTGGCGCTGGGCTACCTGCGTTCGCGGCGCGGTTCGGGCTTCTACGTGGCACCGCGTCACGAACGCAGCGAAAGCCGCCTGCCCGCGCCGGTGGATCGCGCTGTGGACGTGGCCTGGCTGATGCGCCAGGCGCTGGACGACAGTCCCGGCCAGTTGAAGGCCGGCGCCGGCTGGCTGCCCTGCGAATGGCTGGACGCGGAAGGCCTGCGCCGCCACCTGCGTGCGGTGTCGCGCCGCCCGGACGCGCGGCTCACCGCCTACGGCACCGCGCAGGGCTATCTGCCCTTGCGCCAGCAACTGCAGGTGAAGCTGGCCGAGTTCGGCATCGGCGCCCCGCCCGAGCAGATCGTGCTGACCGAGGGCGCCACCCGCGCACTCGACATCGTCGCCCGCCACCTGATCAAGCCGGGCGACACGGTGCTGGTGGACGACCCCGGTTACTTCAACTTCTTCGGCAACCTGCGCCTGCAGGGCGCCAAGCTGATCGGCGTGCCGCGCGCCGCCGACGGCCCGGACGTGGCCGAGATGGAAGCCTTGCTGGCCCATCACCGGCCCAAGGTGTTCTTCACCCACTCGGTGCTGCACAACCCGACCGGGGCCAACCTCTCGCCGGCCAAGGCCTTCCGCATCCTGCAACTGGCCGAGAAGCACGACTTCTACATCATCGAGGACGACACCTACGCCGACTTCCACCCGCACACCACCACCCGCCTGGCCAACCTGGACCAGTTGAACCGGGTGATCTTCATCGGCAGCTTCTCCAAGACGCTGTCGGGCAGCCTGCGGGTCGGTTTCCTCGCCGCGCGGCCGGACCTGGCCGCCGAGTTCACCGACGTGAAGACGCTCACCAGCGTCAGTTCGTCGGAGTTCAACGAGCAGCTGATCTACCAGATGCTCACCGACGGCCACTACCGCAAGTACGTGGAGCGCCTGCAGGGGCGTCTCGCGCAGGCCACCGAAGCGAGCCTGCGCATGCTCGAGCGCGTCGGCTTCGAGGTATTCCACGAACCCAAGGGCGGCGTCTTCCTGTGGGCACGCCCGCCTGGCATCGACGACGCGGCCGCCCTCGCCACCCGCGCCGCCAAGGCCGGCATCATGCTGGCACCGGGCAAGGTTTTCCGCCCGCAGATGCAGGCCAGCCCGTGGCTGCGGCTCAATGTCGCCTTCGCCCCCCACCCTCGCCTGGAACGCTTCCTGGCCGAAGCAGGCTAGCACCGCGCTATTGGTGGATGCTCGCGGGGTCCGCCGCGCGGGCAGGACGCCTCCCGCCCCCAGGCCCGGCGCCGCTCTCGTAGGAGCGGCCTTGGCCGCGACTGCCGCATCGTTTGATCATCGGCCGTATCGCACCCAAGGCCGCTCCCACGCGCGTCTCAGAGTCGCCTTGCGCGGGCAGAGTCACGTGAAATTGATCTGCGTCAGTGAATCGAAAGCGAATCACAACGAGAATCGCTCTCAGCTATGCACTTGCCCATCCCGGCAGGCGCGCTCACCGAACCGCATGGGGGAATCGCGACATGGACCTGCCGAATTGCCGCTCGAACACCGAACGCAGCTTTCCGCTGGGCATGGCTGCGGAGAACAGCAGCTTGCGCGTGGTCGCCATCCAGGGCGGTGCCGGCCTGGCCCGCCGGGTGGCCGAGTTCGGGCTGAACGTTGGCAGCGAGATCACCGTGCGCCAGCGCCAGGGGGCAGGCCTGGTGGTGGCCCGCGGCGAGACGCGCTTTGCGCTCGGCGGCGGCATGGCGCACAAGATCCTGGTGTGTGAAACCTGAATGAACGCGGAGAAGCAGGCATGATGCTCAAGGACCTGGCGGTCGGCGACCGCGCCAAGGTGCTCGGTTTTTCGGAAACGGGCGGCTCCTACCGCCGCAAGCTGCTGTCCATGGGCCTCACCCCGGGCGCCGAGATCGCGGTTACCCGGGTGGCGCCGATGGGCGACCCGGTGGAGATCCGGGTGCGCGGCTTCGCGCTGTCGCTGCGCAAGGACGAAGCCTGCGCCCTGTCGGTGGAAAAGCTGTGATGAGCGGGCGCTTCACCATTGCCCTGGTGGGCAATCCGAACTGCGGCAAGACCACCCTGTTCAACGCGCTCACCGGCTCCCGTCAGCGCGTGGGCAACTGGCCCGGCGTGACCGTCGAGAAGAAGACCGGCGAATACCGCCACGAAGGCGGCCAGGTCGAGGTGGTGGACCTGCCCGGCACCTATTCGCTGGACGTGGTCGACCAGGAGGTCTCGCTCGACGAGAAGGTCGCGCGCGACTTCGTGCATGCCGGCGGCGCCGATCTGGTGGTCAACATCGTCGACGCCGCCAACCTCGAGCGCAACCTCTATCTCACCAGCCAGCTGGCCGAGATGCGCGTGCCGCTGCTGGTGGTGCTCAACATGGTGGACGTGGCCGAAGCCAGGGGCATGCGCATCGACGCCGATGCGCTGGCGGCCCGCCTGGGCTGCCCGGTCGTGCCCCTGGTGGCCACCGACGCGCGCGGCATCCCGGCGCTGCGCGCGGCCATCGGCCAGGCTGCCGGCGCGCGCCGCCCGGCCGGCATCGACGTGCGCTACGAGCGCAGCCTGGAAGACGCCATCGCGGCCCTGATGCCGCGCATCGAGGCGGCCGCCACCGGCTGCGCGCCGCGCTGGCTCGCGGTGCGCCTGCTCGAAGGCGACGACCTCGCCCGCCGCGAAGGCGGCATTGCGCTCGCCGCCGAAGCCGAAGCCCTGTCCGCACAGCTCGGCGGCGATCTCGACATCGCCGTGGCCGACGCCCGCTACAGTCTGGCCAATGCCATCGCCGGCGAGACGGTCAGCATCGAAGGACAAGCGAGCGCACACATCACCGACCGCATCGACCGCGTGGTGCTCAACCGCATGCTGGGCATCCCGATCTTTCTGGCGATGATGTACCTGCTGTTCATGTTCACCATCAACATCGGCGGCGCCTTCATCGATTTCTTCGACCTGCTCGCCGGTGCGCTGTTCGTCGACGGCGTCAACGATCTGCTGGTCGGCATCGGCTCCCCGGAATGGCTCAACGTGCTGCTGGCCGGCGGCATCGGCGGCGGTATCCAGACCGTGGCCACCTTCATCCCGGTGATCGGTTTCCTCTATCTCTTCCTGTCCATCCTCGAGGACTCCGGCTACATGGCGCGCGCGGCCTTCGTCATGGACCGTTTCATGCGCTGGGTGGGCCTGCCGGGCAAGAGCTTCGTGCCGCTGATCGTCGGCTTCGGCTGCAACGTGCCGGCGATCATGGCCACCCGCACGCTGGAACACCGCCGCGACCGGCTGATGACCATCGCCATGGCACCCTTCATGTCCTGCGGGGCGCGCCTGCCGGTGTATGTACTGTTCGCCGCGGCCTTCTTTCCGGAAGGGGCGCAGAACGTGGTCTTCGGCCTCTACCTGATCGGCATTGCCGCTGCAGTGGCAACCGGTCTGGTGCTCAAGAACACCCTGCTCAAGGGCGAAGCCACGCCCTTCATCATGGAACTGCCGCCCTACCACCTGCCGTCCTTCCGCAGCGTGCTGTTCCACACCTGGGACCGCCTCAGGAGCTTCATCGTCCGCGCCGGCCGGGTGATCGTGCCGATGGTGCTGGTGCTCAACTTCCTCAACGCGGTCGGCACCGACGGCAGCTACGGCAACGAGGACAGCGACAAGTCCCTGCTGGCGGAGATTGGCCGCAGCATTGCCCCCGCCTTCTCGCCGCTGGGCCTGGACGAGGACAACTGGCCCGCCGCGGTGGGCATCTTTACCGGCGTACTGGCCAAGGAAGCGGTGGTCGGCACGCTCGACGCTGCCTACACCGCGCTCGCCGCCAGCGACGCGGGCGAGCCCGGAGAGGAAGCGGCCTTCGACCTGGGCACCGCGGTCGCGGAAGCCTTCGCGACCATCCCGGCCAATCTCGTCGATGCGCTCGGCACCTGGGCCGATCCGCTGGGCCTGGGCGTCGGCGAACTCAGCGACCAGGCCGCGGTGGCCGAGGAACAGGAAGTATCCACCGGCACCTTCGGCGCCATGGCGGCGCGCTTCGACGGTGCTGCCGGCGCCTTCGCCTACCTGCTCTTCATCCTTCTGTACTTCCCCTGCACCGCGGCGACCGCTGCGGTGTACCAGGAGTCCGGCGCGCGCTGGACGGTGTTCGTGGCCAGCTGGACCACCGGCCTGGGCTACGGGCTGGCGACCCTCTACTACCAGGCCGCGACCTTTGCACGCGACCCGGCCCACGCCCTCGTGTGGATCGCGGTGGTGCTCGCCGCCTTCGCCACCGTGCTGCTGTGGCTGCGCCGCCTTGGCCGCCACGAGGACGCTGCCGGGCTCGGGCTCGTCCAGTCGGCGCAGAACGCCTGAGGACGGAGGCGATGATTCTCGGCCGATTGTCCCAGTACCTGAGCGAACGGCACCGGGCGAGCCTCGCCGACATGGCCCTCGGCCTGGCGGCCTCGCCCGAGGCGGTCGAGGCGATGCTCGCCACCCTGGAGCGCAAGGGCCGGGTGCGCCGCCTGCCGGCCGGTTCGTCCTGCGGCAAGACCTGCGGCAAGTGCGACCCGCGCGCGACGCAGATCTACGAATGGTGCGGCGGCATGGGGGAAGGCAGCGGCGCCGGCCGCTGAGGCGTCTGCGGCCTGACTGCCCGCCGCTCAGCGCGACTCCAGCACCAGCCGGTCATTGACCGGCTGCACCGGGCGGGCGTTGCGCCCGTACAGGCGGGTGAAGATCGCCAATTGCGCATCGGACACCGGCTGCGGCTGCTTCATCACCACCCACAGCACCCCTTCGGAGCACGGCGGCTCGCTGAGCGAGCCCATGAACAGGTAGTGGCCGCCATCCGGCGGCAGCAAGGCGCCGAGGTCGATGGGCTCCGCCGGCATGTAGTGCCCGCCGCGCTCGAGCGGCAGATTGTTGAGCACCGCCTGCAGCACCGGATTGGCCCTTTCGCTGCGCTCCAGCTGCACGACCAGCACGGCGCGCTGGCCCTCCAGCGTGCGCAGGGCGAAATGCACCGCCATGTCGCTGGCGCGCCCGTCGATGCGGATCTCCGACGGGCGGTGGAACGCGAAGCTCTCCAGGCCGTAGCGCGCACCGCGCACCTCCATGCCCATGCCTTCGCCCACCCGCACCGCGAGCGTCTTCCCGGTATCCGACACGCGGAAGCGCGTCTCGCGGAAATCGAAGACCGGCGCCTCGAGCTCCACGCCGATGCCGTCGCGCAGGTCGATCGGCGACTGGCGGCGCCCTTCGGCGCAGGCCGCCCATTCGGGCCGCATCCGCCCCCAGACCTCCGGTCCGGTGGCGCCCTCGTAGGTCCAGGCCGCCGGGGCGGACGCAGCAGACGGCCTGGCCGGAGCCGAGGCCCGCGAGGTACTCCGCGCCGTTGCGGCCGCCGCCGCAACACGGGTCGGCGGCGGCGGCGTGGGCAGGGCGCGCTGCGCCGGCATGGGCGCCGCGGCGGGTGTGACGGCTTCGGGCATGCGGCTGCCGATGGTTCGCTCGATCACGTCCACGCCATTGTCGTCCGGCTTGAGATCGGCCTGACGCACCTCGGCTCCGCCCTGTTCGGGCGCAGCCTGCGTGCGTGGCTTCGCGGCCGGCTGCGCTTCGGCACCGGGCGCCGGCTTGCGTTCTGCCGTCCGCGCGGGCGGCGACGCCGCGGTCGCCGCACGGTCGGCCTGCTCGGCCACCTTGGCGAGATCCTGCACGCTCGGCGGACGGCAGACCTCGCGCCACATGCGTTCGTCCACACTGTTGCGCGCCACCATCACGGTGTTCTGGTCCACCACGGTCTCCTCGCGCAGCACCAGGTTCTCCGCGTCGAGATAGACCCGCTTGATGGTGAAGAAACCACGGTTCATGCAGTCGTAGCGGTTGAGCGCCTTCACCGTGGTGTAGCCCACCTTGGTGGCCTCGGCCGGCGACATCACCACCCGCCCCCAGGCCACCTTGGTGCCGCCGTCGGACTGGATGATGGTGGCGCGGTCGATCTCCACCCGGCGCTCGGCATCGCGCATCACCACCGCCCACTCGTCGGCAAGCGCCTGCGGTATCGCGAAAAAAACACCAATCGCCAGCACGAGCGGGGCAAGGACAGGTCTTGGAAGCGGGCAGTTCATCGCGGTCGCCGGAATCATGAGGGTTCGATCCTATTCTTCGGCCGCGGCGGACCAATCTTGAGGGCGGCGGGCCGCCTTGCCTTCGTTCGGGCCTTGCAGTATCGTCCGGCGTTCACCGTTGGGGGTGCCTGCCGGCTTGCTGCAGGCTGAGAGAGTCCCTTGGAACCTGATCCGGGTCGAGCCGGCGTAGGGAAACGCGTTACATGCACTCATTCCATCCTTCCATTGCTGCGCCCGTCCGCGGCGCGACAGGCTGCCCGCCGATTCCATCGCGGAGCGCCCGCCCATGAGCGCATCGGCCGCGCAGTCGCAGATACCCAACGTGCTCAGCATCGCCGGCATCGACCCGTCCGGCGGAGCCGGCATCTATGCCGACCTCAAGGCCTTTGCCGCCGCGGGGGCCTATGGCTGCGGCGTGGTCGCCGCGCTCACCGCACAGAATACGCAAGGCGTGGCGGGCGTGCATGTGCCGCCCACCGACTTCCTGCGCCTGCAGATCGACACCCTGTTCGCCGATGTGGCCATCCACGCCACCAAGATCGGCATGCTGGGCAGCGCCGAGGTCACCGCCGCGGTGGCCGACCGCCTGGCCCACTGGCAGGCGGTCAACGTGGTGCTGGACCCGGTGATGGTGGCCAAGAGCGGCGACGCGCTGCTGGCGAAAAGTGCGATCTCGATGATGCGCGAGGCGCTGTTTCCGCAGGCTTTCATGATCACCCCCAACCTGCCCGAAGCCGGCGTGCTGCTGGAGAGCAGCGCCCCGGAGACGGTCAAGGAAATGTATCGCGCCGCCGAGCGCCTGCGTGAACTGCTGCCGCTGTCCTCGGAACGCTGGGTGCTGCTCAAGGGCGGCCACCTGCCGGGCAACGAGCTCACCGACCTGCTGTTCGACGGCGACCGCATGATCGAGCTGCCCGCGCCACGAATCGACACCAGGAACACCCACGGCACCGGCTGCACGCTGAGTTCCGCCATCGCCGCCCTGCTGCCGCAGCGCCAGAAAGCCCTGCACCCGGTGGAAGCCGCGGTGCGCGACGCCCGCCAGTGGCTGCTGGGCGCCATCGCGCGCGCCGGAGAGCTGGCGGTGGGCAGCGGCCACGGCCCGGTGCATCACTTCCACGCGCTGTGGCCGCGCTGAGCCACGCCTCACCCCTGTAGGAGCGGGCTTGCCCGCGATTGCAGCGTTCGTCATGCCACGACCGAATCGCGGGCAAGCCCGCTCCTACAGCAATAGACGCCCCCCGGAGAGAGAACCTATGAACGCCAAGGAACAATTCATCGCCACGCAGGCCAAGGTGGACGAAGCCGCCATCGCCCCGCTGCCCAACTCGCGCAAGATCTACGTCGAAGGCTCGCGCCCGGACATCCGCGTGCCGATGCGCGAGATCTCGCAGGCCGACACCCCGGCCTCCTTCGGTGCCGAGCCCAACCCGCCGATCTTCGTCTATGACTGTTCCGGCCCCTACACCGACCCGGCAGCGAAGATCGACATCCGCTCCGGCCTGCCCGCGCTGCGCGCCGGCTGGATCGCCGAACGCGGCGACACCGAACAACTCGCCGACCTGTCCTCCGAGTACGGCCGCCAGCGCGCCGCGGACCCGGCACTGGACGAACTGCGCTTCCCCGGCCTGCATCGCAAGCCGCTGCGCGCCAAGGCTGGCGCCAACGTCACCCAGATGCACTACGCCCGGCGCGGCATCATCACCCCGGAGATGGAATACATCGCCATCCGCGAGAACCTGCGCCGCGCGGAATACATCGAGTCGCTGAAGAACGCCGGCCCCACCGGGCAGAAGATGGCCGCCATGCTCGGCCGCCAGCACCCGGGGCAGAACTTCGGCGCCAGCATCCCGGCCGAGATCAACCCCGAGTTCGTGCGCGACGAAGTCGCCCGCGGCCGCGCCATCATCCCGGCCAACATCAACCACCCGGAAACCGAGCCGATGATCATCGGGCGCAACTTCCTGGTGAAGATCAACGCCAACATCGGCAACTCGGCGCTGGGCTCCTCGATCAGCGAGGAAGTGGACAAGATGACCTGGTCCATCCGCTGGGGCGGCGACACGGTGATGGACCTGTCCACCGGCAAGAACATCCACGAGACGCGCGAGTGGATCATCCGCAACTCGCCGGTGCCGATCGGCACCGTGCCGATCTACCAGGCGCTGGAGAAGGTCGACGGCCGCGCCGAGGAACTCACCTGGGAGATCTTCCGCGACACCCTGATCGAGCAGGCCGAGCAGGGCGTGGACTACTTCACCATCCACGCCGGCGTGCTGCTGCGCTACGTCCCGCTCACCGCCAACCGCCTCACCGGCATCGTCTCGCGCGGCGGCTCCATCATGGCCAAGTGGTGCCTGGCGCATCACAAGGAAAGCTTCCTCTACACCCACTTCGAAGACATCTGCGAAATCATGAAGGCCTACGACGTGGCCTTCTCGCTGGGTGACGGCCTGCGCCCCGGCTCCATCTACGACGCCAATGACGAAGCCCAGCTCGGCGAACTCAAGACCCTGGGCGAACTCACCGACATCGCCTGGAAGCACGACGTGCAGGTGATGATCGAAGGCCCGGGCCATGTGCCGCTGCACAGGATCAAGGAGAACATGGATCTCCAGCTCGAGCAGTGCAAGGAAGCACCCTTCTACACTCTGGGACCGCTGACCACCGACATCGCCCCGGGCTACGACCACATCACCAGCGGCATCGGCGCGGCGACCATCGGCTGGTACGGCACCGCGATGCTGTGCTACGTGACGCCCAAGGAGCACCTCGGCCTGCCCAACAAGCAGGACGTCAAGGAAGGCATCATCACCTACAAGCTGGCCGCCCACGCCGCCGATCTGGCCAAGGGCCACCCGGGCGCGCAGATCCGCGACAACGCGCTGTCCAAGGCGCGCTTCGAGTTCCGCTGGGAAGACCAGTTCAACCTCGGCCTCGATCCGGACAAGGCCAAGGAATTCCACGACGAGACCCTGCCCAAGGACTCCGCCAAGGTCGCCCACTTCTGCTCGATGTGCGGCCCGCACTTCTGCTCGATGAAGATCACCCAGGACGTGCGCGACTTCGCCGCCCAGCAAGGCATCGCCGAGGAGGCCGCGCTGGAGAAGGGCATGCAGGAGAAGGCGGTGGAGTTCGTGCGCAAGGGCGTCGAGGTCTACCACAAGGCCTGAGCACGAGCCTGAGCATGGCCGCCCGCAGGCTGGCGCCCCACTTCGCCGACGCCTCGGGCGGGCTGGGCTACCACCTGCGGGCGTGGCGCTGGCGGCAGACGCTGTGGCCGCCCTTCCTTGCCCGTACGCAAGGCTGGTTGCGCGCTTGGACGCCACCGGCTGAAGAGCTGGTGGTGGTCGGCCCTTCGGCCGGCTACACGCTGGATGCGGACTTCCTCGCCCGCTTCCGCCGCGTCCATGCACTGGAGCCCGACCCGCTCGCCCGCTGGCTGCTGCGCCGGCGCTTGCCCGGCATCGACTGGCACTTCGGCACCCTGGACGCCCTGTCCGCGGTGGACGGCCCCGCCGCGCTGGCCGCGGAATACCCGCACGCGGCCATCCTGTTCTCCAACGTGCTCGGCCAGGCGGTCGAACCCGCCCTGCTGCCGGCTCGGCGTACCGCGCTGGGCGACGCGCTGCGCCAGCGGCACTGGGCGAGCTACCACGACGTGCTGTCCTCCGCCCGCCCGCCGCTGCCCCCCGAGGGCCTGGAAGCCGGCCGCCTGGAGGACGCCGCAGCGCTCGCCTGCGCCCTGTATCGCGCCGCGGTAGAAGTCATCGACCACGACACCTTCGGCCTCGCCCCGCAGAACCGGCAGCTGGCCTGCTGGCAGATCGCGCCGGCGCGCTGGCAGGTCGTCGAGTGGGGGCAGCACGACCCTGATTGCCCCTGAACCGCCCGGGGGATTGGGCTCGTCGCGCCGCGGTGCGACAATACGCGCTTTCGCCCCCGCCCCGCTGCCATGAACACCGCCCCTCTGCCGATTGCCGCGGTCGTCTATCCGCCCACGCTGGACATCGGCGCCTTCATGCGCGCCACCGCCGCCGCGCTGGCCGGACGCGGCGTGCGCCTGGGCGGCGTGGTGCAGCACGATGCCCGCGCCACCCCGGACGATCCCTGCGCGATGGCGCTGGAAGACCTCGCCAGCGGGGCACGCTTCAATCTCACCCAGGACCTCGGCAGCGGCTCGACCGCCTGCCGGCTCGACACCGGCGCGCTGGCGCAGGCCGCCGTGGCGGTACGCCAGGCCATCGAGCAGGGCGCGGATCTGGTGATGTTCAACAAGTTCGGCGCCCAGGAGGCCGGCGGCGGCGGTCTGCGTGCGGAAATGGGCCTGGCCGCGGCGCGCGGCATCCCGGTGCTCACCGCGGTGGCCGAACGCCTCAGCGCCGACTGGCAGCGCTTCACCGGCGATCCCGCCACCCTGCTCCCCGCCGAGATCGATGCGGTGCTGGCCTGGTGGCAGGCGGTGCGCGCCGCGCACTGAGCCGTCCATTCCTGCCATGAACTGCCGCCCCGGCTGCGCGGCCTGCTGCATCGCCCCCTCGATTTCCTCGCCGATTCCCGGCATGGAGGGCGGCAAGCCGGCCGGCGTGCGCTGCGTTCAGCTCGACGAGCACGGCCTGTGCCGGTTGTTCGGCGACCCGCGTCGTCCCGCGGTGTGCGCAAGCCTGCGCCCGACGCGCGAGATGTGCAGCGACAGCGATGCGCAGGCGCTGCGCTGGCTGACGCAGCTGGAAGCGCTGACCAGCCCCTGACGGGCACAGCGGCCCGGCCGTCGGCGCGCAAACTGTTCCGGCCGCATGCCGGCGCGCGCGGATAAACTTCCCCCTTTGCGTCCCGCACCCCGGCAATGATCATCTACCTGCACGGCTTCCGCTCCGCCCCGGCCTCGATCAAGGCCACCGCGCTGCAGCGCCACATGGCCGGGCGCGGCCTTGCCGACCGCTTCTGGTGCGAGCAGCTGCCGGTCTCCCCGGCCGCCGCGATCGCCCGCATCGAGGACGAAATCGCCCGCGCGCGCGCCGCTTTCCCGGAACGCGCCCCCACCCTGGTGGGCAGTTCGCTCGGCGGCTACTACGCCACCTGGCTGGCCGAGCGCCACGACCTGCGCGCGGTGCTGGTCAACCCCGCCGTGCTCGCCGCGCTGTCGCTCGAGCCCTGGCTGGGCTGGCAGGACAATCTGTACACCGGCGAGCGCTTCGAACTGACGCGCGCCCATCTGGACGAACTGCGCGCGATCGAAGTGCCGCGCATCAGCCGCCCGCACAACTTCTGGCTGCTGGCGGAAACCGGCGACGAGGTGCTGGATTACCGCGACGCGGTGGCCCGGTACGCCGGCGCCCGGCAGACCGTGCTGGAAGGCGGCGACCACGGCTTCTCGCGCTGGAACGACTACCTCGACGACATCCTCGGCTTCGCCGGACTGCAATGACCCAGCCTCCCGCTTTCGACGCCCGCCGCTTCAAGACCCTGGAACGCAAGGGCTTCAACCGCATCGCCGCCGCCTACGCCGACGGCGCCCACCTGCGCGCCGAGCTCGGCCACGCGCTGCTCGAAGCGGCACGGCTGCAGCCCGGCCAGAGCGTGCTCGACCTGGCCAGCGGCCCCTGCCTGCTGGCCCGCGAAGTGGCCGAAAAGGTCGCACCGGACGGCTGGGTGCTCGCCACCGACATCGCCGAAGCCATGCTCGCCGAAGGCGCGCGCCGCGCCGAGGCGGACGCCTGCAGCGCGCTGGCCTGCGCCGCGGCCGACGCCGAGCACCTCTGCCTGCCCGATGCCGCCTTCGACCGCGTACTCGCCGGGCTGGCGCTGTTCATGTTCCCCCACCCCGAGCGCGCGCTGGCCGAGGCACGGCGCGTACTGCGCCCGGGCGGCCGGCTGGTGCTGTCGGTATGGGGTACGGCGGAAGCGGTGCCGCTGATCAGCCGCGCCCAGGCCTGCATCGCCCGTCTGCTGCCACCGCCGCGCGTGGCGCGCCCCTCGGTGTTCCGCTTCGGCACGCCCGAAGTGCTGGAGGCGGCCCTGTCCGACGCGGGCTTTGCCGACATCCGCATCACGCCCTGCCGCTTCAGCTGCCGCTTCGACGATGCGCAGGCCTACTGGGACGCCTTCCTCAGCCTTGCCGGCGGCGCAGCGGAAGCACTGGCCCAACTGCCCGAGCCCATGCAGCAGCGCCTGCGCGAGGCGGTGGCGGACGAACTGGCGCACCACCGCGACGGCACGGGCTACACCGTCGAAGCCAGCGCCCTGATTGCCTCGGCAGCCCGATGAGCCCTGCTCAAGCGGCCGCCTTGCGCCAGCGCAATGGCGTGCTGGCGGCACTCACCGCCTTCATCATCTGGGGTCTGGCACCGCTCTACTTCAAGGCGGTGGGCAGCGTGCCGTCCTCCGAGATCGTCGCCCACCGCGTGCTGTGGTCCGCGGTCTTCCTCGCCGGCCTGCTGGCGCTGTGGCCCGCCGCGGGCGGCTTTCGCGCCATCGCACGCCTGCGCGGCCAGCCGCAGCTGCTGCGCCTGCTCGCGCTGACCGCGCTGCTCACCGGCAGCAACTGGCTGGTCTTCGTCTGGGCGATCTCGGCCGACCGGCTGGTGGAAGCCAGCCTGGGCTACTTCATCAACCCGCTGGTCAGCGTGCTGCTCGGCCGCATCTTCCTCGGCGAACGCCTGCGCCCGCTGCAGAAACTTGCGGTGGCGCTGGCCGCGGCCGGCGTGCTGTGGCGGGTCGGACAAGTCGGCAGCCTGCCATGGATCGCGCTCTTCCTCGCGCTGACCTTCGGCTTCTACGGCCTGCTGCGCAAGCGCGCGCCGATCGACGCGGTGAGCGGGCTGTTCGTCGAGACCCTGATCACCGCCCCGCTCGCCCTCGCCTACCTCGGCTGGCTGGCGGCGCAGGGCACCCTCGCCTTCGGCCACGGCGCGTTCACCGACTGGCTGCTGCCGGCGGCCGGCGTGCTCACCGCAGTGCCGCTCATGCTGTTCGCGGTCGGCGCCCAACGGCTGCCGCTGTCCACGGTGGGCTTCCTGCAGTACATCGCCCCGACGCTCAACTTCCTGCTCGCCGTGCTGGTGTTCCGCGAACCCTTCGACGCCGGCCAGCTGCTCGGTTTCGCGCTGATCTGGGCCGCGCTGGCGCTCTATTCGCTGGATCTGCTGCGCGCCGGGCGCAGCATGCGACGCGCCCCCGCGGCGCCGGGGTGAATCCGGTAGACTGTCGGGCTTGCTCAATTTCCGGCGGTCACTGATGTTCGTGCTGTTCGAAGAGGACGGGGCCTTCAAGGCCGGTACCATCCTCGCTGATAACGATGCCTCCCTGCAGGTGGAGACCACCCACGGCAAGCGGGTCAAGCTCAAGCGCGCCAACGTGCTGCTGAACTTCCGCGAACCCGCGCCGGCCGAACTGCTCGCGCGCGCCGAAGCCGAGGCCGAGCAGCTCGACACCGAGTTCCTGTGGGAAGTCTGCGGCGACGAGGAATTCGCCTTCGCCGACTTCGCCGCCGAGTACCACGGCCATGCGCCGACGCCGGTGGAGGCCGCCGCGGTGCTGCTGCGCCTGCATTCCGCACCGATCTACTTCCACCGCAAGGGCAAGGGCCGCTTCCGCAAGGCGCCGGCCGACATCCTGCAGGCCGCGCTCGCGGGCCTGGAGAAGAAGCGCCAGCAGGCCGCGGCCATCGACCGCATGCGCGACGAGCTGCTCGCCGGCCGCCTGCCCGCGGAGTTCTCCGGCATGCTGGCGCAGCTGCTCTACCGCCCGGACCGCAACCGCCCCGAAGTGAAGGCGCTGGAGGCGGCCTGCGTGGATGCGGGGCTGTCCGCCGCCCGGCTGCTGCTCAAGTGCGGCGCACTGTCCTCCAGCTACGAGTTCCACCACAACCGCTTCCTGTTCGAGTACTTCCCGGAAGGCGTGCACTTCCCGACCTTCGACGCCCCCGTGGTGCCCGACGGCCTGCCGCGCGCCGAGGTGGCGGCCTTCTCGATCGACGACGCCACCACCACCGAGATCGACGACGCCTTCTCGGTGACCCCGCGCGCCACCGGCGGCTGGCGGGTCGGCATCCACATCGCCGCGCCCTCGCTCGGTTTCTCGCGCGGCTCCGCGCTGGACGCGATCGCCCGCCGGCGGCTGTCCACCGTGTACATGCCGGGCAACAAGATCACCATGCTGCCCGACGAAGTGGTCGAGTGCTTCACGCTGGCCGCCGGGCGCGACTGCCCGGCGATCTCGCTCTACCTCGACGTCAATGCCGACCTCTCGGTGTCCGGCCAGGAGAGCCGCATCGAGATCGTGCCCATCGTCGCCAACCTGCGCCACCACGACATCGAGCCGGTGTTCAACGAGCACACCCTGCACGACGGTGGCCCGGACTTCGAATGGAAGCGCGAGCTCACCGTGCTGTGGGACCTCGCCACCGTGCTGGAGGCCGGGCGCGGCAAGGCCTCGTCCAACCAGAACCAGGTCGATCACAGCTTCTATGTCGACTGGCAGACCGACACCGCCGACGGTCCCGGCTATGTCAGCATCGGCCAGCGCAAACGCGGTTCGCCGATGGACAAGCTGGTCGCCGAGCTGATGATTCTGGCCAACTCCACCTGGGGCAAGCTGCTCGACGAGGTGAACGTGCCCGGCCTGTATCGCGTGCAGAGCGGCGGCAAGGTGCGCATGACCACCACCGGCGGCCCGCACGAAGGCCTGGGGGTGGATTGCTACGCCTGGTCGAGTTCGCCGCTGCGCCGCTACGTTGACCTGGTCAACCAGTGGCAGCTGATCGCGGTGCTCACCGGCGGCGAGCCGGCCTTTGCGCCGCGCTCCACCGACCTGATGGCCGCGCTGCGCGACTTCGAGCTCACCTACGCCGCCTACGCCGAGTTCCAGCGCCAGATGGAGCGCTACTGGTGCGTGCGCTGGCTGCGCCAGCAGGCGCCCAAGGAAGTAGAGGCCATCGTGGTGCGCGACAACCTGGTGCGCCTGGACAGCGTACCGCTGACCTTCAAGGTCGCCTCGCTGCCGCTGCAGTACCCGGGCAGCCGGGTGAAGCTGGCGATCGAGGGCAGCGACCTGCTCGACGTCGAGGTGCACGCGCGCTACGTCGCCACCCTCGCCGAGCCGGAGCCCTCGGAAAACGGCATGTCCTTCTTCGAAGGATCGTAGAATCCAGGCCATGCCGACGACGCCCGCCGCCTCCTCTCGCCCGACGCCATTCGCTGCGCCCGCGCTTGCGGCAAGCGGCCCGTCGGCAGGCTGGTTCGGGCGCGACATGCGGCTGAAGATCGCCTTCGCGGTCTCGCTGATCGTTCATAGCCTGCTGTTCGCGGTGAGCTTCCGCCTGCCCGACCCTGCCAAGCAACCGAAGCGCGACAGTGGCCTGGAAGTCGTGCTGGTCAATGCACGCCACAGCAAGCCCCCCGAAAAAGCCGAGGTGCTGGCCCAGGCGAACCTCGATGGCGGCGGCAACTCCGAGCAGAAGCTCCGTCCGCGCTCCCCGCTGCCGCCGCAGCCGACCCAGCAACAGGGCGACGCCCTGATCAACGCCCAGCGTCGCGCGGAAGCGGTGGACACCCCCCGCCCGCAGGCGCTGACGGCGCCGCGCGCCGAAGCGACGCTGTCCGCTGCGCGCCCTCAGGAAACACCGCGCGAGACGCCACGCCCCACGACCGGCCTGGACCTGCTCGACAGCGCCGCGGCCATGGCGCGCCTGGAGGCGCAGATCGAGCGCGACATGCAGGAGTACTCACGCCGCCCGCGACGCAAGTCCATCGGCGCGCGGGCACGCGAGTACCGCTTCGCCCAGTACGTGGAAGACTGGCGCCAGAAAATCGAGCGCATCGGCACGCTCAACTACCCGGAGGCCGCGCGCGGCAAGCTGTATGGCAGCCTGATGCTCACCGTGACCATCCGCGCTGACGGCAGGGTCGAGACGGTCGACATCGTGCGCTCCTCGGGGCACCAGGTGCTGGACGACGCCGCGCGGCGCATCATCCAGCTCGCCTCGCCCTTCGCGCCCTTCCCGCCCGACATCCGCGCCGACACCGACCTACTGGAAATCACGCGCACCTGGACCTTCACCAGCGCAGACCAGATGCGCGCCAACTGAGCCGCCCCGCATGGACCGCTACGCCGTCGTCGGCAACCCCGTTGCCCACAGCAAGTCCCCTCTCATCCACGCGGAGTTTGCCGCGCAGACCGGGCAGGAGCTCCACTACGAAGCACTGCTTGCCCCGCTGGACGGCTTTGCCGCGACCGTGGCGGCCTTTCGCGCTGCGGGCGGGCGCGGGCTCAATGTCACCGCACCCTTCAAGCTGGAAGCTTTCGAGCTCGCCGACCGTCTGAGCCCAAGAGCCGAGGCGGCAGGCGCGGTCAACACGCTGGCCTTCGACGGCGGCCAGGCGTACGGCGACAACACCGACGGCGCCGGCCTGGTGCGCGATCTGACCCACAATCTCGGCCGCCAGCTCGCCGGCCGGCGCGTGCTGTTGCTCGGCGCCGGCGGCGCGGCCCGCGGCGCAATCCTGCCGCTGCTCATGGAAGGCCCCGCCTCGCTGGTGATCGCCAATCGCACGGAATCCCGCGCCCTGGAGCTGGCCGATCGCTTCCGCGCGGGAGCCGGGGACGCAGAGCTTCGCGCCAGCAGCTTCGCCGGGCTCGCCGGCTCGACATTCGATCTCGTGATCAATGCCACGGCCGCCAGCTTGTCGGCACAGAGCCCCGAGCTGCCGCCCGGGGTATACGCACCGGGCGCGCTTGCCTACGACATGATGTACGGCAAGGGTGACACGGCCTTCATGCGCGCCGCGCGCGCCGACGGCGCTGCCGCAGTGGCCGACGGTCTGGGCATGCTCGTCGAGCAGGCTGCCGAGAGCTTCCAGCTGTGGCGCGGCGTCCGTCCGCAGACGACCAGCGTGCTTGCCGATTTGCGCGCGAGTATCGATCGCGGATGAAGAAGCCGCTGCGCTTGCTGTGGCGTGTGCTCGCGGTACTGGGTGCGCTGCTGCTGGTGACGCAGCTGTGGTTCTTCGGCTGGGTCCTGTGGTGGCGGCACGCGGCACCGCAAGAGACCAGCTTCATGGCCTTGAGGCTAGAAGAACTCCGGCAGGATCGCCCGAAAGCCGAGCTTCGTTACCAGTGGGTGCCCTACGAGCGCATCTCCACACATCTCAAGCGTGCGGTGGTCGCAGCCGAAGACGACCGCTTCCTGGACCACACGGGTTTCGACTGGGAAGGCATCCAGCGCGCGCTGGAACGCAACCAGGAGCGCGGCCGTACCGCGGCGGGTGGTTCGACGATCAGCCAGCAGCTGGCGAAGAATCTGTTCCTGTCCCCATCGCGCAGCTATCTGCGCAAGGCGCAGGAGGCGGTACTCACCGTAATGATCGAGGCCACCTGGAGCAAGCGGCGGATCCTCGAGGTTTACCTGAACGTGGTCGAATGGGGCGACGGCGTGTTCGGCGCCGAAGCCGCCGCCCAGCATCACTTCGGCATTTCCGCCCACCGTCTCGGCCCGGTGGAAGCGGCCCGGCTGGCAGTCATGCTGCCCAATCCGCGCCGCTACGAACGCAGTTTCGGCCCGCGTCTCGCAGCGCATGCCGAACGGGTGCGGCAACGGATGCATTATTCACGCATCCCTTGAGACAGGCGCCGCAACGCGACGCTCCGGGGTCGCGCCGCCCGTGCTAAGTCCGTAAAATCCGCAGGGTCCGCAGTTCCCCCCGCCATCCGCACCCAGTCCGCCCAAACGCCATGACCCAAGAAGACGAACGCCACCCGGACGACGTGCAGCAACACCTGCGTGAAGTGCAGGAACTGCTCTCGCGCCACAAGCTGGTCGAAGGCCTCGTCCACCGACAGGACATGCCGCGCCACGAGCTGGTCGAGAACCTCGTGCACAAGCAGCACGTGGCCGAACTGCAGACCAAGCTGGACGAACTCCACCCGGCCGACATCGCCTACGTGCTGGAGGCACTGCCCCTGGACGAACGCCTGTTCGTCTGGGATCTGGTGAAGGCCGAGCGGGACGGCGAGATCCTGCTCGAGGTGTCCGACGCGGTCCGCGAGTCGCTCATCGAGACCATGGACCCGCACGAGCTCAAGGCGGCCGCCGAAACGCTCGATGCCGACGAGCTCGCCGACCTTGCTCCGGATCTTCCGCCCGAGGTCATCCAGGACGTGTTCCAGTCGCTCGACAGCGAGGGCAGGGAACAGCTGCGCGCGGCGATGTCCTACGCCGAAGACTCGGTCGGCGCGTTGATGGACTTCGACATGGTCACCGTCCGCGAAGACGTGACCCTGGAAGTCGTGCTGCGCTATCTGCGCCGCTTCGAGGAACTGCCCGACCACACCGACAAGCTTTTCGTCGTCGACCGCGAGGATCACCTCAAGGGCATCCTCACACTGGAGAAGTTGCTGATCACCGACCCGGACCTGGAAGTCCACGAGGTCATGCAGCACGACCAGATCATCAGCTTTCAGCCCGACGATGACGCCGACGAGGCAGCGCAGGCCTTCGAACGCTATGACCTCGTCTCCGCGCCGGTAGTGGACACCGAGAAGCGGGTGATCGGCCGCCTGACGGTCGCGGATGTGGTCGACTTCATCCGCGAGGAGAGCGAGCACGAGATCCTCGCCCACGCCGGCCTGCGCGAAGGCGAGGACATCTTCGCCTCGGTCTGGGACTCGGTGAAGAACCGCTGGGCATGGCTGGCCGTCAATCTGGTGACGGCCTTCATCGCGTCGCGGGTGATCGGCGCTTTCGAGGGCTCGATCGAAAAGCTGGTGGCGCTCGCCGCGCTGATGCCCATCGTCGCCGGCATCGGCGGAAACTCCGGCAATCAGACGATCACCATGATCGTGCGCGCGATCGCCATGGGCCAGGTCGAACAGGATGCCCGCAACCGCCTGCTGAAGAAGGAACTCGGGGTGGCCCTTTTCAACGGTATCGTGTGGGGCGGCCTGCTTGGCGTGCTCGCCTGGTGGCTCTACGGCAGCGCCTCGCTCGGGATGGTCATGACTGCGGCGATGACGCTGAACCTTCTGCTCGCCGCAACCGCCGGGGTGCTCATCCCCATGATCCGTATCCGCCTCGGCGCCGACCCGGCCATTGGCAGTTCGGTGATGATCACCGCGCTGACCGACTCGGGCGGCTTCTTCATCTTCCTCGGGCTGGCAACGCTTTTCCTGCTCTGAAGCGAACGCCCATCGCGTTCAGCAGCCTTATCGCCGGGGGTTCATCAGCTTCTCGCTGGCGATAAGCGCCTTGGCTCGCCTCTGCTCAGTGCAGGTCACGAGGGACGACGACATCCATGGTGTCCGCCATCACAATTGGTGGGCACGATCTTCAGCGCACCACGGCGCACTGGACAGGTGAGTTTGCCGGGTGCTTACGGGAAAGGTGCAATAGCCGAGTGTTTACACCGACTCGAACGTGTCACACGATCTCTGAGCGGTATACGACCAAACGCCGCTGGATCGTTGTGATCGAGCGGCGTTTGTTTGTGGGTTAGTCTGACGATGACCTACTTTCGCGAGGGTATCCTCACTATCATCGGCGCGTTCTCGTTTCACGGTCCTGTTCGG